>WQSR01000018.1 GCA_009787785.1 Defluviitaleaceae bacterium
TCATCAGCATTTTGGGCTTTAACCAATTTGCCGACAAAGAAAAATATCACCACGAATTTCAATGCCTTGAAGTGACAACCCACGCTCCCCTTACCGACAAAATGGCGTTGCACTTCTACGAATTAAAAAAGCTCCCGCCACTTGCGGAAAATGACAAAACAAACGGCAAAGATTTATGGCTCAAATTATTCCGAGCCGAAACCGAAGAAGATTTAGCCGCTATAGAAAAATTGGAGGTGCCAGAAATGAGCGAAGCATTGCAAGCCTACCGCCATGTTGCGGCATCAGATGAGTTCAAGGAAAAAGAACGTATGTGGGCAAAAGCAAGGCACGACGAAGCACAGGCGTTGTATAATGCTGAACAGCGTGGCGCAGCAGCAAGAGATGTACATTGGCAAGGCGTGGCAGAAGAAAACGAACGGCTACGCAAAAGACTTGCCGAACTGGAAGCGAAATAAAAAAGTTGTTGCAACAGGGAGGAAGGAGTGGTGTATTCCCATGGAGCAAAGCTACCGGTTTTTCAGCAACAAAGCGTGCATCCACTTCCCCTGCCACGCCGCGCCGGAGGAAGCGGAATTTAATTGCCTGTTCTGTTATTGCCCGCTGTATCACCTGGGCGACGAATGCGGCGGCATTTTCAAGTGGGTGAAGCACGAGGACACGAAGCTCAAGCTATGTATGGATTGCCACCTACCGCATACGCCGGAGTACTACGATGTGATTATGCAAAGGCTAGAGCCAAAAAACTAGAACCTATTTGTTGACAGCATTTTATTTTCGGGTTAGACTCGTCCGCACAAATTAATATTTTTCGGGAGCTTGTGTGTGCAGGCTGAGAGGATGCAAAAATGCATCGACCGCACCTGATTTGGATAATGCCAACGTAGGGAATCACAGTGGATTTGTGACCTCATGCTTATGGCATGGGGTTTTATTTTTATCAAAAGGAGTGGTGCGTAATGGAAAAAATGGAATGCGCCGTGGCCATTCAAATGCTACCGCAGGTGGAAGCGGGGCGGGTCATCCCCATTGTGGATGCGGTGATTGCCTACATTAAAGGATTGGGCTTGCCCATGGTGGTGGGGCCTTTTGAAACCACAGTGGAAGGCGATTTTGAGGTGCTGATGGACATGGTGAAGCAATGCCAGTTGATTTGCATTAACGCGGGCGCGCCCAGCTTGCTGTCGTATGTAAAGATTCATTACGCGCCGCAAACAGGCGTATGGAGCATCGCAGAGAAAATTGACAAGCATAATGGCTAAACGGCTGGCCACCTTTAATTGGCAGGCGGCCTCTTTATTGCTGGGCGTGCTGGTAGTGTGGCTGGTGACGACCGAAGCGGGCTGGGTCGAGGCGTTTATTTTGCCCGGCCCCGTGTCGGTGGTGCGGGCCTTTGTTGGGGACTTCGGCCTATTAATGCGCCACAGCATGTATACGCTACGGGAGGCTTTTGTGGGGTTGTTTTTCAGCCTGGCGGCGGCGTTTATCATCACAGTGCTGATGGATAGGTTTTTGTACTGGCGCAGGGCGTTATACCCGGTGCTGGTGTTGAGCCAGGCGGTGCCGTACATTGCCATCGCGCCGCTGTTGGTGCTTTGGTTGGGGCATGGCATGGCACCGCGGGTGGTGCTGGTGGGGTTGACTTGTTTTTTCCCGCTGACGGTGGGCTTGTATGACGGGGTGCGCAATATCCCCCGCGAATATACGGATGAATTGCAAGTAATGGGAGGAGGGTACTTTGCAGGATTGCGGCAGGTGAAATTGCCCTTGGCCATGCCGTCTTTTTTCAGCGGTATGAAAATTGCCACAGCTTATGCCATCGTGGGCGCGGTGATTGCGGGGTGGGTTGGCGGCACCACGGGGCTGGGGGTGTACATGACCCGCGTGCGCCGCACCTTTGAGTTTGACAAGATGTTCTCTGTTATTTTGTTAATTGTTATTATCAGCCTTGTACTTATGTATGGGGTCAAATTATTGGAAAAGAGGATGATTCGTGATGTGGTATAAAAAATTACTGATTCTCATTCCGCTATTATTTATCGTAGCGTGCGGCACAACCGACGATGAATACACCCAGGTAACGCTGGTGCTGGACTGGACACCCAACACCAACCACACGGGGTTTTTTGTGGCCATGGAGCGGGGGTATTTCGCTGAGGAAGGCATTCAATTAGAAATCATTCAGCCCCCCGAAGACGGAGCCATTTTGCTGGTGGCGGCGGGCCATGCCCAGTTTGGCATTTCTTTTCAGGAAGAATTGTTGCTGGCGGCCAACAGCCCCCACGCGCCTATTCCTGTGTCGGCCATTGCGGCGTTGGCGTCGTACAATACCAGCGGCATCCTGTCGCTGGCAGAACATAACATCACCCGGTTTCGGGATTTGGAAGGAGCCACCTTCGGCAGTTGGATGATACCCCTATTCGATGAAATTGTACGCGAAAGCGTGCGGATGGACGGCGGCAACCCCGATTTAGTCACCTTCGTGCCCCATATGGCCTTGGATAATATCACGGGCATTGAACGGGAATTTGACGCCACCTGGGTATTTGAAGGCTGGGATTTGGTCATGGCGGGTGAAATGGGCATGGATACGAATTTCTTTCTGTTCCGCGATGTCAACCCCGTGTTTGACTACTACACCCCTGTGCTGATTGCCCACAACGACGACCTGGACAGCACATTGACACAGCGTTTTATGCGTGCGTCGGCGCGGGGCTTCGCCTTCGCCCGGGATAATTATGCGCAAGCGGCGGAAATCCTGCACCGCCACGCCCCCGAAATGGACTTGGATATTCTTACTGCGTCGCAACGCTTTTTAAGCGGCGTATATTTCGGCGCGAACCGCTGGGGCTACATCGACACCAACCGCTGGAATGCCTTTTTCTACTGGATGCGGGACCATGAGTTTATTCCAGCCAATGCACAATACCGTGCTTTCTTGAATATCAGTCAGTAGCTAATGCCGCGCCCCATGCAGTGGCAAACATGGCCTGTGGTGGTATGTGAAAGCGAACAGGATACAGTGTTTCCAATGCATGGAATACTTCAGCCCCTTGTTTTATTTCAGAAAGCGCGCCGGTTAGCACAATATCCCGTGCTCCGCATCCCTGTGCGGCCAGTGCCGCCATGGTGCCGATGCTTTCAAAAATCATATTAATTAAACCCAACGCCATATCCGCAGATGTGGCGTTGGGTTGTAATTTTCCGAAGTTAGATACCGTTGTGGCGGGTGACAACTTACCTATTGACCCTGATGAAATGTCGCTTATCTGCAAGTTTACGGCACGTATATCGCCCAGATTGGCCAGTGCAATAAGTGTGGGGAAATCCGTAGCCCCCGTTAGCCGCATGGCCATTTTTAATAATGTTCCACCGCCCAAGCCACTGCCGCCAAGGTGTGTAATCTTATTATTACCGGCATGTACCAATGCCGTTCCCATGCCCGCACTGATAATGACGGCCGATTCTAGTTCAGCTACCGCTAACCCGCCCGTGCCAATGGATAAAAATTCATCCACTTGTCTGGCAGGGATGCCGTACATATCTGAGCCTACGTAAAACGCACCTACCCCTGTTATGGCAATCCGTTCAATATCGCCGATACGTAAATTATGCGTGCCCATGAATTTTCCCAATGCACCATAAATGGAGGTTGTTTGGTCACTGGCCTCTGCGCGTAAGCAACCAATCCGCACACCCTGTTGGCTTAGTCCTATGATTTTCGTTGCGGAGATACCTGCATCTATGCCCAATATCATCGGGATACACTTTGCTTTGACGGCATCCGGTTAATAACCGCTACCAGTGCGCCCATGACAGCGGGTACAATTATGGCCGACATAATTGCTTCGGGTATGCCATTGATGGAAATAATGCTTAGTATGCCCCAATAAACTACAGTAGACGGAGTAGCCCGCGCACTATTCCACGCTTCTCCAAAGAAAAAAAATATGAAGTGCAACACCAATAAAGTGTTGGTCAGTGCACCAACCAACCCAGCCACCGCCCATGACGTGATTCGTTTTCGTGAATGCAGTAGCTTGTCAACCTCTACATACGCATACCACGCCGCCACGCCAATAAAAACGCGGGGTACAAAGGCCACCACCAATGCCATTAAACTGCCGTTGTCCGTGCCGGGTAAATCAATAAAAGGCGAAAACACAAACGAAGTCGCTCCGGGAAAAAAAGTGGCAAACAACATGCTGGCCAACCCAAAGACAAAACCCAACGCCGCGCCATATTTTGGCCCCAGCAGCAACGCGCCTACAATTACAGGGATGTGCAAGGTAGTGGGGCGCAACAGGGGCAATGGAATAATTCCAATACCTGTAAAAGTCATCAAAAAAATAATGGCTGTCAACATTCCCATCAACGTTAAGCACTTGGTATGATTCCATTGATTTTTATACACAACATCACCCGCGACAATAAAAATGACATCCGTGTCATTTTTATTTTATGACGCGAATGTCATTTTGTCAAGCAAGGTGCCGCTTGGTTTAGAATCTGTCGAACACCATAGGCAACAAAGTCAGCTCCAGCATCAGGGCCTCTCCGTCGCGCCAAATCCGCACCTCCACGGTATCGCCGGGGTGTAGCATGGCGATTTCGGCGCGTAGGTGGTCCATGTCCAGCACGGGCTGGCCGTTGAAGCCGGTGATGACATCGCCGGCCAAAACGCCCGCTTGTGCCGCCGCGCCGTTGGCCATGACTTCATCCACATCCACGCCGATATCGGGGATGCCCAGGGCATCGGCCCGGGGTGCGCGCAAATCGTCCCCCATGATGCCGATGGCGGGCCGCAGACGGTTAATCAGCAGGTAAAGCAGGGGCTGTACCGTATTGGACGCCACACTGTGCCCGATGCCCTCTGCCAGGGTATTGTCGTCGAAAATCAGCAAGGACACCCGGTTATTGATAATCCCCACCACTTCGCCACGGGTATTGAGCAAGGGCCCGCCGCTGTCGCCATAATTAATGGAAGCGTCGGTTTGCAATACATACAGCTCCAGCCGGCGGCGGAACCCGGGGATATCCGTTTCCACAATTTGCTCCTCGGTGCTGATAATCCCACGGGTAGTGGAAATCCCCTCCCCACGGGAATTGCCCAAAGCGATAACCGTGTCGCCCATGCGCATAGCGGAGGAATCGCCGAAGGTGGCCAAAACAATGTGCCCGACGCCCGCTTCCGCCAAATCTTCCTTGTACACAAAAATGGCGGCGATGTCCATGTCGGTGTCATGGGCAAAGGGATGGGCGGAAAGGGTGGCACCGCAGTCAAAGCGTGCGAATACCTGGGTTCCCCCACGTATAATATAATGGCTGGTGACGATGAAGAGCCGCTCGTCGTCCTCGCCGAAGAGTACCCCCGTGCCGCTTCGGCGTGGGGGTATCCGCTGTTGACCCGCGGGGGTATCGGGCTGTTCGGTGAAAATGGTAAGGCTCACCACGGTTGCGGAAACCATTTCTATCATATCCGCCAGGGTGGCCGCTGTGCCGGCGGGCATCATTTCAAAGGCGAAGCGGGTAGTGGTGATGGGGTTTTGGGGCGCGTTGTTGACGGTGGGGGAGTGTGCCGCCTCCTGCCCGCGCTGGCGTATCCACGTAGTCGCCGCGCCGAAGGCAAAGCCGAAGGAAGCCGTCCCCAAGGTGCACACAATACACACCAAGGCCAGCCGTTTCATCCACCCGGTCCGGTTTATGGGGCGGGGCGGGGCATAGGGCACGGTATGGGTGGGCGGAGGCCGAAACGCCGGTGCGGGCGCGACAGGGGGCGCGGGCTTCATAGGCAATTGGATGGAATCCGCCAGCTCCAAGTCACGGGCGATTTCCGCCTGTATTTGTTCGATTTCGTTTTTAATGGGGTCGTCTTGCATGGGAACCACTCCTCATATTTCAATTGTACAATTTCAACAGTGCCTGCTCTACCCAGTCCAGATAGGCGTCGCCGGGAATGTGGGGGGCTACGCCGGTACGGTGGATGTTCTCTCCGTCGGGGCCGCTGACCAGCAGTACCGACGCCCGCACCGCGTACCCACGGGTGAGGGGAATCGTCACCTGGCCGATGCCCTTCCCGAAGGTGGGCTCGCCCAAGGTCGTTACCCGGGGCACATGGTACACCAAAGCCTGTATCAGCCCCTCTGCCGCGCTGGCGGTGCGCCCGTTTTGCAGGATGATAATTTGGTCAAAATCCAGAGAGGGCTGCCCACGGGAGGTAACGGTGCGGGTGAGGAAGGGTATGCGGGTTTCCTCGTGGCCCAGCACCGCGCCCCGGGGCACGAATAAATTGGCGATGCGGTGGAAATCCCTAAGCATTCCCCCCGGGTTGTTGCGCAAATCCAGGATAAGGTTGGAATACTGAGCCAGATAATTCTGGTTGCTTACCACAAAATCCCTTGACCAGCGCGAGATATTGGGAACCCATACATGCACCGTGTCGTCGGTAAGGCGGGTAACGGCGGCCTGGCGGCCCACATGCTCCTCCCGTTCGCGCACGGCGATGTGGGCCTGGGGGGAGTACAGATAGGTGTAGCGGTCCTGGTTCACCTCCCGTATGGCCTCGGTGAAAACGGAAATCATCACCCGGTCGAAGTCCCGGTGGAAGCCCCGGCGGTTTTCCTCTTGCAGGTGGCGGCTGTACAATTCGTCCAAATCATCGGTGAAGATATAATTGCTGGCGATAAGCAAACGAAATACCCAGTAATCATAATGCCCCCAGGCCACAAAGCCATAGCCCAGCAGCAATACGAAAAACCCAATCTGAAAGAAGCGATACCGCCGTTTCAGTTTGTCTCCGGGGGAACGCCCCAGATTCAGGGCGCGCTCGTGCCGTTTTCTTTCCCACCGGCTCTTTAAACGGTGCAGCATTTTGTTCACTTCCCTACGTACATAGGTATGAGGTATACTACCCCGTACAATGTACCTTATACGAAGGGATGTGTAAACCGTTGTCCGGTACTCAGCCAGAAAAAATTATCGCACAAAACCGAAAAGCCCATCACGACTTTTTCATAGACGAAACCTTTCAGGCGGGGATTTCCCTTGTGGGCACGGAGGTCAAGTCTCTGCGGGCGGGCCGCTGTAACCTGAAGGAAAGTTTTATCCGCATCGAAAACGGCTCCGCCTTCATCGAGGGGATGCACATCAGCCCCTATTCCCACGGCAATATATTCAACCTGGAACCGGTGCGGAAGCGGCGACTGCTCCTCAACCGGGGGGAAATCAACCGCCTACACGCCGCCGTAACCCGTGAGGGCTATACCATCGTACCGCTACGGATTTATTTTTCCCGCTCCTATGTAAAGCTGGACATCGCCATCGCCAAGGGGAAGAAGCTGTACGACAAGCGTGACGCGGTGGCGAAGAAGACCCAGGAACGGGATGCGCGGCGGGCCTTGGCACAGCGAAACTAATCAAGGGGGTAAGTATGGGAAAATTTTTCAAATCCCGGATGATGACCGGTATGGTGCCGTATTTTATTTTGGCGGTGGCTGTGATTATTACCTGGCACGTGATAGGCTCCTGGGAAATTTTTGCCACAGGGCTGGGGCGGTTTTGGGGGATAATCACTCCTTTTATGTACGGCTTAATTGTAGCGTATATTTTAAATATGCCTTGCAGTGCCATCCAGCGTCTGCTGGAGCGGACGAAGAAGCCCTTTATCACCAAGCGCAGCCGGGGCTTTGCTGTGCTTATTTTATTTATTTTGATACTGGCCTTGCTTGCCTTGGTGCTGAATCTGATTGTCCCTGCCGTGTACCGCAGTGTGCTCTTGTTTGTCAACGAGTTTGAAAATTATTTGCAGGGCTTGCTGGGGATAATTGAGCGGATTAATAACTGGGGCTTGCCGGATTTTATCGGTGAGATTGACCCAGAGTACACCATGGCGGTGCTCACCACCTGGCTGACCAACTACGTGGAAGCCTTCGTGGATGATTTTGACGGCGAGAACGTTACCGCCATATTTAATTTTGTCACCAATGTGTTTGGCTCTGTATTCGCCACCGTGTTCCAAGGGATTTTGACCACGGTTTCCTCTATTTTCCTGCTTATCCAGCGCGATAGAATCATCGCCTTTGTGCGCCGCATGGTTGGGGCCTTTACCGCAGAAAAGACCGGTGCCTTTATCATGAAATACGCGGGGATGCTCAACTACAATTTCCGTATGTACATCTATACCCAGACCATAGACGGCATTATACTGGGTACGATAATGACCATTGTGCTGGCCATCGCCGGGTCGCCCTTCTTCCTGTTGCTGGGGCTGATGCTGGGGATATTAAACTATATCCCGTATTTCGGCTCCATCATCGGCACGGCCATCGCGCTGGTGGTGGTGGCCTTCACCCAGGGGCTGGGCATCGCGCTGATTTTGTTACCCATCATGTTTTTCTTCCAGCAACTGGACGGGAATTTTATCCAGCCCAAGCTCATGGGCGGCTCCTTTTCCATCAGCCCGCTGCTAATTATCATCAGTGTCACCATCGGCGGTGCCTACGCCGGTGTGCTGGGGATGCTCATGGCCATACCCATCGTGGCGGTGCTGAAGGATATGCTGGATAACCTCATGTCCTACAACGAGCAAAAAAGAGCGCAACGAAAACGCGCCCGCAACGAGGAGGAGTCCATGGGGACGCCGGACTATTACAACCCGGAGGACCCGTACAGATAATTCGTCAGCCAGAGGGACGCAATAACCCCCACCAAATTCGCCAGCAACGCGCCAGTCAAGGTATGGCGCGTTTTTGTTACCTTTACATACATGAAATAAATGCTCATGGTGTAGAAAACCGTTTCCGTACAGCTCATCATAATGGACACCAACCGCCCCAAATAGGAATCCGGCCCATAGCGTTCAAACAAATCCAATAGCAGACCCGTGCTGGCCGACGAGGACACCAGCCGCATCAGCGTAAGGGGCACGGCCTCGCTGGGGTAGCCCATGGGCTCGGTAATGGGCGCGATAACCTGGCTCAGCAAGTCCAGGGCCCCCGAAGCGCGAAGCATCCCCACCGCCACCATCAGCCCAATTATCGTGGGTGCGATTTGTATGACCGTGGTGAACCCGTCCTTCGCCCCAACAACGAAATGGTCGTACACCGGTTGCCGCTTGCTGAAGGCAAACAAAAGAATCCCCGCGAAGGTGAGGGGGACGATTAAGTTGGAGAGGAAAATCATCCAGCTAATAAAATCACCCCACGAATATGCTTATGCATAGCTTATTCGCGGGGTGGGGGAATCATGCTTATGCCGGTTTTTGTAAAGGCGAAATTATTTTTGGGCGAGGTTTGTTTAGATTCGATTGTAAAAAAATATTTTGAATCGTTGACGATATAAGATTGCAACATTCCGAAAGAATCATCATGTAACGCAATTTTTTTAATTATACCGTTTTCTTCCAGATACGTTACTGTTGTGTGTGTATCAGTAAACTGTTCTTTTGGAGGCATTAACGCAAGTAATTTTTGCCTTAGATTTTCATTGTAAATCTCACGGTTGCATGAAAATATACCTTTTGTCGTAATTGGATTAATGACTTTAATAGAGTTGGGATGTATTTCTTCTTGTACCATTATTTCGGGTGCCCTAAATAATCCATTTTTATAGAAGTCATATTTTACTGCCGACGAATCAAATAGTTTAACAAGCTCTTTATAATTATGTAGCGATTCATTTTTCTTTTCCATGATAAAATTTACAAAGGCAGCTGATATTAAATCCATATTACCTACAATGCATAAGCCGCTATTTATAGAGATTTGCAAACACGCATAATCTTCATTGTCTTTGTAATTCATAAGGTCATGGGCTGGTGAAAACCAAAAGTAATTCGCTCCGTCACGGAATTGACTGCCTAAAGTATTATACTTTGTGCCGCATTTTAATCCGTTTTGAAATATTGATTCAATATTATCCTTTTTTGTGAAGTGATATATTAAAACATTATTATTCACTCATACGCCACCTTTCATAGTGAGTATAGCACATTGGACAACGCTGTGCATTTAAAATAACCTTGACAAGCACCACGTGGGGTGGCATGGTGTATTCCCGCATCGGCTATATTTTAAAGGAGCTTTGCCATTCATGATAAGAACAATGGAAGAAGCCATGGCTTTCATCTACAAGACGAGTTGGAAGGGCAGTCAGCTGGGGCTGTCGCGCATGACGGAGTTGATGGCGCGTGTGGGCAATGTGCAAAAGGACATGAAGTTCGTCCACATCGCCGGGACCAACGGCAAAGGCTCTACGGCGGCCATGCTCGCCGCTGTGCTTACGGAGGCGGGTTATCGGACGGGCCTGTACACTTCCCCCGTCATCCATACCTTCGGTGAGCGGATGCAAGTCGATGGCGTGGCCGTTACCGACGCCGAGCTGGTGGCCTTGGCGGAGCAGATGCGCCCCCACGCCGACGCCATGTCGGACTCTCCCACGGAGTTTGAGCGGATAACCGCCTTGGCCTTGCTTTTTTTCCATGAAAAAAACTGCGACATCGTGGTGCTGGAGGTGGGCATGGGCGGGCGGCTGGACGCCACCAATGTAATCGACGCGCCGGAAATTGCCGTCATCACCGCCATCGGGCTGGACCATATGGCGGAGCTGGGCAACACGGTGGAAAAAATCGCGGGGGAAAAGGCCGGCATCATCAAGAAAAATACAACCGTTATATGCCATCCCCAGGAAGCATCGGTGGAGCGGGTGCTCCGGGCCAAATGCGCGGAGGAAAATGCCGCTATTGCCTTCGTGGCGCGTGGCGGCGTGAAGCCGCTTTCCCGGAGCCTGGACGGCCAAACCTTCGGTTACGGCGGCATAAAGGGCCTCACCTTGCCCCTCCTTGGGGCGGAACAGCTATACAATGCCGCCGTAGCCATCGAAGTCCGCACAGCCCTGGAAAAAAAAGGCTGGAGCATTCCCGAAGACGCCCTCCGGCGCGGCTTGGCCGGCACCCGCTGGCCGGGCCGGTTTGAGATAATGCGGCGCGCACCGGTATTCGTCGTGGACGGCTCCCACAATCCCCAGGGCATCCAGAGCGCGGCGGATAATTTGCGCGGCCTGTTTCCAAACCGGCAAATTGTATTTCTCTTCGGCGTTCTGGCGGATAAGGAATACGCCAAAATGCTGGAGCTACTCATCCCCCTGGCCGGCCGCTTCATTTTCATCACCCCGGAGGAGCCCCGCGCCTTGCCCGCCGAAGCCTTGATGGCGCATATGAAAAACCACGCTATAGACGCCACCCCCTGCCAAAGCATTGCGGTGGGCGTCCGGCACGCCCTGGAGACCACCCCCCCAGACGGGGTCATTTGCGCCATCGGCTCCTTGTCCACCGTGGGCAAACTGCGCGAATGCCTGAGTGAAATTAATGGAATCGAATAACGTTCAAAGCAACACCAAGCGGCTGGTGGTCATCGCGCTACTTATCGCCATGGAAATCGTGCTCACCCGGGTGCTTTCCATCCAGACCCCGCAAATCCGGCTCAGCCTTGGGTTTATCCCCCCGGCGGTGCTGGGGATGCTGTTCGGCCCCCTCTACGCGGGCATCGCCGGCGCGATTGCGGACATTTTGGGCTTCACTTTGTTTGTCACAGGCCCCTACTTCCCCGGCTTTACCCTCACGGGCTTTCTGACGGGGGCTACCTATGGGCTTTTTTTACATAGAAAAACGCCACCCACGGGGAAATTCCCGCTGTGGCGTATAATCGTCGCTGTGTTCACCGTTACGGTGGCGTTGCAATTGGCCTTGGATACCCTGTGGGTGTCTATGATGACGGGGACAAGCTATGTGGCCCTCCTCCCCTGGCGCGGGGTAAGGACGGTGATAATGTTCCCGGTGCAACTCATTGCATTGCGTTTTATTACCGGGGAACGCTTCCGGTCGCTTATATAGCTGATTATTCGGCTTCGGTTTCCTCCGGCGGCTTCAGCCCCGGTATGTCCAGCCCGTTTTTCCGGGCATAGTCCCACAACGCCGCGTGGAGGGCTTCTTCGGCCAGGCAGGAGCAATGGGCCTTGGCCGCAGGCAGGCCATCCAACGCCTCCATAACGGCGGTATTGGAAATCTGCACCGCCTCCTGAAGGGTTTTCCCCCGCACCATTTCCGTGGCGATGCTGGAGGTAGCCACCGCCGCGCCGCATCCGAAGGTTTTAAACTTCGCGTCGGTAATCACACCGTCGGTCACTTGTATATAAAACCGCATGATGTCGCCGCATTTTTCGTTGCCCACCGTACCCACGCCGCTGGGGTTTTCCAGCTCGCCCACATTGCGCGGGTTGGTGAAATGGTCCATTACCTTTTCGCTGTATTCCATTATTTTTCGCCTTTCTTCACAAAGTCATCATACAGTGGCGACATGGCCCGTAGCCGTTCCACCGAGGGGACGAGGATGGCCATGAGCCGGTCGATATCCGCTTCCGTGTTGTCCCGCCCGAAGGAAAAACGCAACGCGCCGTTGGCCAGGCCGTGGGGCAGTCCCATGGCCATCAGCACATGGCTGGGCTCCAGCGCGCCGCTGGAACAGGCCGAGCCCGTGGAGGCGTAGCATTTTTGCATGTCCAGATGCAGGAGCAAGGACTCCCCTTCGATGAAGCGGAAGGAAATGTTCACGTTGCCGGGGAGCCGCCGGGTGGGGTGGCCGTTGGGCTTGGTGTGTGGGATTTTTTCCAGGATTTCCGCCATGAGGCGGTCCCGCAGGGCAGTGACACGAGGCTGTTCCCGGGGCATTTCCGCTACGGCCACGTTTAAGGCGGCGGCCATGCCCACGATGCCCGCCACGTTTTCCGTACCGGCGCGTCGGCCCCGCTCCTGTGCCCCGCCATGAAGCAGGGGAGCTAATGGCGTACCCTTGCGTACATACAACGCGCCGATGCCGTTGGGCCCATAGAATTTATGGGCACTAAGAGCCAGCATGTCGATATCCAGCGCGTCTACGTCCACGGGGATATGCCCCACAGACTGTACCGCGTCGGTGTGGAGTGGGGTATTATTTTTCCGGGTGAGGGCACCGATTTCCGCCAGGGGCTGGATGGTGCCCACCTCGTTGTTGGCCATGATAACAGACACCACGGCGGTGTCCGGGCGCAGGGCGTCCGCCAGGTCGGCGGGGTTCACCAAGCCGTCGGCGTCCACGGGGAGGTAGGTGACATCGAAGCCCCGTTTTTCCAAGGCGCGGCAAGCGTATAACACCCCATGGTGCTCTATGGCAGTAGTAATGATGTGCCGCTTCGCGGGGGAGGCCGCCACCGCGCCGTGAAGGGCCCAGTTGTCCGCCTCCGTGCCCGAGCCGGTGAAGAAGATTTCCTCCGGGCGGGCGTTGATGTGCCCGGCGATTTGGCTCCGCGCTTCGTCTATGGCCTGTCGCACCACCCGCGCCGGGCCATACACGCTGGAAGGATTGTGAAAATTCCCTTCCAGAAAGGGCATCATGGCGGCGAGGGCCTTGGGGTGCACCCGGGTGGTGGCGGCGTTGTCCAGATACAGGGCGTCCATGGTTTAGCCCTGATAATTAATAATCGAAACCCGTTCGATGATTACATCTTCCAGCGGGCGGTCGCCGGCGTCGGTGGGGGTGGCGGCAATGGCGTCCACCACCTCCATGCCCTCCACCACATGGCCGAAAACCGTGTGGCCGAAGTTGGGGCCCGAGGGGTTGAAAGGGAAATCCAGGAAAGGGGTGCCCCCCACCGCCAGGTAATGCTCCAGCATTTCCCGTGGGAAGGCTTCGCCAAAGCGCACGCCCGGGCCGCCGTCCGGGTCTTCGAACCAGTAATCGTCCATATAGCGTTCCAGAATCAATTCAAATTCCTGCCGGAAGCCGGGGTCCAGATGGGGATTGTGCACAATATAAAACTGGGAGCCGATGGAGTTGCCCGCGCCGGTTTGCGCCATGGCCAAGGCACCGCGAAAATGCCACAAATCATAATTGTGCTCCGGCCCGAAGCCCACACCCCAAATACTTTCCCCTGCGCGGCCCGTGCCCTCGGCACAACCGCCCTGCAACATGAAGTTCTCGATGACCCGGTGGAAAATCAACCCGTCATAGAAGCCGTTGCGGGCATGGGTGACGAAATTCTTCACCGCGTTGGGCGCGGCCTGGGGGAACAGCCGTAGCTTTATATCCCCGAAATTGGTGTGAAATACCACCAGCTCCTCGCCGGGGGTGAGAGGCGTAAGCTGTAAAATCACCGGCGGCCGCTCCAGCAAATCCGGGGGAAGGGGCCAGGGAAGGGGCTCGGGCACCTGGCCGGGGGTGGGAGCCGGGGTAGGGGAGGGGACGGGAACGGGAGCCGTCAGTGTCGGCGGCGGCGTCACCTCTTGCGCGGCCAAACCGCTTCCATCCTGCGCGTTATTACATCCGGTCATTGTCAGCACCCCCAAAAGGAATAATAGGCACATGGCCATGGAGAAAAGCTTTCTTAGCATCTTTGTACCTCATTTCATATGATATGCCCGACACCCATTTTTGGACATCCGGGCATAGTTTTTGAATATGCCCGATAATTATACCGCAATGTGCTATAATTGGCAAAAATCAGGAAAGGTTGATTCCCATGAAGAAAATCGTCAACACCGACAAGGCCCCGGCGGCCATCGGCCCCTATTCCCAAGCCACGGCACACAACGGCACCCTCTACGTATCCGGCCAGCTCCCCATCGACCCCGCCACAGGGGAATTTCCCAGCACAGACATCCAAGCCCAAACCCATCAGGTAATGAAAAATCTCGCCGCCATCATCGAAGCCGCCGGAAGCAAAATGGAAAACATTCTCAAATGCACCATTCTCCTCACCGACATGGCCCACTTCGCCCCCATGAACGAAACCTACGCCAGCTATTTTCCCGCCGGCCCCCCGGCGCGGATATGCTACCAGGTATGCGCCCTACCCAAAGGAGCCATCGTGGAAATCGACGCCATCGTGGCGGTGTAACGCAAAAAGGGGCTGCCCAACCGGGCGGCCCCTTATACATCATCACAGGTACAGCGGTCAATTAGAACGCACACTACCAAGGGTGGAAATAACGCACAGCTGACTGAAAAAATGTTATCATTCCGACAGAAACGAATTTGAGGGTGGTGTACCATGGAAAGCAAAAGTAGCCAAATTAAGCTGTTTGAAGAGACAATGGTGCGTGTAGCATGGGATGAGGACAACGAAAAATGGTGGTTGTCGGTTGTTGATGTTGTGGCTGTTTTGACCGATAATGACTATCAAACCGCCCGAAAATATTGGAAGAATCTGAAAAGTAGGATGTTGAAAGAAGGTTCGGAAATCCAGTTGGTAACAGATTGTTACCAACTGAAAATGCAATCGTCTGATGGCAAATTTTATAATACAGATGTTGGAGATACAGAACAAATTTTACGCCTTATCCAATCTATTCCATCAAAAAAAGCTGAGCCGTTTAAGCTATGGTTGGCGCAAGTGGGAAGCGAACGCTTGGACGAAATAGCAGACCCGGAAAAAGCCATTGACAGAGCTTTTGAAACATACCTTCGTAAAGGCTATTCCGAAAACTGGATAAACCAGCGAATCAAGTCAATGGAGGTTCGCAAAGGACTAACCGATGAATTTAAGCGGGCTGGAATTGAGAACCATCAGCAATATGCAAGTTTAACGGATATTATCACTCGTGAATGGAGTGGTAAATCCACGAAGAAATATAAAGTGCTGAAAGGCTTGAAAAAAGAAAACTTGCGCGACCACATGACAAACACAGAACTTATTTTGAATATGCTTGCCGAAGTCGCCACAACAGACATCGCCAAAGAAAAAAATCCACAAGGTATGACAGAAACAGCAAAAGTAGCAAAACAAGGTGGCGGTGTTGCAAAAGCTGCCCGTAAAGAATATGAGTTGCAAACGGGTAAAGAGGTTGTCTCACCATTAAATGCGCTTGACCTCAAAAAGCAAAATACTGAATCAATCGTAGCGAAAGACAAGATGGATGGCGAATAAATGGCTCACTGTTATGTATCACTGAAAGGGTGGTACGTGCGCAAAATTTATGTTATTGGGTGATAGGGGGCATATAAGTGGATTATAAAAAAGCATTTTATGAAATTTTAGATAAAACATCTGAAATTGCTTTGGCAACATCAGTAGGTAATATGCCGAATGTACGCATTGTTAGCATTTGTTATGATGTCAAATATCCTGGCGTAATTTACTTCCAAACAAATAACATGAGTAGCAAAAAAGTTTCTGATATTGCTCAAAACAATAATATTTCATTTACAACAGCCCCAATAGGCAAAACAATAGCTAATATACGCTCGAACAACGCAACCGTTCACAGGAGCAATTGCACTTTTGATGAGTTGAAACACTTATTTGTTGCAAAAGTTCCAGAGTATGAAGATGCATACAATCAATACGGACATACAATGACGGTATTTGAAATTCATGTCAAAGAAGCAATAGTTGTCGTGGATTATGGAATAAAGCCCGGCTTGATTGAATTTTAAGTAATAGCGTTATTTCCACCCTTCACAGGTACAGCGGTCAATTAGATTCCATATGGTTTCCGGGTACTCGCCGGAAGAAAATACCGTAAGTTGCCCTAAGACACCCGCGTCAAGCATTTCCCGAAACACGATTTCACCCGTATTGAGAATATAAAACTGCCTCCGTTCACCGTTTGCAAGGTAAACATATGCGCGCTTCGTGAATGGAAACAGGAACAACGCGTGTAGCTCGCCACTGTATTCACCTTGATAGATATACTCGTCCAAAAATGAAAAGTCACTTTCTTTGGTAAACGTTATTTCGCCCAGCCCGTCAAAACATCCGTGAATCCGAATATACGCAATATCGCCCGCACCTATTGCGCCGCGCAGGGCGTTTGCATTATACGAAGTATCCACCGAGCCACATCCGCTACCGACAGCAAGAATAATCAAAATGACGACTGCGAATAACAATTTTTTCATGGCTTACCCCTTGTCAAAATATAGCAAATTCAATGAGAAGCGGTCCCGGCAGAGCGGCAACCGAAACTGTAAAACGTGCAGTAAGAGACAAATTTACGAAGTAGATTTGGGCTCTCGAGCGATTTTGCCGCGATAGGCAGAACCGATTTCGAATTAATTTGCTATATCATTACAGATAAAATCCTTATATCATTTAATATTCAACGTTTGGCTTAACAATTTTGCTTTCTGTATTCATTAAATCTTTAAACCAATGATTTATATGAAACTCGATTTGTTGATTAAGTATTTGCCAGTTAGCCCCACTTAATTCCCATCCATCTAATTTTTTTATTTGTTCATATAAGGATTCGTCTTTATTTTTGGTACAACGCGCAATATATTCAGTAAAAGGAAGTGAAATATATTTATATTTTTTATACATTTTGTAAATGAAGTTGAATGAATTGTTTTTGTTTTCTTGGAATATTTCACCTAAATTTACGTCATTTTTATATTGGTCATCATCATAATACGACAAAACAAAACAAAATCTGTATATTAAATCTTCTCGATTATTTATAATTGACATATCGTTTCCATATAGTTTAAAATGCGAATCCCAAAATCCAATATATTTTTCTATTGAAAAGTTTCCCGCCATTTGTATCATTAGGACATCTGAACGCGCCTCCATAAAAACATGTCTAATAAATGAAATAATATTTTTTATGTTATTTTTTATTAAATGATTCATGCAATTATATAATTGAATACTTAATAATGAATTGTTATTTTTTAATTCACGCGTTGCTTCTTCGATGGCATTACCTAATTCATTTAAATATTTATTTAATCTCATTTTTTTATTGTTCATTTCATTATTAAACTTTTGAATTGATTTTAAATAGTTAATTGCATCATCAATTTGTTCAAATGTATAAACCACACCTTCTTTGCTTGCGTTATGAATAGTTACAAGTGAAATATAGGAAAAAACAGTATCCCTTAGGGCATCATTTATTTTAGTTCCATTATAATTATGTTGTAAATGGGCAATTTCATGTAATATATAATTATATGATTCTTTTAAATCAAGAAACAAAGGGGAGGGGATATCAATAGATGCTAACCTCCAACTTTTACAATAATCATCATGCATTCGGAAATAATATTGACATTCAACACTCGTAGATTTACCAATGCAAACAAATGGTACTAATTCCAAGATATTATCTTCATCATCTTTAAGAGGCAATACGCTATATATATCTTTTGAAATACTTCTATATGACGACAAAAGTTTATGATGCGAATTTACTGAATAGAGTTCAGCCAATCTACTAATTCCTACGCTTGATGAATTAAGTACATTCCCTAATGCAAATGATAGATTATTAGCAAATTTTATTATTGAAAGTTCATGTTTAATGTATTCCGAATTATTGTTCATACATTCAATATGTTGAATCATTCCTATTTTAAGTGCATCTAAAAATCTTTGAGCAGTTACTTGATGGCTTCCAAGTCCTTTTAAATTTCTGCATGTTTCTAAAACATTGTGAATTGGATATTTGCAAATTTCAGGGACGTTTGCTTTTTTTACTAAATCATCAACTTCAGAATGCAGCTTTTTCAGCACTTCATGTCTTTTTTCCTTTGTTGTGCAGTAATTTTCCAAATCAGATTTGTATGCTGGTTCATAATTAATAAAATTATTTTCTTCATTTTCACATATTAACCCTTCTAACTCAAAATATGCTGGTGTACTATTCAAGCGACGTATTTTTTTAATAATCCAGTTTTCATCGTTTTTGTCCCGATCATTTTCTTCACTTTCTTTACATTTTTTTATATTCTTCCCAAATATATAATTTTTGTTTTCAGGGGAATTAAAAAACATAGTTAAAAAATGAAAAAATGTGGAGTTCTTTATTGATAATATTATATCTTCATCACCTAACGCAGTACCAGTTAAAACCCCATCGTCTGTATTTATTTCCAAACATTCTTTAACTGTTTCTCGCAACATCTTAGGACTAACATTTTCTCTTGCTGCAACACACACTCTAATTCCAATTCTATCTTTCGCAAGAATAGTTCCATATTTTTCGTTAAAAGCATCCCAGTTGTTATTTGTTTTATAATCAAATATAAAAAATGATGTAGAAAACCCTAATTTTGGACACTTTGTTTTGATGTGAACTAAAGTATCAACTGCATATATTGGTTTTTCTGAACTTAAAAAAAGTATAATGTCATATGTTCCAAGTGAAAAAAAACATTTGAAATTTATTAATTGATTATAAGGTAAAGATTTAATTATTGCACTTATTTCATTCTTGATTTCCATCAACGTTTCGATACCAGTTTTTTTAGCGGTTTTATTATTTTGTATATGAAAAACAGCGCGACTATCTAATTTAATTAAATTAATTAGCGTAACGTTATTTTGCAAATAACACGACTCAAAACTTTTTTCAGAATTTACAGATTCATCTGTTATTAAAAAAGGTTTTATGTTTTTACAATCATTACTCTCAAATAATGATATGGTTTGAACTAATGCATCACCGTTAGATGGAATTTTTAAGGGAATATTTAATATTTCCTTCATTCCATTTTCATTTTCGTCTTTCACTTCAGATATCGTTAAAAAATCAAAAATTCCAAAAACAGTATATCCTTCGTTATCTAATTTTTCGGTATGCTTATTAAACTCACCTAAATCTTCTTTTTTTATTAATTTCATCAGATATACTTTTTCATTTACTCTTGTTGACATTTAATCGCTCCTGGTTTTATTTATTTTCATACCTTTTTTTATATTTCAATTTCCATGTTTTATAGCTCAATTCTTCATCATCTATATTTAATTCGTCTAAACCAAAATTTGGCAATATATTTAAACAAACATGGGGGCAATCAATTGAACGTGGGGTTAAGTAATCAGTTGTGTCAATGCTTTTTGTTATTTTACGTAATTTTATATAATTTTTTGACTTTAATCTGTTTTTAATAATAAAAACCATGTAATAAATTGTTATTCCAAAAATAGCAATAAACGGTGCTAGAAACATAATTAATACAATAATATTCATATATACCTCCATAAAGAACATTTGTTATTTAAATGTCGTAAATAAATGGCATAATCTGTACATGCAAACAAAGGCAAAAGTAGTAGCTAATAAAAACATTGCATATCCTAAAAACAAATCATTTGACGAATGTGGAATAAATTGGAGAAACAAACCCATAAATTCACTCACGCTACAAATTTGAATATATGCATGTTTTGCAACGTAGGATAAAACTGCAACTATCCCTAAAATAAAAAATGTAGTCGTAAGTTTATCACATATTAACAAAGATAATGTATTTTGTTTGTTTTTTTTGTTATCGTTAGTTCGGGTTTTTTTATTTTTCACAGAGATTATGAAAGTCGTAATACTTAATGTCAATGTTGTCGAAATTAACTCAAGGTACGCATGTTCAAGTGTAAAATCATTTGGTAAATATGATATAATCATTTTAATCAATAAAGGCAATAAAGGTACAAGTATTAATGTCAGCGCAAAAACTCCTAGACTTCCAGCCAACCATTTAGGTAAAGACATATTTGGGTTTGCAGTGTTTTTTCTTATAGCAATATAACAATTATATATTTCAATAAAAGGAGTTGTGAAAATTTGTAGAATACCATATATGCCAATACGGAAGCCTTCGACTGCTAGCTTCATACCTTCTTTAATCATGTTAATTCCCTGTCGTATTTTGTTTTTAGCATTTTTAAACAATTTTTTAGCATCTTTTGGTGGTTTTTCCATTTTTAAATGTCGCACCTTTGTTTGTCATTTGTAATTATTAGTATCTTTTCAATGATTGCAAAAATGATGTTGTTGTTTGGCAAACAAAAAAAGCCAAAGCATCGCAACGCCTTGGCTTTTGGCTTCACATAAATAAGCATTCAATAGCACTAGAATACACATGACATCTATGCAACACATGCCTTCCGTCAGCTTGGACACGAACAAAGCCGAATAGATGTGTAAATGTATCACACATTCAATCTGTTGTCAAGAAGAACTTATTAAAGGGAGTGGCACAATGTGTTAAAGCGTCAATGATAGGTTTTATCATTAATTTAATGCCTAAAATAAATCCCCCCGCAAGCGTGACGGCCACGGGGGGATTTTATACTACAGGTATACATTCATGCCGCGTTGGGGGAATACCGCACGATGGCCACTTCCTGCATGGAGTCCTTCAACTCGTCCACGATTTGCTCCACGCGTTCACCGACTCGTAAATCGAACACCACTTCACCGCATTCGGTGCATTTGTGGCAAGGTACGCCTCGCACCACGATTATACAATCCCCAAAATCGGTAAAATCTGATGTTGTCGTGTCCACCAAGTTTCCCTTGCAAAAAAAGCACTTCATGGGCTACCACCTACCCTTCTCGTCTTGCAATCCGATTCCCAAGCGTCAAGCGTCGGATAATATGACGCGTGTATTTCACGGCATTACCGAAGTACAACGCGCTGATATTTTCCATATCAAACAACTACAGCACCTCAAAGCGCGCATTAAAGAACCGCAACATGGGTGGTTCATATACGAATTTCAGCCCCGGAATCTTCTCCCGGTTTTTGTACAAGTCAATGATGGCGTCGGCGGCCACGTCCATGTGGGCGTAGGTATACACCCGGCGGGGGATGGTGAGGCGTACGGTCTCCAGCTTGGGCTTGTGGTTTTCTCCGGTGATTTTGTTGCGGCCAGCGGAAACCATGCCCCGCTCCATGGCGCGGACGCCGCTCTCCATGAAGAGGTGGGCGGCCAGGCTCTGGGCGGGGAGTTGCTCCTGGGGGATGTGGGGCAGGAAGGCCCTGGCATCCAGGAACACCCCGTGGCCGCCGATGGGCTTGACGATGGGAACCCCTGCGGCCTGTAGCTTGTCGCCCAGGTAGGCCACTTGCTCTACCCGGTGCTGGATGTACTCGAACCGGCAGGATTCCTTTATGCCGATGGCGAAGGCTTCCATGTCCCGCCCGGTCATGCCGCCATAGGAGGGCATCCCCTCGTAGACCACTACCATTTCGCGGGCACGGATAAAAAGGTTCTCGTCGTTGGTGGCCAGGAAGCCGCCGATGTTCACCAGCCCGTCCTTCTTGCCGCTCATGGTGGCCCCGTCGGTATAGCTGAAGGTTTCTTTCAAAATTTCCTTGATGGTCTTGTTGGCATAGCCTTCTTCGCGCATCTTGATGAAATAGGCGTTCTCCACACAGCGGGTGCAGTCGGAATAAATGGGGATATTATATTTTTCGCACAGGGCCTTCACCTCGCGCATGTTCTGCATGGACACGGGCTGGCCTCCCGCCATATTCACCGTGATGGCAGAGCTGACATAGGGAATCTTGTCCGCGCCCACCTCGTCGATTAACGCCTGCAATTTCCCCAAGTCAATGTTCCCCTTGAAAGGTAAATCCACCTCGGGGTCGTGGGCCTCGTCGATGATGATATCCCGGAAGGTAGCCCCATTGGCCTCTTGGTGGAAGCGGGTGGTGGTAAAATACATATTCCCCGGTACATAGGTGCCGGGGGTAATCATGAGCTGGGAAAGGATGTTTTCCGCGCCCCGCCCCTGATGGGTGGGGACCACATACTTGAAGCCGTAATATTCCTTGATGGTGGCTTCCAGATGCAACCAGTTGCGGCTTCCGGCATATGCCTCGTCCCCTATCATCAGGCCCGCCCATTGGCGGTCACTCATGGCGTTGGTGCCGGAGTCGGTCAATAAATCAATGTAGCAATCCTCACTTTTTAGCTGGAAGGTGTTGTACCCCGCTTCCTTCATGGCGGCTACGCGCTCTTCACGGGTCAGCATGTTGGGCATCTCAACAACCTTGATGCGGTACGGCTCTGCGGGATAGGTTTTCATGAAAATCCTCCTTAGAATGGGTATATGGTGGCGGTACTACTCCACAGATAAAATATAGCTGTACAGCGGTTGCTTTCCTTCATATACCTCCACCTCTGTGTGGGGGTATTTTTTTGCGATATACGCGCTTAGCTCCGTGGCGGTTTCCGCCGTCGCGCCCTCGCCGTGGTACAGGGTTACGATGTCGCCGCCCCGCTCCAGCATATAATCGGCCAAAGCCTTCGCGCCCCGGTGCAGGAATTTTTCCACGATGACGATGTCGCCGTCGTACAGGCACAGGATATCGCCTTCAAGAATAGTGTGGCCGTCCATCACCGTATCGCGCACGGCACGGGTAATCTGGCCGCAGTGGACGGCCTCCATGGCTTCTTTCATGCCGGCGAGGTTTTCTTCCAGGGAGATGGTGTCGGAATTGGCCACCATGCAAGCCATCCCCTGTGGAATGGACAGGGTAGCCATCACGCGGACTTCCTTGTCTGTGGTCAGCTTGGCGGCTTGCTGGGCGGTGAGGACGATATTTTTATTGTTGGGAAGGACAATCACACGCTGGGCGTTGACCTTGGCTATGGCTTGCACGATGTCCTCCGTGCTGGGGTTCATGCTTTGGCCGCCCTCGATGCACACATCCGCGCCCAGGCCGATGAATAAATCCCGCAGACCCGCGCCGGAGGCTACGGACACCACGCCGATAGACTTGGGCGCGGCGGTGGGGAGGGAGGCGGGCTGGGAAGCGGAAAAGTCCAGCATTCCCGTGTGTTGCTCCCGCATATTGTCAATTTTGATATCGTGTAGTTCGCCGAATTGCAGAGCCTTTTGCAACGCCTTGCCCGGGTCGCTGGTGTGGACATGAACCTTGACCAGCCCCGCGTCCTCGATGACCACAATAGAATCCCCGATGCCGGAGAGGTACGTCTTCAGCGTGGCCTCCACGTCAGGGGAATGGCCGGGCTTGCGCTTGTCGGGGGCGGCCAGCTCCAGCAAAAATTCCGTGCAATAGGGGAAGGTGATTTCCATGGGGCCGATGGCGGCGGTGGCCACCTCGCCGGATTGGGCCGTAATCTCCAACAATTCGATGTCTCCTTTTGTGCCCATGGCATCCAGCGCGCCCTGGAGGAAGAAAATCAGCCCCATACCCCCCGAGTCCACCACCCCCGCTTCCTTGAGGGCGGGGAGCATGTCCGGGGTTTTGGCCAGGACTTCGTTGGCTTGCTCGATGACAAAGCGCAAGCAGATTTCAATATCCTTTTGGTCGAAGGCGACTTCGTGGGCGGCCTCAGCGAAGGCACGGCCGATGGTGAGCATGGTGCCCTCCTTGGGCTTCATCACGGCCTTGTAGGCCATTTCCGAGGATTTCGAAAGGCCCGCGGCCAAATCCGCCGCCTTGGCGGTGGCCTTTCCCTCCAGCCCCTTCGAAAAGCCACGGAACAGTTGTGACAAAATAACGCCGCTGTTGCCCCGCGCCCCGCGCAACGCGCCGTTGCTTGCGGCCTTGGCCACATCCGCGATGTTGGGGTTGGAAAGCTTGGCCACTTCCCGCGCCGCCGCCTGTACCGTGTGAGACATATTGGTGCCCGTGTCGCCGTCGGGCACGGGGAATACGTTCAGTGCGTTCAGGGGGGCGATGTTGCGTATCAGCTCGTTTGCCCCGCCGATAATCATTTTCCGCAGGTTGCCGCCGTCTATCGTAATCAGTCCCATAATTACACCCGCACGCTTTCTACAAATACATTTACCTCGCGCACCGTCAGGCCCACGAAGGTTTCCAGCTTGTATTTCACATTGTCGATGAGGGTGTTGGCGATGGCGTGGATGTTGGTGCCGTATTCCACGATGATGTGCAGGTTGATAATCAGTTCGTTGTCCTCGGTTACTTTGGTGCGCACGCCCTTGGTCAGGCTCTCGATTTTGAGTAGGTGCACCAGGCCGTCCCGGATGCTTTTCGCCGCCATGCCCACCACGCCGTAGCATTCCATGGCGGTGAGCCCCGCCAGCCGTCCGATGACTTCATTATCAATGGTAATGGTGCCAAATTCATTTTTTACTGTTGAGTGCATTGAGAAGCCTCCATTTGCAATTCATTTTTGTGGCGTTTATTATACACCCCCAATAAAATAGCCGCAAGGAGAATGACATGAAGACATTTTTAAAAAGAAAAGACATTGAAATCAGCTTCAAGCGATACTGCGTGGACGCCATGGGAGCCATGACCCTGGGGCTCTTCGCGTCGCTGATTATCGGTTTAATCCTGTTTGAAATCGGCTCCCGGGCGGGGATAGGCTTCCTTGCCACCATGGGGGAAATGGCCGCGGGCAGCCGTCCTGTGGGGGGTGAAGGTGGCTATGTGGGTGCGGTGGGTTTCGCCATGGGGGTGGCGGTGGCCTACGGCCTGAAGGCCCCGCCCTTGGTATTGTTCGCATCCGCCGCCGTGGGCTTCGCGGGGAATTTCCTGGGCGGGCCGGCGGGGGCGTTAATCGCCGCCCTCATTGGCGCGGAACTGGGGAAGATGGTTTCCAAGGAAACGAAAATCGACATCATCGTCACCCCGGTGGTGACATTGCTGGCGGGTATCGGCGTGGCCATGCTGGTGGGCCCGCCCATTGGCACCTTTATGGACGCCGTGGGCAATCTCATCATGTGGGCTACCGACCTGATGCCCGTCCTCATGGGTGCGGTTATTGCCGTGGTCATGGGCATGATGCTGACTGGGCCTCTTTCCAGTGCCGCCTTGGCCATTATGCTGGGCTTGGAGGGCTTGGCCGCCGGAGCCGCCGTGGCGGGTTGCGCCGCCAACATGATTGGCTTCGCCGTGGCCAGCTACCGGGAAAATAAAATCGGCGGCCTCATATCCCAAGGACTGGGCACCTCCATGCTCCAGCTCCCCAATATCATGAAAAATCCGCGCATTTGGATTCCCCCAATCATTGCCAGTGCCATCGTGGGGCCCATTTCCGCGGCGGCTTTCGGCATGAAAAATATCCCCGCCGGGGCGGGGATGGGGACATCGGGCTTGGTGGGGCAATTCGGTGCCTTCACCGCCATGGGCTACAGCGGCACGGTATTTTTACAAGTGGGGCTGGTGCATTTTATCCTACCGGCCATCATCGCCCTGGCTGTATCAGAATTTATGCGAAAAAAAGGCTGGATACAATTCGGAGACATGGCACTGGGTGGATAAAAACACCTGACCGCTTTCATTCATTTTATTCGGCTATCGTAACCAACATTGAATTTGCTATACCTGTAAAAACATAACAACGCCGCATTAGGTATAAAATTGCATAATATCTCTCTACCTGCTCATACTAGCATCGTAATCTTCAAAAACAAGCGAAATCCCATGCAAGGTGATTTCCCAAAAAGGAGCAGAACTATCATGACTAAACTTAACACGACCGCAGTACCCCAAGCGAAAAACGCTATGGACCAACTGAAGTACGAAGTTGCCAACGAAATCGGCGTACCCTTGAAGCAAGGCTATAACGGCGACTTGACCTCTGCCCAAGCAGGTTATGTGGGTGGATACATGGTTAATACAATATCACCAAAACAACACAAACAAAAAACCTTCACCCGCCGGGAGGGGATGAGGAATGTTCCGACAGTGAAAGTGGGGTATACATATGTGTTGTCGCTTGGTTAGTTTCGACGATGTGCATGGCTATATGTTCATTTGTTTAATCTCAATAAGCTTCAAATACAGCTCCCAGTTTTCAATTACAATTATTTTCAACTCATCAACAGCTCGTGTCAAAATTTGATAAAGCATCCCGTCTCCGCTGTAGTATGAAAATTTATTAACCTCTAGCTGTCCACGTTCATTGTACCGAAAGCTTGAGTTTAATATTAATGTTACTTTTTTAAATTCCTGCCCAATTACCTTGTGCGCCGTTTCACCATAAGCCCAAGATAATTTGTCAAATTGGTCTGGGGTGTGGCGTGATGCGGTAAATGTAATACCCTTCCATCCATGATTTCGCTCTAAACTTGACAGATATTTTGAAGCATCAGCAAGATGTTCGAAGTACTCTACCGCAACTTTACTATAATCTGCATCACGATTTTTACTCTCACCAATAATTAGCATATTTGTTATGAACGATGCGATGTTCTTGTTTGTGCGAATTTTATCCGTCAATTTATATTTCAAAATAGGAACACTCGAAAAAATCGCTGGATGTGCCTCTTCGATGTAAGCATAAACATTTGTATTTTCATTGATGTTTAGGAATTGTTTTGTATCATATGAAAACAATACCGGAATGGCACGCCCGTTTGCTGCTTTTATTATTAAATCCAATTGTTCTTTTCGAGTGCGTTGAGACTCGTCAAGTATTACAAGATCAATCTCGGGTGAGATTATTATGTCAATTGTATCATCTTTGACGGATTTAATCGGGCAAATTGCCCAATTATTGCCTTGCAATATTTCTTGTCCTTGATTGAGCGTGCCACTATGAATAATTAGCGGTTTCTTGTTCATACACATTATCGTTTTCGCAATGTCATATATCAGCAAAGTTTTCCCGGTTCCAGCATTTGCCGAAATACAAGTAATGAACTGTTTTTTGGAATTGAAATTGGCCATAAACTCACTTTTGATTTTTTGCTGATGACTGGTTAAAAAATATTCATCGCGCAAAAACGCAACTGTATTATTAAATGGTGACGCTAGATAATTCATAGGGATAAAAAGCTTATCTGGGTTTATTGTATAGTCAACGATTTGGGCATCTAAACAATCTATAAGGTTTGATACATCGATCTTCACTGGTTGCTTTGTTGCTGCATCAAAAACATATACGCCATCACCACTCACAAATGTGTAAATGACAACATTAAATCCGAGAAAGCTGAAGTAGTAGTTGTTTTGAATCATCTGTTTCGTAATTTTCTCAATATTAAGCTCGGATTTCAATTCAATATTTATGACTGCTTTTTCTGAGAACCTTAGCAAGTCAAACTCTTTGCCAATTTGAGCGATTTCGTATCCCACATAATAACCATTGTAACTGCTAGTATCTGCATCGTTTGCTTTGAGTAGCTCTATTAGCTCAAATAATGTATGCGCTTCATTTGGCTTCAGATTGCTTTGATTGCCTAAACGAAATTGATGAAACTTCAGCGCAGTTTGGTATGCAGAAATTATATTTGTTGGGTTATACACGGGTATCATATCCTCGCACATTAAATGTTTTTCAAACAACAAGCACATTGAAACAAATCGACTTTAATTGTTTTATTGGGAAATGCCCCTTGCTTGGTCAAAAAGTGCTGTCATGGTTGAATTCCCTTTCGTCAATCGCTTAATTGTCAGATCCTCCGCCTTATCGTTAGCCAAGCGCAAATTATTATCTGATGATAAAAGAGCTGCTTTTGTTTTTTGCAAATGGTCAATCGTTTTATCTATTTCAGTTATTGCCGTCATGAATTTTTCGTTTGCAAGCCTGTAATTTCGTGAAAACCCTGTTTTGAAGATTTCAAGGTTTTCCTCGAATCGCGTAATATCAACATTTTGATTTCTTGCCAGCGCAAGTTCAGCCCGGTATTTTAATGAGTTCATCGCAGCATTCCTCAACACCGTTATCATCGGAATGAAAAATTGTGGGCGGATTACATACATTTTAGGAAATCTATATGATACATCCACAATGCCAGAGTTATATAGCTCGCTATCTGCCTCAAGCAATGTAACCAATACAGCGTATTCACAATTCTTGGCATTGCGGTCTTTATCAAGTTCTTTCAAAAAATCTTCATTCTTCTTTTTCGTTTTTGTACCATCACTTTCGTTTTTCATCTCAAACATAATAGAAATAATTTCATTGCCATCTTCATTTAACTCGCGATACACATAGTCGCCTTTGCTACCTGCTTTCCTGTCATTGTCTTTTTCAAAATATGCCTCAGGAAAAGCTGTCGCACGAATTTGGTTAAATTGTGTTTCACAATGCTGCTCAAGAGTTTCCCCCACCATTTTAGTTGATAACTTTGCTTTCATATCCTTGTAATAAGCAATCATTTCATCCTTGGATTTTAGTTCCGCATCATGCTTGTCCTTCAAAGTTACCGCAAGAAGTTGTTTCTCTGAATCCTTGGCCTTTAGATCGTTTTTCAAGGCATCACGTTCTTTTTCAACAATAGTTAATGCATTTGTTATTGCTAATTTCTTTTCAGTTTCCGCTGAATCAATTTTTGATTTCAACTCTGTAATTTCGGCATCTCGCTTTGCTACTTCCATCTGTAACACGTTTTTTGAAGTAGCTTCCGCAAAATCCAATGCTTTAACGTTGTCTGATTCTAGGACTTTTATATTTTCATCTTTTTTTTGCAATTCTACTTCGAGAGCATCCCGTTCTTTTTCAACCACAGCAACCGCTTCTGTAACAGCTAATTTCTTCTCACTATCCGATACATCTAATTTTGCTTTTAAATCCGCTATTTCAGCATCTTTCTTGCTTATTTCTGTTTGCAATTCATTTCTTGCATTAGCCTCGGCAAGTTCCAATGCCTTCGCTTTATCAGATTCGGCAAGTTTTATCGCATCTTCTTTTTTATTAAGCTCTACCTCAAGCGAATACTTTTCTTTACCGATTACTACCAATGCCTCGGAAACAGCCAGTTTTTTCTCCGCTTCCATGGTCTCAACTTTTGTTTTTAACTCTGCGATTTCGGCATCCTTTTTAGCCGTTTCTGCAAGCAGAGCATTAGTCGTGTCAGCTTTTGCTAGTTTTACAGCATTTTCCTTGTCAGTTTCAAATAATGCTTCCCGCTCACGCAGTGCCTTATCAAATTCACGGTTTTTAACTTGCTTAACAATTTCATCAAAACCCGATTTATCAACCTTAAAGACTTCATGACATTTGGGACATCTTATTTCGTTCATCACTTGCAACTCCCCTCGCATAAAATTACATTTTCCGGAATACAAACAAATATTCATGCGCAAGCAGTAAAAAATTATGCTTAATGCTGTTCGTTTTCCAAAACCCGGTTGCCTTGCAGTTAGTTGTTCCTTAATGATAATTTCCTTCAACGTAAAGCCTACAGCGCAGTAAATCTCCATCACATCGAAACTCATGGGAATTACGCAACCCCTCTTGCACATGTCCTCCATTAAAATAGCACAAAATTTGCCACTCTTCAACATTCTGTGACATTTTAATACAACGACTTCCATCTGCACAATAAAATCCTTAACCCCGCAATGCGAAATCACCGTCAATATCCTCGCTGTATTTGATGATGTCTGCACACGGTGGGTGCGTACATATAAATTCAATGTTCTCGTCTGGGATGAAATCCAAATTCCGAGCATCGCCATGTTTTATGTAAACTTGTTCGGCATTTTCCCATTCAAAGGCGGTCTTTTTGCGACAACGCTCCAGCGCAGCAGGGTTGATGTCTAATCCGATGATGTTGCGATTCAGTTACTTGGCTTCTTCCAGTGTTGTTCCCTCGCCCGCAAATTGCTCCAACACCAAATCACCCTCTGAGGAATAACGAAGCAGAAGGTTTCTCGGTATATATGATCAGTTGCTGAGATATTTAGAATCATGTGTTGCCCAATTTCCTCGTTTCGGAAACGACCAAACCGTGTTCATTTCCAGTTAAAAATCATCTGACTCCCATTTTGTTATCTTCGTTTAGGCTCGTTCAAATCAATGAATTGCGCCAAGAAACGTGGGCGGGCGTAAAATGCCCTGCTCGTGCTACCATGCCCCTTACCTTTGGTGCGAGGTTGGATATAATGCCCCATACTCCCGGTCAACGCAGAAAATCCACGTTCAGGGTCGTTCAAGCACCCCCTCACGAGCTCATAATCGGCGTGGACAGCTTCGTACATCTCTCCATCCAAATCAATGGACGTAACGGTGTGTAAAAATGTTGGTTCGCCATAATTAGTGCCGACCACCCGCGCCACAATCACTGCTTTCCGCAACTTCGTCAAAAGGTGGCTATCTTCAAAGCTCGTCCGCTGCACGTTGTATGGGTCAATCATCGTAATCGCCATTGTTTCCTTGAAGCCAAGCAGTCCATTTCGTAACCGCTTCAAAGGAATACTTTTCAATTCCCATGAACCAAAATTAGGGCTTTGCCCCGAATTTAACGGAAGCCCCAAATGCCTTTCGCAAACATGACCTGCCCAACCTTTATTCACTTTGCCATTAGCCAAAATAATCGTAACGCCGTATTCCTGCGCTAATTCATGGAGGTTGCGGCCTTCCAATTCACTTAGTTTTCGTACAGCGTCGTCTCTGTGCATGATGTCCTCCTTGGGTTATCCATTAGCTATTAACAACTCACGCACTTTTCCGCGACCGTTGCCAATTGAATTGATTGCTCTGCTTGCCTGTATGCGTGTAATTCGGTAACTGGCGTATAATATATCGAAGAAATTGTCAGCCTCGTCTGTGTTCGTGGGATCGGAGTTGCTGACTAATATATATGCCCCGCGCACGGTTAATTCATTTATAAAAGCTGCGAGTTCAGCTTGTGAATTGTCATCAAACCCATTTTGTGCATAGGATGTAAAGTTAGCTGTAGTAGATAGAGGGCGATAAGGTGGGTCGAAATAAGCGAAGGTTTCGTTGTCTATGAAATCCGCCGCTCGACGATAATCACCGTGCACAATCGTGACCTCTTGCAACTTGCTAGAAACAGCGCGAATATTATTTTCGTCACAAATACTCGGCATCCTATAACTACCCTGCGGTACATTGTACCCGCCTTTGGAGTTCACTCGATACAAGCCGTTGAAACAGGTGCGATTTAGGAAAATAAAAAGAGCAACTAGCTCTACCGATGTGTCTAGCATAAATTTTAGCGAGTTAAATTTGTCACGGTTGGCGTAATAAAGTTCTTTCCGATTTTCATCGTCTGCCGTGTGATAACCGATTTCTATTTCACGCAACGCTTCTATTAAATCGGCTGGATTGTCTCGGATGGTGGCATAGGCGTGGACAAGCTCACGGTTGATGTCGCTAATGTAGGCTTCCTCAACGGAGTAATGGTTCAACACATCAAAAAGCACCGCGCCGCCGCCCACGAATGGCTCGGCATACTTTTTTATGCGCCGCCCAAGTTCGTGTGGGTACTTCGCACGGATTTCATCCAAGATTTGAGATTTACCGCCCGCCCATTTTACGAATGGTCGTGCGTTTGCGTTGATGTATAATTGAGACATTATTTTCTCCTCGCAGTTAAAATAGAATGCTGAAAACGCATCTCGGGCGAAGCCTTAGCAGACACGAAAGTGGCTTAGCGCGAAAGTTGCAGAAGGCAATTTTCGCTGTGGGGTTTGAGGGATATTTTCCCCAACAAACGTAAAAGGCTTGCCTTTTACCCAGCTTGCCAGTACGTTTTCACAATAATATAAACTGCCGTTGGTTGGTGATGTCATCCTTGCCATGGTCAATAATATATAAGTATTTCAACTCCGCCAAGTCATTCAATAAAATTTCAAACTCATCCGGCGCGAGGTTATGCTCCTGTAAAAAAAGATTAACATTCGACATTATCGTCCGGCTACCAAGCGAGAAATGGACAAGATACATATATAGTCCTTTTTGCGTTAAGCTGAGTCGGGTATCCGATAAAACCTCCGCCACACGCACATCGGCTCGAAACATTGCGGTATCTTCCGTACGCCCCATTAGGTAGTCAATGGAAATTTGGTAAAATTCCGCAAGACTGATTGTCGTTTCGTGGTCAGGCTCACGCATGGCGTATTCGTATTTTTGGTACGCTTGCTCCGTTATGCCCAGAAACTGCGCGGCGGTTTTTTGCGTTACACCTCTCGCTTTACGAATTTCTTTTAGCCTTTCCGAAAATGTAGCCATGTACCCTCCAAAATTTTCTTGCTCGAAAACTTGACACATTCATTGTGGATGTGTATGATATTGTCATCACGTTCACATTGGACTTGTTACGTTGTGAACGTGTCCACAAATAAAATACCACAACAAAATCACGAGAGCAATACCCGATTTCGGAAGGAGGGAGACTATTCCGGGTATAAAGAGACCGAATTTGGCAAAAAGTAGATGTGGAGGTGTATCAATGGAAACTCATCTGCATCCGCAAGCCAAACAGCAAGACAAAGCAAATTACGACAAGATACAATTACTACGATTGAACAATCTGGCATTGGCGAATGGCCTCATTACGCAAGAGGTGAAGCAAAAAGTCGAAAGGCAAATTTGGTCGAAGTAAGCACCATTAAAAATCTGATTTTGTCACCAAGTGGTTGCGATTAGTTAGCTATCTCAACCGCTTGCAATACTTAGGGTTGTTTTGAATTGGTGATGTAGCAAATGTTACCAATGACATAGTTGAAAAACTTGTTGGACTATATAAACTGAATGCGATACAATAATAAAAAGGGTTCTACATAGAAATGAGGGCATATATGGACATTTACGAAATCCGCAACCAATTAAAATCCACCGGCAGAACGCTGACCGATATGCCCTTGCGGGTGGTATATTACGCTCGTGTGTCTACGGACAAGGACGAGCAACTTAATTCGCTGGACAATCAGCGTTCTTATTATGAGGATTTTATCTCCGCCAACAAAAACTGGCAGTTGGTGGGCAGTTATATAGACGAAGGACTCTCCGGCATCACCACGAAGAACCGTGAGAAATTCCACTCCATGGTTGACGATGCGAAAGCCGGAAAGTTTGATTTTGTCATCACGAAGGAAATCAGCCGTTTTGCGCGGAATACGTTGGACAGTATTCAATTCACACGGGAATTGCTGTCGCATGGCGTGGCAGTTTGGTTTCAACAGGATAGCATCAACACAATAGACGATGACAGCGAAATGCGCTTAGCAATAATGTCCAGCCTTGCGCAAGAGGAAAGCCGCCGTTTGTCCAGCCGTATTCGTTTTGGGCATAGCGAAGCTATAAAAAAAGGCACGGTGATGGGCAACTCGCGTATTTATGGTTATAACAAAGCCGATGGCAAGCTGGTCATCAATGAAAAGGAAGCCGAAATGGTTCGGCTTGTTTATGAATTGTACGCCACAGGGGATTATTCCACGCCAAAAATTGAACGTATCTTGGAAGAAAAGGGCTACCGCAATTTCAAGGGTGGGCTTGTGAATCGCAATGTGCTTCGCAAAATTATCCCCAACCCGAAGTACAAAGGCTACTACTGCGGCAACAAAGTAAAAATTGTTGATATGTTTACTAAAAAGCAAAAATTTTTGGATGAATCCGAATGGGAAATGTACCCCGCCCATGAAAGCGTACCGCCCATCGTCAGCGAGGAGTTGTGGGTGCGAGCGAATGCTATTTTTGCTATTCGTAGTGCAGAAGTGAAAGAGCGGCGTACATCCTTCAAAACGGACAACCTATTCACCGGGAAAATTTTTTGCGTCGAGCATGGCACACCATTTTATATGAAGCAACGCTCGTATAAATCTTCGCCAAGTGCAGACCCCACATGGGTGTGTAGTCACCGTATAAAGAATGGTAAGGATAGTTGTGCGACCATTGGCTTACGAGAAACCGAATTGACGGAAGTCATATTGGATGTTCTTGACGGCTTATCCGGGGATTTTGATGGGCTGGTGGAGCAATATATGCAGCTACTGGAAGCCGCTCAAGATGTCGACATGGGTGAAGCCCGTTTGAGCGAAATTACTGACGAAATAGCTAAAATCTCTGTGCGAAAAGAAAAACTCATTGACCTAGCCATAGAGGGGCAATTATCAAACGCCGAAGTTGGCACACGCAACGACGTTTATAACGAGCAAATTGCTACGTTAGAATTGGAAGTGAAAAAGATTAAGGGCAAGCAAAAAGAGAAAGCCGATTACAGTAATACAATAAACCGTTTCAAAAAGGAGTTGCGGCGTTATTTCGATGACAGTCGTTCAAATAGTGGTATGGGCGAACTCACCCCCGGAATAATAAACGCCCTGATTGACAAAATTTATGTAACAGCTACTTCTTATGTAAGCGAGGGGGGTAACGAAACAGTACCCTCCTTTGGTGAAAATATGATGCACCTTGAAGTCCGCCTAAACACAGGGCTTGTGGTAGACAGCACGCTACCTTTTCCTTTGCGTCGTTCCGGTGACACGTTCAAGAAAATGATTGAAGCCCAAGAGCGTCAAATGGCTGGCAAACAATAACTTAACCACCGCATGAACATGTAAAAAAGCGGGCATCACTTTTGGATAAAGGTGGTGTCCGCTTCTTGATTGTCTTGATGCAACCGCCTTGACAGTCGCTGGTATATATGCAAAAATGTTTTAAATCGAACAAAGAGTCTGGTTTGGGGGTGCGTACATATGTTTATGAATATCGAAGTGGAGCGTCTGCGCCGGTATATGAGCAAATTGGAGCTGGCCGATGAGCTTTCCATTCCCGCGGAGGAGTTGAATGATTGGATTAACCGAAGGCGCGCCATTCCGGCGGATGGGTTGCGTGCGTTGGCGCGGGTGTTTAAGGGATGCAGTATCGACTATCTTTTAAAGGAGCGGGGTTGACGGGATGGGTTATACTGTATGGGAAAACGATAATAAGGGTGAGGCGTGTGGAGCGTTTATTTTTTGATGGGGGCATGGGGACGTCGTTGCTGGCGCGGAGGCTTTCGGGGGACCCGATGCGGCTGAACCTTTCCCAGGGCGATAAAATAACGGAAATACACAAGCAATACCTGGCGGCGGGGGCCACTGTCCTGACGGCAAATACCTTTGGCGCGTACACCCACAAGTACCCGGACGCGGCGGAATTGATAAAATTAGCGGTGAGCTACGGGAAGAAGGCACGGGAGGAATCCGGTGCCCACGCCTTGGTGGCCCTCGATATGGGGCCACTGGGGAAGATGCTGGAGCCTTATGGCGACATGTCCCAGGACGAAGCCTATGACATTTTCCTCCAATGGGCGCAGACCGGCGCGGCGCAAGGCGCGGATATGGTACTTATCGAGACATTCTTTTGCATAAATGAAATAGAAGCGGCGGTGAAGGCCGCCAAAACTACGGGCTTGCCCGTATTCGCCACCATGACCTTCGACAAAAAGGGGCGCACCACCATGGGCAAATCCATCCGGGATATGGTGGATTTGCTGGAAAGCCTCGGGGTGGACGCGCTGGGTATGAACTGCGGCTATGGGCCGGACTTGTACAAGGAGCTGTTGCCGGATTTGCTGGCTGTCACCAAGTTGCCCGTACTGGTGCAACCCAATGCGGGTTTGCCGGAAGTCGTGGACGGGATAATGGTGTATCATTTGTCCCCGGAGGACTTCGCCCAAACCATGGCGGACATCGCCAGCCTGGGTTGCACGCACCTGGGCGGTTGTTGTGGAACCACCCCGGCCCATATCGCGGCCATGGTGGAAGCCTGTGGGGCGGTGGCGCGGGGGGTATGATATCGGCTTTCGGGGTGGTGTCGCTGGTGGTTTTCCTGGTGTGCTGTGTGGGGCTTGTGTTGCATTTTCAGCTTATGAAGCGGCGGGAGCGGGCGGACAAGGCCATACAGATATGGGAATCCATGGACGATGAAATGGAAGATAAGCCTTTGGATGATTTGGTGCAAGGCGACGCCGAGGCGGCACTGCGGGAATATAATGCGTATATCTCGCGTTTTCCGGGGATTATCATGGCTAAAATTTTAGGATTTACACCGCTGTGAGTAACCGGCGCGGCAGTGCGTATGTATTTGTCCTGGTGGCGGTTTTAATGATGATGATGCTGGTGAGCGTGGCCCTTGCGGTGACGGTGGCCAGCCGCCGCACCACAGCGTACTATTCAGATTTTGCCAGCCTGTACGACCTGGCCGTAGCCGGGAACGAACAGGTTTTATTTTTTTTGCGCGAAGCGTTCTACCCCGGCGCGGAAAACCCCATGCTTCCCCTGCAAGCCGCAGTGGCCGCCGCCTATCCCCGGAGTTGGACTTTCTCTGTCGAGTGGGCTGTGGATGAGCGCGACCCCTTGACCCATACCTTTCGCGCCAATACCGCCGTTACCCCCCTGGGCGACCGCTTCCGCGTGCAGACCCAAGTGTACCACTACGCGCTCATTCCCATTCCCGCCACCGTGCGGGCCTATATTGTGCTTGACGGTAATACGCTGGCAATGGTAGAGTCTATGCGCATTACCCAATAATTGCTGAAACGAATGAAAGGAGTGCTTCATGACACTTGCGCCCGACTACTATTTTGATTCTGTATTGGACATCCCCTATGAAACCTTATGGCAACAAAAAATACGCGGTCTGATTTATGACTTGGACAATACCCTGGCCCATTATGACCAGAGGCAAGCCCCCGCCCAAGTGGTGGCCATGCTTAGGCGGCTGGAGAAAATGGGCTTTCGGATATGTCTGCTGACCAACAATACCCGTACGCGGCTGAAATATTTTGACGATTTGGGGCTGGAGGGCATCGCCAACGCCGCCAAGCCCCTTACCTGCGGGGTGCGCAAGGCCATGGCGCGCATGGGCACACAGCCCGAACATACAGCCATCATTGGCGACCAGCTTTTTTCCGATGTGTGGGCGGGGAAGAACGCCCGGATTACCACCATTTTGGTCAAGCCCATGACGGAGAAGGATTTTATGCTGGTGCGGGTTAAGCGTGTATTTGAAAGATGGCTGCTCCGGCGGTACTACAAGTGAAAATACCCGCGCTGTTCAAATCTAAGCACGGCGTGACACTGTTGGAGCTTGCGGTGGTGATGGCCATCATCGTCGTACTTTCCGGCGGTGTGGTGATAGGCTTCCGGCAGGGCCACCGCCGGGCCTTGCACAACGCTTCCTTACAATTGCAAGCCGATTTGCGCTATGCCCAGCGTAGGTCCATCATCGAGGGGCGGCAATTCGGCATAGCCTTCGATGTAGCGCAAAACCGGTACCGGATTATTTCCACCGTGCCCACCCGCACGGTGCGCACGGTGTATGTACAGGGCGGAGCCACGTTGCTGGAAACCTCCGCGCCCCGTCTTTTGTTCCATCCCAGGGGCACGCCCACGGCAGGGTTTCGCATCACCATGGCTAAGGGTACGGATACACAGCGCATTACCGCTTCCGTAAGCGGCGGACGCATCCGCGTGTTTGACATAAACGAATTGGATTATGAATAAAAGGGGTGCACAATGGAGCTAAGCTTAAAGAACTACATGGAAGACATGGTTATGGCAAAAATGCCCAGCGTCATGAAGCAAATGAATATCTGTGAATGCGAGCAATGCAGGATGGACATCCTAGCCTATGTGCTGAACAAAATGCCGCCGAAATATGTGGTGACGCAAAAAGGCTCTATGTACGCGAAGCTGGCTTTACTGCAATCCCAGTTTGACGTGGATATTCTGTCCAATCTTTCCCAGGCGGCGGCCATGGTAAAGAAAAACCCGCGCCACAAGGAAGAATAAATCATATAACCAGAAAAGGATTGATTACCATGATTTCAGCAGGCGAATTTCGCAACGGCATTACCATCGAGTTTGAAAGCGGGCTGTACACCATTATTGATTTCCAGCATGTAAAGCCGGGCAAGGGCGCGGCCTTTGTGCGTTCCACATTGAAAAATATGGAAACCGGCTCGGTGCTGGAAAAAACCTTTCGCCCTTCGGAAAAAATGGCGCGCGCCCATATTGACCGCCGGGACTTGCAATATTTGTATTCCGACGGCTCGTTGTTTCATTTTATGGATGTGGAGTCCTATGAGCAGACGGAAATGAACGCCGCCCAAATTGGGGACAGCCTCCGTTTTGTCAAAGAAAACGACATGATTAAGGTGCTGGTGCACAACGGACGCATCTTCGGTATAGAGCCGCCCATGTTCGTAGAGCTGGAAATCACGGAAACGGAGCCGGGCTTCCGCGGCGATACCGCCACCGGCGGCGGCGGCACCAAGCCCGCCACCGTGGAAACAGGTGCCACGGTGAAGGTGCCCCTTTTCGTAAACACGGGCGACAAAATTAAAATCGACACCCGCACCGGCGAATACCTAAGCCGCGCATAAAAAATTTTGCCAGCATATATTCCTTTCTCCGGCTCATACTAACCTTGTAGCAAAAGCGAAAACATACGCTACAAGTATATATGAGGGGAGGAAATAGTTGTGTCTAGCAAAAAACATGCTGTTCCCGAAGCAAAGGCCGCCCTCGACCAATTCAAATATGAAGTGGCGAACGAAATCGGCGTACCCTTGACCAAGGGCTACAACGGTGACTTGACATCTAGCCAAAACGGTTCCGTAGGGGGCTACATGGTAAAAAAGATGATTGAGACCCAGCAAAGACAAATGGCGGGGAAGTAACCCTAAACGTTTGAAATATATGTATAAGGGGCTGTGCAAACAGTCCCTTTTTTGGTTTTAACCGTATAATTCGTCCACGGAAAGCTCTGTCACCACGCCGTCGGTGCTTAGGCTCCGCGCTGTTACTTTTAGCATATTGTCCTGCCCCACGTGGAAGAGGACTTGGACTTTTTCCTGGCCGCGTGGGCCCTGGGGTATGCCGCGCAGGGAGGTGCCCGCAAGGCGTTTCATGCCCTCCTGGTTGACGGATGGGGTCTTATCCGAAGTCTTGGGCACGGTATTTTCATAGACCACGATGGCTACGCTGGTAAGGCTGTCGTGGTTAGTTACCAGGGGCTCGGCGCAGTCGATGGTGAGGCCCTCCTTGGGGATATCCTGGCCGGCGGGCACGATTTCCAGGAAGCGGCGGCCGGAGATTTCCAGACCCAGGGGATGGATGGTGCGCTCGTGGACTACGGGGCCCCGCACGGTAGGCATCATAATCATATTGCAGTAGTGGGCCGCGCCCTGGGAAATGCTTAGCGCGGGGCTGATGCGCGACTTGAAGGGCTCTTTCTTGAATCGCTCGGAGATTTTCTCCCCTACATATAAAATGGAGGAGGAGCCGCCCACCAGGAAAATTTCGTCGATGTCGGCCTCGGTGAGCTCACCCGCTTCCAGGCAGTGGGTGACGCAGGAGAGGGTTTCGTCAATCAAATCCGTGACGGACTTGCCCCGGAATTTTTCATAAACCATTTGGCTATCGCCCAGGGCGTTCACCCGCTGGTGGGCGAGGAACTGCTCGCGGGTGATTTCCATGTTGATATTCACGATGCGGGGCTCTTGGATGAGGGGTGCCAGCGTAATCTTGGTGGACTTGGTATGGGAAAGCCGTTCCTTGGCTTGGGTCGCGGCCTGTTGGAGGCGTACGAGGGCGACTTTTTTCTGCCGCTTGGAGACGCCATCGTCGGCGTTCTCGTCGAAGAGGTCGATTTCCTCGTTGGTCAGCTTTTTAAACTCCTCATACACGATGTCCATGATAATCTTATCGACATCGTTCCCCCCCAGATTGTTGTCGCCGTAGGTCGAGACTATGGAAATGGTGGGCTCGCCGGTTTCCTCCACTTTGATTTGCAACACGCAAGCGTCGAAGGTGCCGCCGCCAAAATCGTAGACCAGTACCTTTTTGTCCTCAGATTCCCCCACCGCATAGGAAATCGCGCTGGCCGCGGGCTCCAGCCGCAGGAAGATACTCTCCGGGTCGAAGCCCGC
>WQSR01000019.1 GCA_009787785.1 Defluviitaleaceae bacterium
GGGGCGAAGCCCCCGATAATCTTTTCTAACCCACCCTTTTCGTTTAACTCCGGCTGGCGCATGACGGCGTCGAGGAGTTTTTCTAGGGCATTGCCCATGGCCTTGCCGGGGGGGATGCCCATGGCGGCCAGGTCTTTTCCGTTGACGGCTAAACCGCTTAGGGTGTAGCATTCGTTTCTTGCGTGTATTTCCTGGGAGATGCGGCGCAGGGCTGTGGCGTGGGCCGGGTGGCAAATGCCGGTGATTTCCTGGAGGGCTAATAGGTTTTCGAAGAACGCTTGGGCAGTGGGTTGCGGCATCTGCTTCAAGTGTTTTTTTATTGCGTAGGGGTCGGCGGGGATGGAGTGGGGGAGGAGGCGTGTGTAAAGGGATATTGCTTGAATGGTTTTGTTATCGAAGCGGAGGGCGCGGAGGAGCTTTTCCAGGGCGGGTGCGCCGCCGGTGTGAAAGGGCGCGAAGAAAAGGGACAGGCGAAGATGGGCGTCGGGCGGGGCTTCTTCAAGCTGGCGAATGGTTTGCGTGAGGTTGCCGGGGTAGGGGCTGTTTCCGGTCTGCAATACATAGGGCAACAGGCCCGTTTCTGCAAGGAGGGAAAGGGCATGGGGGTACGCGCCGCAAAGGAGGCGGGTCAGCTCCTCCCGCACCCGCTCCGCACTGATGCGGGCCAGATTTTCCTTTTGGGCGGATATGGCGGTGAGGGTGGCGGGGTCTACGGCGAAGCCCAGCGTCCCCGCGAAACGCAGGGCGCGTAGCATCCGCAGGGCGTCCTCCCCGAAGCGGTGGGCCGGGTCGCCCACGCAACGGATGATTTTTGCCGCGATGTCCTCCCGCCCGCTGAAAGGGTCGGCGAAGCCGTGGGCGGGGCTGTAGGCGATGGCGTTCATGGTGAAGTCCCGGCGGCTTAAATCCTCCTCGATGGAGGAGGCATAGGTAACGGAATCGGGGCGGCGGGCGTCGGTGTAGGTGCCGTCGATGCGGTAGGTGGTGACTTCGTAGGGTTTGCGGTTTTCCAGCACGGAAATGGTGCCGTGCCGGATGCCCGTGTCGAAGGTGCGGGGGAAAAGGGCTTTTACTTGATGGGGTGTGGCGTTGGTGGTGATGTCCCAGTCCTTNGGGGTGATGCCGCGCAGGACGTCACGGACGCAACCGCCCACGACAAAACCCTCAAACCCGGCAGATTCGAGGGTGGATAGGATTTTTTGTGCTTCCGGGGGGATACGCATGGCTCTAGTGTAAGGTATGACACCCATTGTTGCAAGATTTCGCCCGGGGGAAGTGGGGGAAGGGCGGTGTTGAAGACTCGCTGTGCACGCCCTATGCTCCGCTGGTGGCGCGTTCCGCGCCAATGCGCTACGCGGGCTTAGCAATCGCTCGCTTTCAACAACGCCCTTCCCCCACTTCCCCCGGGGCGTGTTATTCCCGTTCGAGTATATACCCCTCGGTTCGGGAGTTGTTGATGGTATATCCGCAACCTTTAATCTTTTTACGCAGACGCTTCATCGCGCCGCGCAGGGCGTTGGTGTTGCGCTCCATGGAAGCGTTCCATACTTTTTGGTACAGGTCTTCCGGTTTTATATAGCGTTCCCGGTTTTGGATAAAAAAAAGGAGCAACATGTACTCTTTTTTCGTCAGGTACAAATCCACGCCGCCGCAGGTGACGATACCCGTCCTGACGTGGGCGGTCAGCTTCCCCAGGCGAAGGCTTTCGGGTATTGCGGTCAGTGCCGGGGAGGAGGGCCTTTTTTTCAATACTTCGCAAAAAGCACGCACCACGTCGCGGTCAAAGGCACGCCCCGCCTCCAAAATGATGTATTCAACGGCGATGAACGGGGTAGCGGGCATTCGGTAGGGGCGGTGGGCGATGAGGGCGCAGAAGACATCCGCCACCGCGATGATGCGACTCAGCAACGGGATTTCGTCCCCCTTCAGCCGGTCGGGGTAGCCCGTTCCGTCCCATTTTTCGTGATGATGCGCCACCCCGGCGCGGATTTCCTCGCAGAAGGTCAGGCTACACAGCAGTTGCCCACCGATTTTCGCGTGGTCCATCATTTGGGTCTGCTCCTGATGCGTGAGAAATGTGGGCTTGCTCAAGATATCATGGGGCAAAGTGGCTTTCCCGATGTCATGCAAAAGGGCGCACATCGCCAATTTTTCCAAGCCCTGCGTGCCCAGTTGAAGCAGTTTTCCGATGTCATATGCGGTTTGCGCCACACTGACCGAATGCGAATAAGACAACTCACAATGAGCCTTCAAGTCGGCCATGTATTTATACCGCCCACGCTCTATTGCCTTGATGATGTCATGCATAGTACACCCGGATTTTTCTTCACGCTATACGTTTTGTGTGGAAACTGTATCATAAAGGGTGAGAATTGACAATACGTGCAAGGCACGTAGTATAATGCGAGAGTCGAGAGGGGATGCCGCATGAAAATATCTGAGTTTGTGAAGGAGTTAAAAGGGCGGGGTGTAAAGTTTCACAGCCACGGCAAGCGGCATGATATTTACGAAAACCCTGGCAACGGCAAAAAGTCGGAAGTGCCTCGTCATCAATCAAAAGAAATAGGAACCGGATTAAAGCAAGCGATATTAAAACAGCTAGGGCTTAAATGAATGGAGGCGTTATAATGAGATATGTCTACCCCGCTATATTGCGCTTGGAAGGAGACAAGCGATATTTTGTCTTTTTCCCTGACTTGCAACGAGGCGCAACCCAAGGAGACACTTTGGCAGATGCTATCAGCATGGCAGAAGATTCTCTTTGTTTGGCATTGTATGACATGGAGGAATCGGGCGATATTATTCCCGCCCCCAGCAAACCAAGGGAACTGGAAATAAAAAACGAGGACATGGTAACACTCGTTTCTGTAGACACAGAGGACTATAGGCGGTATTACGATAATAAACTTGTCAAAAAAACGCTTAATATCCCGTCTTGGCTTAACAAGCGGGCAGAGGAGGCAAATATAAATTTTTCGCAAACATTGCAAACTGCCTTGAAACATGCGTTGCGCATAGCGCAATAACTTCCCAACTGCTTCATTAAACACCTTGCCCATTGGCACGATGAATAAGCTCCTGTGTCTTCTTCATATATTGGTTTGAAGGGGATGATGGTATCAGGTCGCGTATTCTCACTGGGGCGTTGATGTTGACCGCCGCCGGGGTTATCACCCGGATATTGGGTTTTGTATATCGCATCTATATGTCTAATCTTATGGGTGCGGAGGGCATGGGGCTGTATCAGTTGATTATGCCTGTGTACGCGCTGGCGTGGAGTATATCCTGTGCCGGGTTTAACACCACCGTGTCGAAGCTTACCGCCCAGGAGCGCGCCAAGGGCGAATACGGCAATATGGGGCGGGTGCTGAAGCAGTCGGTGGTGATTACGACACTGATGGGCTTTGTGCTCACCGCCGCGCTGTATTTTGGCGCGGAGTTGCTGGCGGTGCATTTCTTCAACGATATGCGGGTGGTTTTGCCCTTGCGGATTTTGTCCTTCGCCTTCCCCGCCATGGCCGCCGGAACCTGTCTGCGGGGGTATTTCATCGGCTTGCAGGAGGCAAAAATCCCTGCGGCCAATCAGGTGCTGGAGCAAATCGTACGGATGGTGATTGTGTATGTGCTGGCCGCCCGGTTCGTTCCCCGGGGGCTGGAATACGCCGCCGCCGTGGCCTTCATCGCCATCGTGGGCGAGGAAATATTTTCCTTCGGCTTCACCTACATTTCTTACCGGATTTTCAAAAAAAGAAGACGCCTGTTCAAGCGTCCCACGTTGACTTCCGCCCAGACGTTGGGGTTGATTATGACCATGGCGTTGCCGCTGACGGGCAACCGGGTGGCGGGGTCGTTGCTCACCGCTTGGGAGAATGTGCTGATTCCGGCGCGGTTACAGCTATACGGCCTTAGCGCGTCGGAGGCCATCAGCGAGTTTGGCCGTATCACGGGGATGGCGATGCCGCTGATTTTCTTCCCCACGGCGGTGCTGACCGCCTTGAGTGTCACCTTGGTCCCCGCCGTGGCCGAAGCCGCCGCCGCCGGGAATATGCGCCGCATTAGCTACGCCACCTCGAAGGGATTGCTTTTCGCGTCGGTGACGGGGATGGGCGCGGCGTCGCTGTTCCTGTTCTTTTCCCATGAGCTGGGCATGGCGATTTATAACCAGCCCATCGGCCTGATGCTACAATTGCTGGGCATTATGTGTCCTTTTATTTATATGCACATTATTTTATCCGGGGTGCTGAACGGGCTGGGTTGCCAATTATTCATTTTCCGCAATTCGATTATCTCCTCGGCCATAACCATTGCCTTTACGTTTTTCCTGGTGCCCCATTTCGGCTTGCCGGCGTACATATTCGGCTGGCTGTTGAGCCTGGTGGTGGTCATCGCCCTGGGAATGCACAAAGTCAGACAGCACATCGACTATGAACTGCCCTTGGTGAGCTGGCTGGTGAAGCCGCTACTGGCCGCCGCCATCGCCGGTGCCTTGGCGCGCTTGCTGGCCAACCGGTTACTGCTGGACGCGCTGGGCTTGCGGATAGGGCTTGGGCTGGCCATCGGTGTGCTGGTGCTGGTTTACTTTTGGGGGATTTTGCTTAGCGGGTGCATTTCGCGGGCAGAGGTAAAGGCGTTGTTTACCCGGTGAGCCGTTTTATTCGGCTATATTGCAAAACGTCCCCATGGGTACGGCCAGGGTTTCGGCGATGGATTCGCGTTGGGGGGAGAATAGGTGCGCCAGCAATATTTCCTCCCGGATGGGCGTGCCCTCCACCCAAAATTCGCACAGATATGACCAGCCCAGCCGGTCTATGGCATGGGCCAGGGGCATTTCGGCGGGGACGGTGAGTCGCTTGCATTTATATTTGTTTATATTCCGCACCCCGCGCAAAATGGCGGATTTTTTTTGCATAGTTAAAAAAAACTCCATGCGCAGTTCGGCTTGCAGGGTGGCGTTTTTGCGCCAGAGGTAAATCCCCGCGCACAGCAAAGTAATGTTATAGGAAAATAAAATTATCTGCACAAAGCCCAGCACGGAAATAATAATGGCCGCGCCCCGCCCAAAGCGCAGGAGAAAACGGTTGGCCCGCAACGCGCCGAACATATTCCCCAGAAAATGCTGGGCCAGCCGCCCGCCGTCCAGGGGCAGGAGGGGCAGTAAATTGAAGATGGCCAGCACCGCGTTGTAAAAAGCCAAATCCCGTAGCCAAAACACGCCGATGTAGGAAAGATGATGCACCGTGTAGGCCCATCCGGCTATCAAAATGTTCATGGCCGGGCCGGCGAAATAGACCCAGGCCCGTTCCCGGGGGTGGAGGTTGTCCATTTTCCGGGCGCGGGCAATGAAGCCGAAAACCGAAAGGCGCACATGCTCCACCTTCCCACCGAACCATGTGGCGGCGAAGGCGTGGGCCCATTCGTGCAAAAGGAGGGACGCAAGCACCATGCCGATGGGGCGCGTCCACGGCAAAGCCAGCAGTACAACCAAGCCGGCCCAGGCAGGGCGACGTATCCTAATCATTCAGCCAGGGTAGATGTAGCACTTCCGCGCCAAATTCCCTTGCGCTACTGACCAATTCCCCCGCCGTAGCCGGCCCGGAAAGGGCTTGGCGCACCGCATCCTGCACAGGCACCGCCGGCGCGAAGCTCACAATGCTGATGAGCATGACCGCCACCAACACTACCCCGCTGACGATGCCTTGCAGAATAAGGGTTTCGCCCAACGCGCCCGGCTCGCCTTCGTGCTCCGCTTGTTGGGTATATGTATAACGCCTGTAGGGTGCGCGCTCCATCCCAGTTCCCCCTTGTCCGTTTTTCAGATATATATGCCGGAGCGGGGAAATTATGCATATAATTCCACCTTGCGGGGGAAGGATATATTGAATGATTCTATAGGAGGCACCCATGAAAAGACATACAGCGGCGGTATTGCTGGTATTTGCCTGTTTGCTTGTCCCGTGTTTGACAGTTCGCGCCGCCGGTGGTATGTATGTGGACGAAACCCAGGGTAAGATAAAACAAATCAAGGGCACGCACGTGCGCGTGGTGGGCGAAGCCCTGACCGGTGACGCCCATGCCGATGTGTGGGTTTGCGTGGAAAACGCGCCGGTGTATGATTTGGTAACGGGCTTGCGTGTACCGGCTCCGGCGATAAAGCGCGGCATGGGTGCGCGGGCGGCCTATCTCATCGGGGACGGTGCCGGGGTTTATCCGGCGGTTGTGCTTTGGCTGAATAGTTGCCGCGACGATGCCGCGGTGTTTACCGCCGTGGCCAGCGAGAACATCCAATATGGGGCGGATTTCTGCGTTTTCCTCACCGCCGACGGAAAATACCGCATCACCCTCACCGCCGATTCCTATATCTATGACCCGGAATACGGCGCGATGGGGCCCGGAGATATTCTGCCCGGGCAGGAGTTTTTTATTTGGGTGGACAGTATCACTGCCAGCTGTCCGGCCTTGGTTTTCCCCGACAAGGCGGTGCTGGTGAGGTATTAGTGGAGGCATTCATATGATATGTGTGATTATCCCCGCTTCGGGGGTGGGCACGCGCTTTGGCGGCGATAAGCCCAAGCAATTTTTGCCTATGCAAAACGGCTTGAGCGTGCTGGAAAATACCCTGGCGGTATTTGAAGGGCTGGAATGGATACATGAAATCGTCGTCACGGTGCCGGCGGGCTTGTGCCCTGCCCTTCGCCCCCAAGGCGTAACATGCGTCGAAGGCGGCGCGAGCCGTAGCGAAAGCGTGTACAAGGCTCTGCTTCGGCTTTCCCCGCAGACCGAAATCGTGCTTATCCACGACGGCGTGCGCCCGCTGGTGGGTGCCGGTTTAATAGAAAAAGTCGCCGACGCCGCACGAAAGTATGGCGCGGCGGTGGCGGGGACGGTTTTCACCGACACGGTAAAGGAGGCGGACGCCACCGGGCGTGTACGCGCCACCCCGGAGCGCGGGCGGTTTTGGCAGGTGCAGACCCCACAGGGGTTTACATACAAGACTCTACTGCAAGCCTACGAAGAGACCCCAAATCTGGCGGCGTTTACAGACGACAGTGCCATTTTGGAAGCGCGGGGCGGCACGGTTTTTTTGGTGGAAGGAGCGCGGCGCAATATCAAAATCACCACCGCCGAGGATTTATGTATCGCCAACGCGTTGCTGGGGGTACATAAATGAAGCGCGTTACCCTCTACACCGACGGCGCGTGCTCCGGCAATCCCGGCCCCGGCGGCTATGGCGCGGTGTTGCTCTACAAAAGCCACCGCAAGGAATTTTCCGGCGGGCATCCCGCCACCACCAACAACCGCATGGAAATGCTGGGTGTAATCGTCGGGCTGGATGCTCTGAAGGAGCCCTGTTGCGTGGCTTTATACTCCGATTCCCGCTATGTAGTCGATGCCATCGAAAAGGGCTGGGCACTAAAATGGAAGCAAAACGATTGGATGCGCAATAAAAAAGAACCCGCGCTGAATGTGGATTTATGGGAGCGGCTACTGGCCTTGCTGGAGAAGCACGAAGTCCGGTGCCATTGGGTAAAGGGTCACGCGGGCAACTCGGAAAACGAACGGTGCGACGCCTTGGCCCGGGGGGCCATCAAAACGGAAAGAACAGCGGCAACACCAGAATAATGATGAGCCCGACAATAAACTGCAAGGGGATGCCCACCTTCATGTAGTCGATGAAGCGGTATTTCCCCGCTACCATGACCATGGCGTTGGGCGGGGTGGACACAGGGGTGGCGAAGGACATGCTGGCGGCGTAGGTGACGGCCATGACGAAGGGCAAAGGGCTGACGCCGATGTGCTGGGCGGCCATAATGGCTATGGGCAAAAACAGCACCGCCGTGGCCGTATTGCTGATAAAGACTCCGAAAATGGAGGTGACGATATACAGCCCCGCCATGACCGCCACGGGGCCCGCTCCACCCAAAGCGGCGGTTATACCGTCGGCGATAAAGGCCACGCCCCCGGAATTTTCCAAAGCGGTGGCCATGGGCAGCATACAGGCGATGAGAATGACAATCTGCCAGTTGACGGCGCGATAGGCTTGCTCCGCGCTTCGGACACTGCCCGTCAGCACCATGAGGAGCCCCGCAACGAGTACGGTTATCACCGCGGGAATCCATTCAAACACCAGCATGATAATCATACCCAGCAATACCGACCCCGCCAAAATGGCGCGCAAGGGGTTGAAGGCTGTCTCCGGTTGCTTCGTCTGGTGGCTAATCACCACTAAGTCACTTTTTTCTTTGGCCAGCATGTCTATGTTTTTCCATTTACCGTGAACCAGCATGGCGTCGCCGTATTCGAGTTTGTCTTGGACGGACAATATCTTCGCGCTTTGCTGGCGGCACCGGGTGGCCAGCACGGTAAGGCCGTATTTTTCGCGGAAGCTGATGGCCTTCAGGGATTGGTTAATCAAATTGGACTGGGGGGTGAGGATGACCTCGGCGATGTGGGCGTCTTGAATGTGCAAGCCATCCACCAAGTCCCGGTGGATGGTCTGCAAGGCCGTATCCGCCAGAAGCCGTTTCAGGGAATCGGTTTCGGCGTAAAGCAGTAAAATGTCCCCCGCTTCCAATACATAATCCGGGGTGGACATGTCCTGGGTGTCGCCGCCTGTGGATAATAGCTGGAAGGATTTCGGCGTCTTTTTCTGCACCTTCAGCACCGTCACATCGTATTCGCCGGGCCATTGGAGTTCCTTCAGGGCCTTGCCCACAAGGTTATGGCCTTCTGGCACCTGTACGTAGTGGAGATGCTCGTCTATCTGGTACTGCCGCAACAGCTCGGATACGTTCAGCGTGTCCGCTACCTTGGATTTTTCCTCGTAGGGCTTATCCAGTAGCTTTCGCCCCACAAACCACATATAGGCGGTGCCCACGAAAAGGATAATCAGCCCGATGGGGGTAAAGTCGAAAAAGGACAGCCCCGGGAAGCCGTGGTTTATCAGCGCGTCCCGGGCAAGCAAATTGGGGGCGGTGCCGATTAGCGTCAGCGCGCCGCCCATGCTGGCTCCGAAGGCCAGGGGCATCAGGAGCTTGCCGGGATGGATATTCATTTTCACGCTCAGGTTTACCACGATGGGCATTAGAATAGCCACGGTTCCCGTATTGCTGATAAAGCTCCCAATCCCGGCTACTAATAGTTTCACGAAAACCAGCATCCTGAACTCGCTGTTCCCCGTCAGCTTAACCAGCAGGTTGCCTGCCTTTCCCGCCAGCCCGGTCTGGGAAATTCCTTCCCCCACGACAAACAAAACCGCCAGCATGACCACCACCGTGCTGGAGAAGCCCGCCAATGCCTCGGTTACGGTCAGCACCCCCGCCAGATACAAGGCAAGCAAGGAGCACACCGCCACCAAGTCGGCGCGGAATTTGGGGACGGCGAAGCACACCGTCGTGGCAATTAAAATAAAAAAAACCCGTTCCATTTCAACCAACCATATAGTCATATTTTGCGATGGCGTCACATATCTCGGATAAATATTGTTCCTCCAACGCGCCAAAACGATTCAGCTCCGGGCTGTCCACGTCCAGCACGCCAAAAACCTCCCCGTTTTTGCATAGGGGGATGACGATTTCCGAATTGGACGCGCTGTCACAGGCGATGTGGCCGGGGAAGGCGTGGACGTCTGCCACTACCTGGGTTTCGTTTCGCGCCGCCGCCGTGCCGCACACACCCTTGCCCAGGGGTATGCGCATACAGGCGGGCAAACCCTGGAAGGGGCCCAGCACCAGCTCGTCGCCCTTGCGCAAATAAAAGCCCACCCAGTTTATCCGCTCCATATAGCCGTTTATCACCGCAGACACATTGGCAAGACCGGCAATCAAGTCCCTGTCGTCCTCCAGCACCCGCTTGGCCATATAGGCCATAAGCTGATAATTTTTCTGCACATCGTCCTGTCTTTTCACGCGGTACATAGCGTTCCTCCCGGAGTTGTTTCCCGCAGTATAGGGTTGCGCAAATGCTGTGTCAACACGGTATGTAGGGCGTATTCACTACAACTACGATACAATAGCACGTTAGTTTTTCTGCTTGATAGTAGGGTGCAAAATTTGCACCCGCATGTAACGCTTTACATGGTATATACCATGCCGTATAGTATGTATACAAAAAAATATTGGAGGTCTTTATATGGCACAAGCAAGCGCAAAACAATCAACATCAATAAATGTGAGAGTAGATGAAGATGTTAAAAGGGATTTAGATTTTTTACTTGATAAGCTGGGGCTAAATGTTTCAGTAGTTGTTAATATGCTTTTTCGGCAGATGATAATGGACGAAGCCTTGCCATTCCAGCCAAAATACAAGCGCAAGAGACTAACAACAGAAGAACGCTTAAAAAATTACACTAGCGATTATAAAACCGAAGAATGGGACACAGGCGAACCCGTAGGCAGAGAGGTATTTTAATGGCTTATATTCCAAAGCAAGGCGATATAATAAAAATGGACTTTAACCCAACTAAAGGACATGAACAACAGGGACGCAGACCAGCCCTTGTAGTTAGCAATGCCAGTTACAATAAATTTGCTCGTGGTGTGGCTATTGTATGTCCTATAACAAATACAGACAGGGGCTTTCCGTTGCAACCTAAGCTTGACGATAGAACTACAACATCAGGCGTTGTAATGACAGACCAAGTAAAAGCTCTTGACTTAATAGAGCGAAATCCTGAATTTGTTGAGATGATACCTGATGATATTTTAGCCGAAGTTTGTGATATAGTCAGCGGTTATACGGAAATGGATAAGCAATAAGAAATCATAATAAGAACAAGGTGGGATTATGACCGATTTTGAAAAAGTTTGACAAAAACTACCAAAAAAGCCGCGAATGCGGCTTTTTATTAACGTTTTGGTCGAGCTTTTTCAAAAGCTCGTGGGGGTCCGGGGGCAAAGCCCCCGAAAATTAAACTGATTCCTTATCCCTTGATTTTCATTTTTTTGGCCATTTTGCTAAGGAGTTTATCCACGTCCGATTTATTCAGCTCCATCTTGTTGGCCAGCAAGTCCTTTACCGCTTCCTCGGGGATGCCCAGTTCTTCCGCGATTTCCAGTTCCGTGAAGAAATTTTCCAGCATTGTACAATCATTCCTCTCTTCATCCTCGGTTTCCTTCGCCCCATGCAGTGTGAAAAGCACTTCATAGAGCGTCCTTTTCATGGCCACGTTGCCCTTACCCTTGTAACCCGGATGGATTTCGCCTATACCCATAACATGGCAGGCGGAAAATTTGTAGTTTATCGACACGTGCACCTTGGCCCAAAAATCCACATCTGTTTTTGTGTCCAACGCGCCGGAACGAATCAGGCGGTGCAACAAGTCCGAAATGAATTGCTCGTTCCATAGAATCAGGTCGTTGGCGATGTAGTCGCGTACCGCGTCGTTACGAAATTGTTCTTGAAACAGCACTTGTAGCATTTTGATAAAGAGCTGTTCCTCCTCCGGTGGGTAGTACATCATCATGCAAGCCAGTATATCTTCGGCGGTGGCGTCCTTGGTCAGGCGAGACAGGGCTTCGGCGGGGACTTGGTACGCGCTGGCGGTTTGCCGGTAATATTCCAAGATGTATTCCAAAATCGCGCCCTTTGAGTCAAAATGGTTGTATAGCGACGATTCATTTACCCCTACGGCTGTTGCGATTTCGCGTACGCTGGTTTCGGTAAAGCCCTTTTTCGCAAAAAGGTCTGTGGCGGCGTGTACTATTTTTTGTTTTGTCCCACCTCTTTTCCCGCCTTTATCTATGGCCACTTTTGCCCCCCGTTCCGAAAAAATCCGCTAATTTCGTACATTTTAGCAGTAAAAAATACAAATGCAAAAACAATCACTCGTTCGTACAATTTGTTGAATTTTGTCATATTCAAATAATTCCTTTACTATAGCCGATTAAAATGACGAGGAGGGATGCGTATGGAAGACGATAAAAAAATACCCAACGACAAGATGGGTTTACGCAAGCTGTTAAGCTACGGCGCGGGGGACTTTGGCTTAACGGCTTGCTTCTCGTTTCTAAGCGGTTTTATCCTGTTTTTTATGACGGACTATATGGGCATACGGGCCGGGGTAGCCGGGACGGTGCTCATGCTTTCCCGGGTGCTGGACGCGCTCACCGATGTGTGGATTGGCAACGCCGTGGACAGGACGAAAAGCCGCTTCGGGAAGGCGCGGCCCTGGCTGTTGGTGTGCGCGTTGCCCTTCGCCGTGAGCTTTATCCTGTTGTTTTCTGTGCCGAATTTGGGCCCGGCGGGCCGGCTGATATGGTTTATCGTTTTATATAATCTGACCACCACGGTGTTCTACGCGGCCTTGGTTATCCCCTACGACGCGCTCATCCCGCTGATGACCCGCAATGCCGCCAGCCGTATCCATTGCGGCGTGGTGCGGACGATAATGAGCATCGTGGGTGGCGTGGCCTTCGTTTCCCTGACCATGCCCGTGGTCAACGCCTTGGGTGGGGACGCCCGGGCCTGGCGTATTTGGTCTGTCATCGTGGGGCTGTTCATGCTGTTGTGCGTGATGATTGCTTTCGTGCTGACCCGGGAGCGGTATGGCGGGGAAAAAAAGACACGGGATGCGCCCCGGACATTTACCCAATCCTATAAAAGCCTCATCTCCAATAAATACTGGATTCTGCTGACCATGGCCTTAGTGGGAAGCAATATCGCGGTGTCGATTACGGGGGCGGGGGCGGTGTTTTATTTCCGGTATATTTTGGGCAATGAGAATTTGATGGGGCTGGCGTCCCTTTCCATGTCGGCTACGCTGGTTGTTGTGCTGTTTCTGGTGCCGGTGTTGTCAAAAAGATTCAGCAAGGGTACCTTGGCGCGTATTTCCGTGCTGGGCGGCCTGGCCGCGCCCCTTGTACTGATGATAAGCCCCGCCAGCTTGGGGCTGTATGTAGTACGTGCGGCCATCCATGGCGTGTTTACCGCGCCCTTTGTGGCGGTTTCCTTTGCCATGGCCGCGGATGTAAGCGATTACGGCTACTGGAAAACCGGGATGAAATGTGAGGGGATTGTCAACACCGCCACCGGCTTTGGCATAAAGCTGGGTGTCGGGATTGGCACCGGAATGCTGGGCTGGATACTGGAGCTGGGCGGCTTTGTGGCGGATGGGTACGCCCAGCCGGATTCGGCCCGCTTCGCGCTGATGTTTGTAATGATGGGTGTGCCGATTATTATGGCGGTGATTAATTTCGGCCTGCTGTTTTTTTACCGGCTGGATAAAGCGCACCCGCAGATTATGGCTGATATCCGGCGCATGGAGGGGTGATATGCTTTTTTCTGAGGATGTCATAGCGTGTTGCTTCTGCGGTTAGCTTTACATACACCCGTTGCTTGGGATGGGGGGCGGAGGTGATTTTCGCGCCCTGTGCGTCGAAGAGCACATCTATGGTCTGCACATGGTCGGGCTGGCCCGGGCGAAAGATTTCAATTTCGTCCCCCAGGGAGAATTTATTCCGTTGCTCCACCAGATACAGGCCCGTGCGCTCGTCGCGCCCCACCACCACGGCGAGGAAATCCTGCAGGGCCGTGCGGGAATCGCTGGCGTAGCTGTGGTCCTCCCCCGTCACCTTGCCGAAGTAAAAGCCCGTGGAGTAATGCCCGTGGGTCAGCCGCTCCAAAGCGGCGGTGTAGTGGTCGAGCTTGCTTTCGTATAGCTCCGGGTCTGTGTGGTGGTCGTCAATGGCTTCCCGATACGCCTTCACCGTGGCGGCTACATAGTAGGCGGTCTTCATGCGGCCCTCGATTTTCAGGCTCTGCACCCCGGCGTACACCAAATCGGGGATGTGCCGCACCATGCACAAATCCCGGGCGTTGAAAATGTACGTGCCCCTTTCGTCCTCCACCACGGGCAACAGCTCGCCGGATTTTTCCTCCACCAAGGCGTAACTCCAGCGGCAGGGCTGGATACACGCGCCGGCGTTGGCGTCCCGCTCCTTCAAATAGTTGCTAATCAGGCACCGCCCGGAATACGCCATGCACATGGCCCCGTGGACGAAGGCTTCGATGTGCAAATCCGGCACCTTCCGGTTAATGTCCTGGATTTCGCGCAGTGACAGCTCCCGCGCCAGTATCACCCGCCCCGCGCCCGCGCCCTGCCAGAAGGCGGCGGCGGCATAATTGGTCACATTGGCCTGGGTGGAAATATGCAGCTCCATATCCGGCACCACTGCCCGCGCCAACGAAAAAACGCCCAAATCGGAAACGATGAGGGCATCGGCCCCCATTTCCGCCAGGGCGGTGAAGTATTCGGACATACCTGTAAAATCCGCGTTGTGGGCGAAGATATTGGCGGTGACATACACCTTTTTCCCCAGGGCATGGGCGTGGCTGATGCCCTGCGCCATTTCCTCCAGGGAGAAGTTTTTCGCGGCGGCGCGCATCCCCAAAGCCCGGCCCCCCATATATACCGCGTCCGCGCCATAGGCAAAGGCAACCCTCAATTTTTCCAAATCCCCCGCAGGGGCCAGTAGCTCAGGCTTGTTCATGGGCACCATCCTTTACCTGTATTCTATATGAAGTGGACGGCTATGTCACTTTTAAGTAAAATCATCGCCGGGGATGACAAGCGGGAGGCGCGTATGCATATATTAAAACGGCAACACGGATTGTTTGTGGCTACCTGCTTTGTGGTGGGCTTCATCGTGGGGACGGGGATATTCTTCCTCCCGGGGCGTGTTTTGTATGAAGTGGACGGCCATGTCACTTTTGGGGTAATGGCGTGGGTCATCGGCGGGCTGATGATTGCCCCTTGCGTGTATATGTTCAGCCGGTTTGCCGGGCAGTATGAGAAGATGCACGGCTTTGTGGACTACGCGGAGGCTATTGTGGGCAAGGGGTACGGGTATCTTGCGGGGTGGTTCTTCGCGGTGATGTACCAGCCGGCGGGGTACGCCATCATCGCGTGGATAACCTCGGGCTTTACGGCAACCCTGGTGGGCATGGTGCCGGGGCAGGAGGTGTATTTGCCCTTCCGCTTTTTTATTTCGGCGTTCTTCATGGCTATGACCTTCGTGATGAACTACCTCGCGCCCAAGGTTCCGGTGAAATTTAATGTAGCCACTACCATAGCGCGAATGATTCCCCTGGTGCTGATGGGAACGGTGGGGGTGGTCATCGGCCTGATGATGCACGGCGGCGGCGCGGACGCGGCGGCAGTAGCGACGGGGGAGGGTATTCCCTCCGGCGGGCGGGACGGAATTGCCCTTTTCGCCGCCATATCCGCCACAGCCTTTGCCTTCAACGGCTGGCAAGCCGCCTTGGCTTTCAACTCGGAGGTAAGGGACAGCAAACGAAATTTCCCCATCGCGCTGACGTTGGGGTTTGGCCTGGTCATTGGCGTGTATGTACTTTATTTCATTGGCGTCTCAAACGCCTCCCCGGAAAGCACCGCCCTCATGATGCAGGGCGGCGGCGCGAATTTTGCCCAGGGGACGCGCCATGCCTTTGCCCATATCTTCGGCCGTGCCGGGGGCTGGCTGGTGATTTTTATGATACTCTCCGGCTTGGGGATTCTCAATGCCTGTTGCTTGGGTATGTCTCGCGCCATGTATGCCCTGGCCCGCCGCAACACCGGCCCCATGCACCCGCGCATGGTAGAGCTGGACGCTACCACCAACGTACCCAACAACAGTATGGTGATGGCCGTGGGCATCGGCTTTGCGTGGCTCTTTGTGGTCTTTGCCAATACCATGGGGTGGTTCGGCGGCTTTGCCTTTAGTTTGCCGGATTTCTATAATTTCAGCTTCTTTGGGTTGTTGGTGCCGATTTTCGTCTGCTATGCCGCCAAAGAAAAAAGCCTGCCTGTGGGCAAGCGATTTGTCTTCCCCTTGCTGGCCGCCGGGGGCGCGGGGTTTATGTTCACCACCTACTGGCTGGGGAGCTGGCTCCACGCGGCGGTGTATTCGGGGTTATTCCTCCTGCTGGGCGTCCTCGGGCTCTTCTTCCACCGGTTCAAAAACAGCGGATAAATCAATGCTACAATCCTCCAGGACAGACACGGGGATAACGCCGGTGTCGCCGTAAACGGCGGAGAGGTATTGCCCGTCCTTTAATACATAGGTTTCGACGAATCTTTCGTAAGGGTCAATAATCCAATATTCGCGCACACCGGCTTCCAGATACACATTGTATTTTTTGAGCTTGTCGTAGCTATGGGTGGAGCCGGAGAGGATTTCAATGGCTAAATCCGGCGCGCCCAGGCAGTGCTTGCCGTTTTCAATTTTTTTCGAATCGCAGATGACCACCAGGTCGGGCTGGACAACGGTGTTGTCTGATGTGTCGTAATTAATGCGGATGTCGAAGGGCGCGGCAACAACGCGGCATTTTTTCCCGCGCAGGAATGTCCAGAACAGACTGGTTAATGCCGCGCTAATCTCTTGATGCTCCCATGATGGTGCACTCATTTTTATTGCCTCCCCCATAATTAATTCATACCGTGGATAATCCGGCCATGCCGCGTAATCCGCGTAGGTGTAGCGGGGCTTGGCCTGGGCAGGGGATGTAGCGGGGATTTTTCTTGCGAGCGCGCTCATATATGTCACCTCTTTTCTTCCCATTATACCCCAAATCCTTTGCAAAACAACATCTAAACTGCTACACTGGCACCCGACGCTTACCCGACGCGGATGAATCCGTGAATAATAAGAAGGCGGGATAAATAATGGACAATGCGAAAATGAAAAAGTACGCCGAACTGTTGGTGCGTTCCGGCGGCAATGTACAGCCGGGGCAAATTGTGGTCATCGGTTGTGGTGTGGACGACGCGTGGTTTGCGCGGATGGTGCAGGAATGCGCCTACGACGCCGGAGCCAGGGAAGTCATCATGGACTGGTCCGACGATATCTCCACCCGGAATAAATTCCTGCGGGCCGACGGCCAGGTTTTCGACGAGTTCCCCCAATGGAAGATAGACTGGTACAAGCATTACGATGACCGGGGCGCGGTGTATCTGCGTATCAGCGGCTCCGACCCGGATTATCTCGCCGGGGTGGACCCGGATAGACTACGCCGCTTCTCGAAGGTATCCGGCATCGCCACCAAGGCCCACAGCGCGCTGGCCATGTCCAACGCCGTGCGCTGGAGCGTTATCGCCATCCCCACCCCCAAATGGGCCATGAAGGTATTCCCCGGCCTCCCCGAAGCCCAAGCCATGGAAAAACTGTGGGCGGCTATTTTAAAGGGTGCCCGCGCCGACGGCACAGACCCCCAAGCCGACTGGGAAGCCCACAAAAACAATTTCACCCAGCGGGTGGATTACCTGAACGGGCAAAATTTTGATGCCTTGCGCATTACAACGGGGCTGGGCACGGATATCACCATCGGCCTGGCGAAGAACCATGTCTGGGTAGGGGGCGGCGACCTGGGCAAGGACGGCGTGCCCTTCTTCCCCAACCTCCCCACGGAGGAAATCTTCACCATGCCCGACCGGATGCGTGCCGAGGGCCGGGTGGTAGCCTCCATGCCCTTATCGCGGCAGGGGAACCTCATCGAGGGCTTTGAAATGACCTTCAAGGACGGGCTGGTGGAAAGCTTCAAGGCCGAAAAGAACGAGCAGACCCTGGCAGATATTTTCGTCATGGACGAGGGCGCGAAGCGGCTGGGCGAGGTGGCCTTGGTGGCCAATTCCTCCCCCATCGGCCAAATGGGGACGCTCTTTTATAATACCCTCTTCGACGAGAACGCCGCGGCGCACCTGGCTTTGGGCAAAGCCTACCCCAACAATATGCAAGGCGGCGACGAAATGACCACCGAGGAGCGGGTAGCCGCCGGGGGCAACGATTCCTTGGTGCATGTGGACTTTATGTTCGGCACGGCGGACATGAAAGTAGTGGGCATTGCCGCCGACGGCAGTGAGACCGTGTTTTTTGACAACGGAGAGTTTATTTGAACCATATCCACACCATTCCGGTTCTGGATGCCCTGCGCGAGCCGGGGGGCTGTGCTTTTTGCGTGATGCAACAGAACCTGGAAAAAACCTCGGTGCAGTTTATCATGAGCCCGGCTTACATGGAGGACGACGTCCGCGCCGAAACCAACCGGGTGGGCTTTTGCGCCCGGCATCTGGCCGCCATGTACGATACGCAAAACCGCTTGGGCCTGGCCCTGATGCTACACACTCACCTGCTGGTGCTTAACAAAGACATGGAGAAGCTTTCGAAAAGCCCGCGCTCCGGCTCCTTCTTCGGAAAGGATGCCAGCGGGCCCGTGGCGAAGTTGCGCGACCATTTATCCCAAATAGGAAAGCGTTGCTATGTATGCGAGCGGGTGGAGGCTACCTTTGCCCGGTATATCGACACCTTTTTCCACTTATGGGGCAAGGGCGGCGACGAGGCGAAGCTGATAAAAAGCCAGCCCGGCTACTGCCTGCCCCATTTTATTCAGTTGCTGGACGCGGCGGCGGGCTTTGGCAAGGGAAAACGGGAGAAATTTCTGGCCGATTTCGTCCACACCCAGCAAAAATGGATGCAGGAATTGGCCGATGACCTGGAGTGGTTTACCCAGAAATTTGACCACCGCAACGCGGATTTGCCCTGGAACAACGCGAAGGACGCCTTAGTCCGCGCCGTGGCCTTGCTAGGGGGGACTTCATGAACGACGGCAAAACCTTCCGGGAAACACTGCGGGAGGAAAGGGATAAGCTCAGGCAAATGAACTTCCGCGAAAAGCGGGAGCATATTTGGGCCTATTACAAGCTTCCTATTTTTTTCACGCTTATATTAATTTTTGTGGGGGGCAGTATAATCAACGCGCTGGTGAACCCGCCCAAGGAGGATTACCTCTACATCGCGTGGCTGGCCCCCGGGGTGCATCCCGCGTTCCTGTTGGAGCTGGGCGAGCGGTTGCACCCCATCGTGTACGACCCCGAGCGTCAGCGGGTTTCCGTAAGTTCCTACACCGTAACGGAGGACCCCCAGATGAACGCCGCGCTTCAGGCCCGTTTCGCCGCCATGGTACGCATGGCTTCCATTGATGTTATTTTAACCAACCGGGAAGGGATAGAGGAGCTGACGGAAATGGGCTGGATACGGCCTGTCTGTGATGTGTTGCGGGTCTATCCCGCGCCCTTGTATGACCGGCTGGTACCCTATCCTACAGGCGCGTATTATATCGCGATTTCCCTTTCCGGCTCGGCACTGCTGGAAGAGGTGGGTATATCCACCGCGGATTTGTACCTTTCCATTATGGCCAACGCGGAAAGGATTGAACCTATCGCCCAAGCCCTGGAGGAGATGCTCAGATGAAATCGCCGGGGACGCTGTTTTTTATTTTACTGCTGGGGTATCAGTTCCTGGTTGTGGCACTGCTGAGTCAGGTTGTGCATCTTATACCCGCCGGGTTTATCGCGTCGCCCTGGTTTCTTATCTTGTCACAATTGCTCATGTTTCTTTTGCCCTTGGGCATTTGGCTGGCCATAAAAAAAGAATCCCTGAGCATCCACATGCCCAATATGAAGCTGGGCCGCACCAATGCCATTCTGGTTATTGGGATTTCCTTTTTCCTGTTGCCCGCTATGATGCTGTTATCCGCTTTGTCTTCGGTATTTTTCCCCAATGTGGCGGCGAATCTGCTGGAGCAGACCCAAACCTATAGTATTTGGGTGATGTTGCTTGCGGCGGCAGTGACCCCCGCCATCGTGGAGGAAGTGGTTTTCCGGGGGTATATCCAGTCCCAGTATAAACACTGGCCCTTCTGGGGGGTCGCGCTCCTCAACGGCTTTCTATTCGGGGTGGCCCATATGCATCCCCAGCAATTCCTCTACGCCTTCGCCATGGGCGTGGTGATGGCCTATATGGTCTATTACTCCCGCTCCATACGCGCCGGGATACTGTCCCACTTTTTTATCAATGCCTTTAACATTGTCATGTTCCGTGGGGCGGTGTGGCTGTTGGGCGTAGCGGAAGAGATTATGCACGAGACCGGGGACATAGCGGGGCTGGCCGCCATGCAGGAGGCCGCCGCCGAGGTTTCCCCCTGGAGTGCTATCCTGGGCGTGGGTATTCTCACCTTGGTCTTCTTACCCTTTGCGATTATTTTGTTCCGCACCTTTATCTCCCACAACCGGCAACGCATGGCGGAGTATGATATTAAACAAGCCTTGGCGGGGGAGGAGCAATGAGTTAAATATACCCCTTCCGGTTGTACATACGCATGATAAGCTTGCGCCCCAGGTCACAGCCGATTACCGTGGTGCTTAGCCCGATAACCAAAGCCAGCTCGCGCAGGGATAGCCCCGTGGTGCGGAACACCGTGCCGCCGTGGTAGATGAGCAGGATTTGCATGGCGGCTACGGCCAGCATGATGGCGATGAACAGCTTGTTCCGCCCGATGTAGGAGAAAAGGTTCAGCCGGGTGGTGCGGGCGTTGAGGGCGTTGAAGACCCCGGCGAAAATGAAGAGCCCGAAGAAGGCGGTTTGCAGGTAGGCCGGGTCGTTGCGGTAAAATTCCCGGAAGAAGGGGAAGGTGAGGAACAAAATACCCAGAAAAGTAATAAACGCACCGGTGCTGAGGATTTGGCTGAACATGTAACGGTTAATAATGGGGATGTTGCGCCGCTTGGGCGGCTCGCTCATGTATTCGGGCAGGGGGGGCTCTCCGGCGTAGGCCAGCCCGGCCAGTGTGTCCATAATCATGTTAATCCACAGCATTTGTATGACGGTGACGGGGACATCCACGCCGATGAAGGGCCCGATGACGGAGATGCCCACGGCACAGAGGTTGATGGTCAGCTGGAAGATGAGGAATTTTCGGATGGACTTGAAAATCGTGCGGCCATAGAGGACGGCCCGTACGATGCTGGCAAAATTATTATCCAGGATGACGATATCCCCCGCCTCCTTGGCGATTTCTGTTCCGTCCCCCATGGAGAAGCCCACGTCGGCTTTTTTTAATGCGGGGGCGTCGTTTACGCCGTCGCCGGTCATGCCGGCCACCAGACCCATTTCCTGGGCCAGGCGCACCAGACGCCCCTTGTCCGTGGGGAGGGCGCGGGCCACTACCCGCAGGTGGGGCAGTCGGGCTTTTAGCTCCTGGTCGGTAAGCTGGTTAAGCTGGGCAGAGGTGAGAACCGGTGAATATAATTCTTCCGACGCGCTCATTGGCATAGGCGCGTCTCCAGATTTATATTCACCCGCAATCAAGTTTAGCTGGGCGGCGATGCTCACCGCCGTTTCCCGGTTGTCCCCCGTGACCATGACCACCTGCACCCCCGCTTGCCGCACCTCCCGGATGGCGTCGGCGGCTTCCTCCCGGAGCTCGTCCCGGATGGCCAAAATGCCCACCAAAGTGAGGTTGCGGCGGTATTGGGCGTCGGCGGGGGTGGCGGCTTCGCACAGGGCCAGGAGGCGAATGCCCTCTTGGGCGTGTTTTTGCAGGGCGTATTTCAAAGCCACCGGATGGGGGAAGGGGACGCGTTCGCTTTCCTGGGTGTAGGCGAAGCGGCAAGCGGGGAGCAGACTCTCCGGCGCGCCTTTGAGCAACACGCCACGGGCTTCCCCCGTGATTTCCGTTGCCATGAATTTATCCCGGGAGTCGAAGGGCTTGTGGAAGCCCCGTGCGCACAGGGGCAGACGGTGGGCGTCGGGCATTACATATTCCAGCAAGGCGCGGTCTGTGGAATTGCCCCCCACGGCAACGGGCTTGCATTTTTTTGTGACTATTTGGGCGGCGTTGTTATAAAAGCAATGCAAGGCCACCCGGTGATAAAGGGCTTCGTGGCTGTGGAGTTTGCTCCCCGGTATGGCCGCCCCCGCGCCGGTAACAAAGGCCGAAACCCGGAGCTGGCCCCGGGTGAGGGTGCCGGTTTTGTCGGTGAATAAAATATTCAAACTGCCCGAGGTTTCGATACCCACCAGCTTGCGCACCAGCACATTGTCCTTTAACATACGCCGCATGTTGGCCGATAGCACCACCGTTATCATCATGGGGAGCCCCTCGGGGACGGCCATGACAATCACCGTGATGCCCAAGGTAAGGGCGGTCATAAAATCGCGCAACAGCTGGCCATGGTTGCCCAAATACGCCGCGATGTATACCGGGTTGAATTGGTTTTCCAGCACGATGGCATTGAATAAATTGGCGAGGAAGACCACCGCCGCCGCGCCGTAGCCAAAGCGGCTGATGAGCCGGGCAAGGCGGGTGAGGCGCGTTTTCAGCGGGCTTTCCAGGTTTTCGTCCTGTATGTCCGTGGCGAGCTGGCCGTAAAATGTAGCGTCGCCCACCTGGGTTACGTGCATGATGCCTTCCCCCGAGCAGACCACGGAGCCGCGGAATAAACCCTCCCGGGAGAGGAAGTCGTCCGTTTCCGGGGCAAAAGCGGCGATGTCCGACGTCGGCCACTTTCGCGCCTCGTGGGCCTCGCCGTTTAGGGCTGACTGGTCCACGGCGATTTCCCCGGCCACCAGCACCCCGTCCGCCGGAATACGCTCCCCGGCCTGTACCAGCACAATGTCCCCCACCACAATGTCGGTGATGGGTATATGCAACAGCTTGTACCCGCGCCGCACCCGGCACTTGATGCTGGCGGCTTCCTCCTGCAATTTTTCGAAGGCCGACTCGCTACCGTATTCGCTCAGGGTGGAAATGAGCGTCGCCAGCAAAACCGCCACGGCAATGCCCGCCGATTCGTACCAGTTGGCGTCGCGGAACAGCAATAACAGATTGACCCCCAACGCCAGCATCAGGATGCGTATAATAGGGTCGCCGAAGCTGGCCAAATATCGCCGGCCAAAGCCGGCCTTCGCCTTGCGGGTGAGGGCATTGGTGCCGTGCCTTTCGGCGGCGGCTTCCGCTTCGGTGTGCGTCAAGCCGGATTCAATGATATCATGCATAAAAAAACCCCTGTCCTAAAAAATAGACATGCTATTTATATGCACAAGGGTTGGGGGATAGCACAGACGCATCCGCGCAACCATTTTGAAAATTCTCCGTCAGTAAAAATGAAGGGGGGCATTCCCATCCATGGATGACGAGAAGATATTGGAGCTCTACTTTGCCCGGGACGAATCGGCCATAACGCATACCGCGCAGAAATACGGGGCTTATTGCCGTGCCATCGCCCAGGGCATTTTGCATAACCGAGAGGACACGATGGAATGCGTGAACGACACGTATTTGCGGGCGTGGGAGGCCATCCCTCCCAAACGGCCCACGGTTTTTCGCGTGTATTTGGGAAAGATTACCCGCAATTTGTCACTGGACAAGCACCGCTGGCTTAACGCCGCAAAACGAGGAGGCGACACCGTGACCGCATTGTATGGCGAACTGAACGAATGTCTGCCCGGCGTCAACACCGTGGAAGCCCAGGCGGAGGCCGGGCACATCACTCAGACCATCGACGCCAGCCTGCGCAAGATGAGCCAGGAAATGCGGCTGGTTTTCATGCGCCGGTACTGGCACGCGGATTCCATCGAGGCCATAGCGGGCCGTTATCATATGAGCGCGGGAAAGGTGAAGTCCATGCTTTTTCGCGCACGGAAGAAATTGAAGGCAGACCTGGAGGGGGAAGGGGTGTTCGTATGAAAATAGACGCGGAAAAATTGATGGAATATATCGGCCAGGTGGGGGACGACTTGGTGCTGGAATCGGAAACCGCTATCCCCGCCGGGGCCCGGGGGAGAACGCCGGGAGCCCGGTGGATGCCCATGGCGGCGGTGCTTGTGCTGGGCGTAGTTATCGCGGGGCTATATTTCCTGTTGCCTATGGGTATCATGGAAACAGGGCGGCTGGATAATTATATGCCCACCCCCGTAACCGCGCCCGCGCCGGCGGCGGCACCCCTCCCGGAGGGAGCCTTCACTATACCTGACGCGCCCTTGGTGGCAGGAGAAGGGGAGGAGCTGTATGCCTGGGGGGGAGGAGCTCGGGAAGGAGCTCCCGGGTTATTTGGCGGGGGCGAAGAGGGTGATTTTGTCATGGAATTTATGCTACCCGCGCCCGCCGCGCCCCGCCGCGCATATCATCCCTCGGGCTTGCCCATGCTGGAGCGTGTCTTCCCCTACGCCCAGGGCGAGCAAATCATTTCAATGCATGAATTTGAAAGCCGCAGGTTGTCAAGGGCCGCAGGGGATACGCTGGAGGTTGTCACCTGGGCGCAAACCCTGCCCGTGTNCCGCCGCACCCCCCATTTCACCAGCGGCCAGCGGCTCGTCCCCAAGGACAGCCCCTCCGCCGAGGAAATTGTTGCCCGCATCGCCGCTTTGGCGGAGCCCTTGGGGTATTCAATAGATGACGCGGATGAAATCAATATCCTCCAGGAACAGGCGTTTTATTTCTGTTTCTGTTGCGGTGCATTCAGCGGGGAGGAGCCCTTCGCCGTGCTCCCCATGGAGCTGACCGTGCGCTGGGGCGATAGGGGCATTACCTTCGCCGAATTTGCCGGCCCGTGGATTTTCATGCATGATATAGACACACTGGCACCGCGTATGGATTCATGGTTCATGGAATTTGCCCTGCGCTCCACCAGAAGAGAGGGAGATTTCACAACCCTCTACCGGATAGACAGCGACGCCTTCCGGGTCTTCATCGGCGATTACCCCATCCTCACCCCGGCTGAAGCCCAGGAGCGACTGCTGGACGGGCGGCACTTCACCACCGTCCACGACCACACCCCCACGGCGGAAAGCATCGCCCATGTGGAAATCACGTATGTCACCGCCCAACAGCGGATTTTCATGCCCTTCTTCCGCTTCTATGTACAAATGCCCCCCGATTGGCCCTTTCCGTGGCGGGAGGCGGGGGAGTCCATTTATGGTGTATACTATGTAGCGGCGGTGCGGGAGGAATTTTTCTTCGGCTATTAGATTAACGCACACACAAAAAGGAGGCTCTCTTCATGGAGGAAAAAAGAACCCCGATTTTTAAATACGCGGTATTGGTTTTTGGCATTGCGGTGCTGATGCTGGGCAGTGGTTATGCGGGAATGCGCATCGCCATGCAGGAATTAATGAATAACGGCCCCGCCGAAGCCGCTCCCGGGGAGCGCGTTATCATGGTTATGACCGAGGCGCAACCCAGCCAAACCGCCCCGGCTCATGTGCCCGGCCCCTTTGGTGGCACCTTTACCCTAGCGGATTTATTCGAGAACGCGAACCCCGCTGTGGTGGCCATCTCCACCCAAATTACGGGGCGCAATGTCTTCGGCCAGACGGTGACGCGCCCCACCGCCGGCTCGGGCTTCTTTGTTTCCCCCAACGGCTACATCGTCACCAATGACCATGTCATCGAAAACGCCACGCATATCAATGTCCTGAAATACGACGGCACCATTCATACCGCTACCTTAATCGGGCGCGACCCCGACAGCGACATCGCCGTAATCAAAATCGACGCGAACAACCACACCTATCTGACATTTGGCGACTCCGGCACGTTGCGGGTGGGCGACACAGTGGCCGCCATCGGAAATCCCCTGGGCGAGCTGGCCAATTCCATGTCTGCGGGGATTATCAGTGCCTTGAACCGGGACGTGACCATCGACGGCACCACCCGCACGAAAATCCAAACCGACGCCGCCGTAAACCGGGGCAATTCCGGTGGGCCCTTGCTCAATTTGCGGGGCGAGGTCATCGGCGTAATCAACGCCAAATCCGTGGGGGACAACGTGGAGGGGCTGGGCTTCGCCATCACGGCCAACCAGGCGAGGGCCGTCACCGAAAATCTGATAACCTACGGCTTTGTGCGGGGGCGGGCCATCTTGGGTATCTCCGTAAATGAGCTTACCGACACCGCCGGGCGGCGCATGGTGCGCATCGCCGCGGTGGGCAGTGATTCTGCGGCGGCCAGGGCGGGTATCCGGGTGGGGGATATCATCACCCATATCGACGGCACCGCCATCAGTACCTTCGCGCAATTGCGCACAAGGCTGGACAACGCCAGCCCCGGCGACGCAATGGAGCTTCGCCTAAACCGCAACGGCCAGGAAGTTACCGTTACTGCCGTGCTGGACGAGAATCGCCCGGCGGGGGTGTAATCCCATACCGCCCGGTAAATAATCTTTCGCCCACAGGCATTTTCTCCCGGCGGCTACCCGGCCCCTTGGGTTTACCCACAGGTAGCAACGCCCATAGGCGATATTGCTCCGGCGCGCCCAGGATTTCCTTGGCGCGTTTTTCCCTTTCCGCGTCGAAGAAGGGGCTGTCCAGCCAGAGCGACGCATAGCCCAAGGCCACGGCGGCGAGCAGCATTTGGGTGGTGGCGGCGGCGTAGTCCTCCTTCTCGAAGCACATGACACCCGAGGGAGTGCCATCGGTGGTCAGCACCGCAATGGCGGCGGGGGCGGTATGCAAGCCGCCGTGCGCAACCACCGCGCCAAGGGGCTCCAATGCCGCCCGGTCAGGCAACATCACCAGCCGCACCAGCTGGCGGTTGGCTCCGTTGGGGGCGGCCAGCCCCGCCAGCGCGATTTTTTTCAAGTCTGCCAGCGGCACCAAGTCAGGCAAAAAATCCTCCTTGTGGGAATAGCGGGCGTGGATGGTGTCAAAGAAGTTCATAAAATAAATACCTCCCAGTTTTCTTTGGGAGGTATTATAATATAAGTCTATGTTTTTACCCAGATGTCTATGGTGCCAGCAGTTTTCTGGCAAGCTTGGACAGGAGGCGGTTAATGTCCTCTGTCTTCCACTCGCCTTTTCCGGCTATCAGGTCATTTACTACATCTACGTCAATGGCAAGCTCTTCAGCAATTTCCATGCTGGTAAGGTACTCGTTAATCATTGTACATAGCTCCTTCCAAAGGCGACATTTTGCACACAATACCGCAATTTGTTGTACGTGTCAACACAACAAATTGCAGTACGTTACAGTGGAGGTGTTGAAAGTGAGGTGGGAGATGTATTGCCGTATTCGAAATTTGCGCGAAGACAAGGATTGGACGCAAAAAAAAGTTGCGGCAATATTAAATTGCTCGCAACAAGTATATTCCAATTACGAACTGGGCCAGCGCGATGTACCCACACAAATCCTCATTAATCTAGCCACGCTACACAAAACCAGCGTGGACTATTTGTTGTGTATTACAGATGAACCCGAACCCTATCCGGCAAGGAAAAGGCGGGGATAAGTTAAATACACAGCACCGCGCTTTCGCACCCGGCGGGAATGGCCACCTTCGTCCCATCGGGTGTTTTTTCCCATGGCATCGGGCACGCGGTTAGGGCTGTGTTGTGGAGCAACAGGGTAAACCCGGTATGGCTGGGGTTGGCGGTCATGTGTATTTCCCCGTTGTGCCGCTCCAGTGAGAGGGAAATTTTCGCCTCGCCGTCCCCCGTTGTGCCGCTGTAAACGGTGGCCTCGGCGCGGTGGGTTAGCGCGTATACGTGAAGCACGGGATTTTCCGCGTAATGGTAGGCCACGGTGGAATCCGCCCCCATGGCGATAATGGCATTCGGCTTCACCCACAGGCCCAAAGAGAAATAATCGTGCCGCTGGGGGATGAAATGCCCGCCCGCCCGGGTTTCGCCGGTGAGCAAATGGGTCCAGGGGCCGTCTTCCTCCGGGAGGTAGGCGTTGGTGGTGCCCTCCCCGTTGAAAACGGGGGCGACCAAAATGTGCTCGCCGAACATATACTGCATGTCCAGATAGCCGCAAACCGGGTCCCGGGGCCACGCCAGCACCATAGGCCGCATCATGGGAATGCCCGTGCGGTGGGTATGCACGGCCTGGGCGTAGATGTAGGGCATGAGGGCGTTTTTCATTTTGGTGAAAAAACGGAGCACATCGCTGGCCTCATCGTCGAAGAGCCAGGGCACCCGGTAGGAAACACTGCCGTGGAGGCGGGAATGGGAGGAGAACAGCCCAAAGGCCACCCACCGTTTATACACATCCGGGGTGGCGGTATTCTCAAAGCCGCCGATGTCATGGCTCCAAAAGCCGAAGCCGCAAGCCGAGAGGGAGAGCCCGCCCCGTAAGCTTTCCGCCATGGCCACATAGTTCGAATCGCAGTCCCCGCCCCAATGCACCGGGAATTGCTGACCCCCCGCCGTGGCACTCCGGGCAAAGAGGACGGCTTCCCCCTCGCCCCCCACGGCGCGGAGCACATCGAAAACCGTTTTGTTAAACAATTGGGTGTAATAATTATGCATCTTCAACGGGTCGGAGCCGTCGTGGTATACGCAATCCACGGGAATCCGCTCGCCGAAATCCGTTTTGAAGCAATCCACGCCCTCACCCATCATGCGGCGCAGGTGGCCCTGATACCACGCGCAAGCGGCGGGATTGGTAAAATCCACAATGCCCATCCCCGGTTGCCATTTATTCCACTGCCACACATCGCCGCTGGTATTTCTTATCAGATAGCCCTGTTCAGCGGCCTCGGAAAACAGCGGTGATTTCTGCCCGATGTAGGGGTTAATCCACACGCAGATTTTCAGGCCCTTTTCCTTCAGGCGGCGAAGCATCCCCACCGGGTCTGGGAAGCAGTCGCTGTCCCATTCGAAGCTACACCACTGATATTCCTTCATCCAGAAGCAGTCGAAATGAAACACGGATAGGGGAATGTCGCGCCGGAACATGCCGTCGATAAATTCGTTCACCGTTTCTTCGTTGTAGTCGGTGGTGAACGACGTAGAGAGCCACAGGCCGTAGCTCCACGCGGGGGGTAGCGCGGGCCGCCCGGAAAGGGCAGTGTAGCGCGTCAGCACCTCGGGGAGCGTATCGCCGCCGATGACCATATAGCGCAGATTTTCCCCGGGCACGGAAAATTGCATCTTGCCCACGGCCTCGGAGCAAACCTCGTAGCTTACCCTTTCCGGGTGATTGACAAAAATCCCATAGCCCCGGTTGGACAAACAAAAGGGGATATTTTTATACGCTTGCTCGCTGGCGGTGCCGCCGTCCTCGTTCCAAATGTCGATGACCTGCCCGTTCTTTACAAAGGGCGTGAACCGCTCGCCGAAGCCGTAATATTTCTCCTCCACGCTGGTCAGCAGTCGCTCCCGCCAGAAGGGGCCGCCGTCGGTGGTGATATAGGCCAGGGAACGGGGCTCGCTCTCGGTAAGGAACCTGCCGTCCCAGTGGTATTGTATCCGAAAGGGGTGGCGGTGCAACGTGGCGGTCAGTTTCCCCGTGGTGATTTTTATGCATTCCGCCCCTTCCTCCACCGTCAAAGCCGGCGGCGCGAAGGACAAATCAAAGCAGGGCCCCATCTCCCGCCCGCCCATGTGGTGGTGCGCGTCTATGTGCAATACCCCTTCCCCGGGCGCGGTGATGTAGAGTGTAAACAGCGGCCCGTCCAAAGTCTGCCCCCGGTTGTACACCTTCCATGGGGTGACGAATAGCGTCACCCTTTTTTCCTCTATGCGCACGTCCCGTATGTCCGTGCAGGAAAAGGCCGTGTTACCCGGCCGCATAAGCCAGTAGCCGTCGGTGAATTTCATACTATCGCTCCTTTTTAAGGTGTGTTGCACGCCAAAGAGGCTACTGTCAGCACCCCCGTAGGGGCGGAAATTTTCCCCATTTTGCCGATGCGCGAATAGAGCCCTTGCAGTTTCCCGTTGTAGATAAACATGCCGGTGATATTGTTATACAGTTCAAAATCCGGTCTGTCCGATTGGTTAAAGTTCAGGTTATAGGTTTTGTAGGGCGGGCAGAAGCGTTGCAGGATATAGCCGGTATCTGTGGCTTCCGACACCGCTTTTCTCCATTCGGCCTCATCCATGTCCAGGCCCACATACACCCCCTGGGAGCCGTAAAAATCCTCGGGCTTGATAATCCAGTCATTTTTATTTTCCAGCACACCGGGGGGTACATCCCCGGTGAGGGGCAGGGTTTCCGGTATGTGGCGCAACACATATTCCCGCTCCTCCGGTGTGAGGAAGGCGAATGTCTCCGCCCGCCGGAGGATATGGAAAATCGACTTGTTGTGAATGATTTGGGTGCGCAGGTGCCCGATTAGGCATACGGCGTTGTCCCGGACGGCTTGCAAAAAAGGGCGCACGTCATCCTTGTTTTCCATGATATCCCGGGTGACGGCGCGGCGGTATATGGCGTGGATTTGCTTTGCGCAGGGGGAGTTAAGCTTGCCATTGCTATAGGTCAAGTCCCGGATGTCGCAGATTTCGGTTTCGTACCCTGCGCGTTCAAAGGCCAGCTTAAACTGGATAAATTCGTTGGGTGTCCCTTTTTCCATAAAGTCAGTGATAGCTATGCGCGGGGCGTCGATTTTCTTGTTGTAGGTTCGGTATATGTCCATAAATTCCCGCGCCCAGGAATCGAAAAGTTCATAGGAGGTAATTTCATGGGTTTCGCGCATTTTTTCCATGGCGTCGCAATGGCGCAGGGCGATGTCCAGCTCCCGGTTCTCGTTCATGGCACTGGAGCCGTCGGCGTTAAATTCGCAAAACTGGAAGGAGAAATCGGCCTCGTTGAAAAAAATATCCAGCCTGGCGATGGGCAACAGCTGGGGATAGCCCGCCTCGGTGAGGATGAGCTCCTCCAACTCGGCGGGGAAGGGGAATAATTTGCGGTATTCGGCATCTTCAAGATACCGCCGGATAACCTTGTCCAATATAGCGTAAATGGTTTGCGCCGCCTGGTTGAGCCGCGCCCAGGCTTTGGGCGAAAAAAGCTTGGGGATATAACCGCAAGCCACCGGGATGCCCCTGCATATGGCTGTGGAATTTTCCATGTAGTGTACGGCGGCTTTGCCCCCGGCAAGGTTTTCCTCGTAGCGTTCCCGGAGGATTTGTTCGTATTTTTCATTCAACGCCTTCATTTGACGGCCTCCAATTTTTCTCCAATTCCAATAAAAAAGGCAAATCCGCGCCGGGTAGGCCGCGCTTTGCCATAGCAAACAAAGTATCCAGCCAATCCGCGCCGGTTTTGCCATACACCCAAGCTTGTGCACCCTTTTCCATCAGGGCTTCCTTGGCGTGGGAGACATCTGTGCCACGGAGGTGGGTTGTTTCACGGTGCAAAGTGTCAAAATTTTTGCTATCGTAGAAAATCCCTTTAATCAGCGCGAGATAGCCCATCGCGCTTTCTATGGGCATACTGTCCGCCACGCGTATCTCGATATGGTTTTTCAAGCAAACATCGGGGAACATCATGGAAACGGCCTGGGTGATTTCCTCCGGTTCCATGGCGCGGTGGGCGAAAACCGCCGAGACGGGCCTCCCATGGGCGAATACGCAGGGCGCGTCATACACGTATGCCGCGTAATCACGAAAGCCGAAGTCCTTTTCCAAGGCACCCGTGGCAATGGCCGAGCGGCTGGGGTCCACATTGTTCCAGATGTGCGTGCGCAACATCCGTCCGGCATAGGGCTCCCCTTCGAAAACACGGGCATTGTCGCACAGCAACGCCAGCAGGGGGCCCAAAACATTCGCCACCCGGAATTTTCGACTAAAATCGGCCTCGTCGGCAAAATCAATGGAAACCTGGGTGGCGGCGGTGCCCTTCATCATGTATTTCCCATGTGTCCCCGTGGACTGGAAATGCTTGTACATAAAATCGTACCGCTCCTTGGGAATCATGGGGAGGGCTTCGATTGTGCTTTTGGGATGGTAGCCGGCGCACACCATGTCGCATTCCATGGCGTCGAGGATGGGTGCCAGGGCATGGCGGAAATGGGCGTATATTTCCGCGATTTCATGTAGCGCGCAGCAGGGGCCTATGCTGATTTCCAGCTGTGCGGCGGGCTCCAGGGTAATGGGGGCCTTTTCCCGCGCTATGCCAATGATATGTTCGCCGGAAAAAACGCCCCGCCCATAGGCCGGCTGTAACGCCAACAGCACCCGCTCAACCCCGTTGGGATAGGGCAGGGAGAGTCCCGTGCCCCGGTCAACAATGAAATGCTCAAGCTCCAGGCCCAGTTGCTTCTTGCTTTTGCATCCCGCCGAGAAATAATCCGCAATGGCGGATAAATTGTAGCCTCGATAGTCCATATTGCAACAATATGCCAAGCATTGGCATCTTGTCAAATACGCTGATACAGGGTTTGCGGCGGCGTGATGGCTTCCTCCGGCTCCTGGGCTACCTCCACTTTGGCTATGCTTACTTCGTAAGCGGTTTTTTCCTGCACTTCCCCGTCGTCCTTTTTCTTTTGGTAAATGCGGCTTTGCATACGGCCCCAGAGGCGGATGTTTTCCCCCACGGGCAATTTCCCGGCAAAGCGGGCGTTGCGCCCCCACGCGATGCAGGGTATGTAATCGGATTTATTGTATGAGCGGTTCACCGCCAACAGCATGTCGGCGATTTCCCTGCCGAAGGGCGTGGTGCGGTATATGGGCGGCTTGCAGAGATAGCCATTGAGGAAAACTTCGTTGGGGCTGGATTCGGATTGGGGGGTTTGGATTTCTATGTCCCGGGCAAAAACCGTGAGCACCAGCTTGTTCTTGCGCTCCACTTCCACGTAGTTGTTATAGGAGCGGATTTGCCCGATGATGCGCACATGGGCACCCGGCACCATGGCGGCACGGTCGATAATGCGCTCGGAGACGGTCACGGGCAAAATATCCGCACTGCCGCTTAGCCGTTCCACTTCCACATCGAAGCGATAAAAGCCTTCGGCGTAAATCTCGTGGCTAAAAATAAAATCCGAGCAGATGCGCCCGCCGATGTCGATAAAATTAAAGCTTACGTTGCTGGCGTTTTCCATGAATTTCCCACCCTTACGTTTACACCCCAAGGGGCTTGTGTGCTTTTAATAAAATATTCACGCGCTGGGGTGTTTAGAACCGACTACCGCCCACGCCGCCGCCGCGCCCAGGGACGTAACCGGGGCGGAAAATTCCTGGGGGGTGCGGGCTGTGCCGGAGAGGTCAACAAAGGCACGCTGGATGCATACCTGCAAGCCCTCCTCGGTGACGCTGGAGGCGGTGATGCACGCACGGGGGTTGAAGCCGTAGGTGATTACCTTCGCCTGTACCTGTCCCAAGGCGGGGAAAATGTCCCCGTCATCCGCGTTTACGATTAAGTAATCCTCTGAAGAAAGGCGCGGTATAATAGTAGAGAGCACAGGCGCGGGCGCGTCCGCCACCAGCACGTTGAGCTTGGGCCCATAGGGCTGATTCTCCGTGATATGGTAACAATTCGCCGCGCCATGGCATAGATGTAAGAAGGCCCGTGTCATTTGATGCCCATTGTTTCCGACCATGCCCACCGATGGCATATAAATCCCTCCCCCCGCTTCCTCTTGCAAATTTTGCGTAACGGGTATTAATACTTTTCACCACCACTAAAAATATATGCAGAAAAAATTTGGATATGAGGGCACCATGAACCCAAGCGATTATCCCACCAAGTATAATTTATTGCAGGCGCGGCAGGGGCTGAAGCTGGCCAGGCAAGGATATGACCTGCTGGACAAAAAGCGGCAGGTACTGCTGGCGGAATTGCGTGCGGCCAAAGCCCGCCTCCACGCCGTCAAAGCGGAAACCAGCCAAGCCGTGGGCCAAGCCTACGAAGCCCTGGCGCAAGCCCATCTGGAAATGGGACGCGACGCGGTACATGCCTTGCGCAACCAGGCGCACTTCCCCTTGGCCGGGACAACCGCGTCTCTGGACGCGGCTTTTTTTACATGGCAAAGGGCCAAAAAATGGCTGGTGCAATTAGCGGACGCGGAAAATAGTATTTACCGCCTGACACAAAATATCCGCAAAGCGCGAAAAAGGGCCGCCGCTCTGGGTAACATTACCATACCCACCTACGAGACCCGCATCAAGTACATACAATCACAGCTGGAGGAACGTAGCCGGGATGAACTGGCGCGGCTGAAATCGACACGCCCTAGAAATATATATCCGTAAAATCCGTTATTGTATAGTCCGCAATCTGTTGGATGGCCGCCCACATGGCTTCGCTTTGTATGTCGCGCACGCCGCATACGGTCATGCCCGCTCCCTTGGCACTTTCCACCGCCGCCAAAATATCGTCAAACACAATACACTCCCCGGGCTTGGCGTTAATGCGTTGGGCCGCAAGGAGGAAAACCGCCGGGCTGGTTTTGCCGTGGCCGGCTTCCTGGGTGGTGCATATAGCGTCGAATAAATCGAAGATGCCATGGTTGCACAAGGCGGGGGTGAGCAAATCATAGGGGGCGGCGGTGGCCACGGCCATTCTACAACCGGCCTTTTTCAAGCGCGTAAGATAATCCTTCGCTCCTGGCTTCAAGTCCACCTCCCGCGCATAACAATCCACGGACATGGACAAAAATTCCTCCATAAGCTGCTCCGGGGTTTCGGGCAGCCGATAGGTTTCCTTTGTATATACCGCCACCTGGGGGAAGGGCATGGCCGCGATGGTCTGCTGATAATCACAGGGGAAGGGGATGCCGCGCTTTTCAAAGAAATGGCGGTTAATGCGGTTCCAGACATTCGCGCTGTCCAGCAATGTGCCGTCCAAGTCGAATATGTATGCCCGGCTGGCCAAGCCCCCGGGTTCGCCGCTGATGATTGGGTGCATGAAATCCCCCGTAAATGATGTGTGATTTAGGGCGTGCGATTTAATAGCGCATTATAGTAAAAATCAATTGTGTTGTATATAATGGGCATTGATACAATAAATAAACTAGGGTGATTTTAATGGATAAAAACTGGGTTGCAGTAGTTCTTATGATTATGGGGATGCTCCTCTTTCTCGCCGCCTGTGGCAGGGGCTCCGAAGAAGTGCCCGAGCTGTATGAGCCGGACGATTATTTTTATGAGGAATATGAGGAGGAGGAATATGAGCCCTACATACCCCGTGTTACGCGGGTGGAGGGGTATTTTACCGGCGGGGGGGTGACGGAGCGGTTTTTCTGGGATGAGGCATATTTCGCGGAGCCGGCCTTTGTGTATAACCATAGTTTGGCCACCATGTCGCTGGCTTTGGCTATGACCACCTTTGCCAGCCCGCGGATGGATAATATTTATGGGCTGTTGAGCGAAATCGGCTTTGCGGATATCGAGGCCAACGGCTATTTTACGGGGGAGAGCCACGCCGATTCCATGGGTGTGGTGGCGGCCCACCGGTATATGCGGGTGGGGGAGCACAGTTATACCTTGATTGCCGTGGCCACCCGGGGCGGGAACTATGGCGACGAATGGGTGGGCAATGTCACCGTGGGGGCGCAGGGCTACCATGAGGGCTTCCGGCGGGGTTCCGAGGTGGTGTGGGATTTTCTGGAGGGGTATGTGGCGCGGCATAGGGATGCCTTCGAGGGGGACTTGAAGATTTGGATGACGGGCTTTAGCCGGGCGGCGGCAGTGGCCGGGATGGCGGCGGCGCGGCTTTCCACCGTGCAGGAGGTGGGGGGAATGCCCATCCGGGGGGCGAACATTTTCGCCTATACCTTTGCCACGCCCAAGCATGTGCCGGTGCAGATGAATCGGGCGTCCTTCGGGCATATTCACAATATTATTAACCCGGCGGATGTGGTGAGCTGGGTGGCACCGCCCGCCTGGGGCTTCGGGCGGTATGGGGTGGACCATGTGATGCCGCCCTTTCCCCTTATTATTGACACCACACGCTTTGACGGGATTACCCTTTTTCCGCCGGGGGTGAATTTCGTGGAGGGGCAACAGCCCACGGTGGCGTTTATGCATGAAATGCTGTACGCCATCACCGCCGGGGCCGTGGACCGGGCGCGTTTCGCCGGGGAATTGCAGGAGGACATACAGGCTTTGCTGGGGGATATCGTCGGCGGCGAAATGGAAATGGCGCAATTCGACGGGTTGCTGGAGGATTTCATGGGGCGGCTGGGTATGCAGAACGCTCCTGCCATGCTTCGGGCGTTTTTGTCCGAGGGAATGGAGGGCTTGTTTAATTTGGCGGCCCAGTTTTTGTTCGAGAGTATGGACGACGCGGGCATCGTGGTGGCGGGCCGGGACGCGGTGTGGGAGATTGTTTCGGCGTCTTTGTCCCGGGGCGGGCTGGATGTGCTGTTGACTTTGATGCAAAATGTCGAGCTGATTCCGGCGGCTCACGACCCGCTGTTGATGCTGGATTGGCTGATGGGGCGGGACGAGAATTTCGGCGAATATGAGCGGGATGTGCCGATTTTGGGCTACCGGCGGGTGCGGGTAAACGGGCCTGTGGATATTGCCGTGTTTTATGCCAACGGGAACCCGGCGGGGCGGTACTTGCGCGACGGGCGGGGGACAGTGTATTTGCCGCCGGCTGTTTCCTTCCGGGTGCAGATGACCGCCACCCGGCGGGGCGACTTGGATATAACGGCGCAATGGCATTGCTATTCGGCTTCCTTTGCCCGGGTCAACGAATGGGGCCATTTCTCCGTGGTCGCGGGGGATGTCTTCACCTTGCTTGTGCCCTTCTATACGGATGCCGCCGCCTTCAATGCGGGGCGCGGCGTGTATACCCTGGAAAAACCGGCGCGTTTTAATGAATAATGTGCTGTGGTATGACCGGGAGGCCGAAGGCTGGGATGAGGCCCTACCCTTGGGCAACGGGCGCATGGGGGCCATGGTTTTCTCCGGCACGGTGAACGAACGGCTGGCTCTCAACGACGACACCCTTTGGTCGGGCGTTCCCCAGGCCCATGATGTCCCCGGTGCGGCCCGGGATTTTTCCCGTGCCAGGGAACTGGCTCTGGCGGGAAAATACAAAGAAGCCCAGGCGCACATCGAAGCCCACTGCCTGGCCAAAAACACCCAGCGGTATTTGCCCCTGGGTGATTTATTGCTGGAAATGCCGGAGGCGCACGCCGCCCATAGGGACTACCGGCGAAGCTTGGATATCGGGAACGCGCTGTTGCCCACGCGATATGGGGTACATGGGGTGACGTATCATCGGGAAGTCTTTGTCAGCGGCTGTGACCATGTACTGGTGATGCGCATAAGCGCGGACGCGACGGAGGCAGTTTCCTTTACGGCACGGCTGGATTGTCAGCTGGAATCTGTGGTATGTGCCCGGGACAGGCGGCTGACCCTGAAAGGGCAAGCCCCGGGAGCGCAGGGTATGAAATTTATCGCCGTGGCGGATTTCGAAACGGAAAGGGGCACGGTGGAAGCGATAGGGGACGCGCTACATATTAAAAACGCCGATGCGGTATGCATCCGCATGGCTTGGCGCACGAATTTCAAGGATGCCTTTACGCCGCCGATGCAGGGGGGTGTGCGCCATGAAGAAATGTGCCTGGCGGATTTGGCGCGGAGCCTTTGCGTGACCTATGACGGGTTGAAGGCGCGGCATGTGGCGGATTATCACAAATTGTTTAAGCGGGTGGATATCCATTTCGGGGAAGCCCCTGATTTGCCCCTGCCCCGGCGGTTGGCCCGCTGGGAAGCATCCCAAGAGGACCCGGCCTTGTTTGCGTTGCTTTTCCAGTATGGGCGGTATCTCATGATAGCGGGGTCGCGGCCGCTTTCCCGGGCCATGAATTTGCAAGGTATTTGGAGCCATCACCTCTGGCCGCCTTGGAGCGGGAATTATACGCTGAATATCAACACGCAAATGAATTACTGGCTGGCCGATGTGGGGAATCTGGCGGAATGCGGCCTCCCCCTGGAGGAGCTGGCCTGTGTACTGCAACAGACCGGGGCCCATACGGCCAGGGCGCATTACGGTGCCGGGGGCTTTGTGGCGCACCACAATTCCGATGTGTGGGGTATGTCCACTCCGGTGGAGGCGGGGGAGGGCTTCGGGGCTTCGCGCTGGGCTTTTTGGCCCCTGGCGGGGGGGTGGCTCTGTGCAAGTGTGTTCAACCGGTATTTGTACAATCCCGAGGAAAATAAGCTGGCCACTTTTGTTTGGCCGCTGGTGCGGGACGCGGCGCGGTTTTTCCTGGATGTGCTGGTGGAGGACACGGACGGGACGCTGATTTTCGCCCCTTCCACCTCCCCGGAGAATGATTTTATTTACGACGGCGGGCCGATTGCTGTGTGCAAAACCGCCACCATGACCACCGCCATCGTCAGGGAAACCCTGACCAACGCCATCCAGTGCTGTGATTGGCTGGAGGATGCCACCTCCCACGCCGATTTTCGCGCAGAAGCCGCCGCCGCCCTGGCGCGGTTGCCGGAATATAAAACCGGTAGCCGGGGTGAGTTGCTGGAGTGGAGTGAGGAACTCCCCGAGTACGAACCGGCACACCGGCACACCTCCCATTTATATCCCCTGTACCCCGGGCGGGAAATAGAGGCGGGTACGCCGTTGGCCGACGCTTGCCGGCGCACGCTGGATTTGCGCGGTGACGAAGGCACGGGCTGGGCGTTGGCTTGGCGGATATGTCTGTTTGCGCGGTTGCGCGACCCAGAGCGGGCCTTTTCCTTCCTGAAGAAACAGCTGCGCCCCTCGGAGGGTTGGCTGGGCGGGTGTTACCCCAATCTTTTTGGCGCGCATCCCCCCTTTCAAATTGATTCCAACTTCGGCGCGGCGGCGGGAATCGGGGAGATGCTTTTGCAAAGCACCCCCGACGGCACGGTGCGGCTTTTGCCCGCTTTGCCCGCCGCCCTTGGCACGGGGTGGGTACGGGGTCTGCGCGCCATGGGGGGCGTAACGCTAGACATGGCCTTCGAAAAGGGGATACTGCGGGAAGCGGTATTGACATTGGACAATTTCCGCACGGCACGGAATATCACCCTGGAATACAAAGGAAGCCGCATACCCCTCGCGCTGGCTCCGGGGGAAGGGGTGGTGTACGCCCCGTGAACATTATCATCCCCAAGCATTCCGGCTTTTGTTATGGCGTGAAGCGGTCGGTGGCGGTGGCCTACACCCTGGCGGGGCAGGAGAATGTCTATATGTATGGCCAAATCGTGCACAATCCGTCCGTTGTCCGGGATTTGCAAAATTCGGGCTTGACGCTGATACAGGATTTGTCGGAAATCCCAACCGGCACAAAAAACGCGAAAATCCTAATCCGCGCCCATGGCGTCCCCCCTGCTGTGCCGGAGGCCGCCGCCGCCCGGGGCTTCGAAATCATTGATATGACCTGCCCCCACGTAAAAAAAATCCACACCTTGGTCACGGAAGCGTCCGGGCGCGGATTGGATGTGATGGTTTGCGGCACCCCCGGCCACCCGGAAACCGAGGGAACCTTGGGCCGGGTAGAAACGCGGGCCTTTTTGGTGCAGGATTTGGCCGAAGCGCGGCGGGTAGCGGCTTCCACAGAATTTTCCCCCCAGGGCCTCTGCCTGGTGGCCCAAACCACCCACAAAAAACAAGCCTACGATGAAATCCGCGCCTTTCTGGCCGGCCAAGTTGATGTCCCTTTCGCGCCCCACATGACCATTTGCGAAGCCACCGCCTCCCGCCAGGAGGAGCTACGCGCCCTGGCCAAAGCCGCCGACGCCTGCATCATCGTGGGGGGAGCCAACAGCTCCAACGTGACCAAGCTTTATGAAATCGCCAGGGCATGTTGCCCCCGTACCCAGCATATCGAATCCGTGGCACAGCTGGATGTGTCCCTGTTGGAAAAGGCGGAAACCGTGGTCATCGCCGGCGGGGCGTCCACCCCGGAGGCTAGTGTGCGGGAAGTGGCGCGAAAGGTATCCTCGGTAATCTAACCACCGCTTCGCACCCCCCCAGCAACCCCGGGCGCATAGCCAAATCCCCCCCCAGGCGTGTCAGTAGCCATTGGGCGATGGGAAGCCCCAGGCCGTTGCCGTGGGGCTTTTTTATGTGGGTAAAATCCTCGTGGTAGCCGGGGCCGTTGTCGCGGATGCAGATATAAAGCCATTCGTCCTGAAGCCCTACGGAAAGACTGATTTCGGGGTGGTGAAGCCGGGCACAGGTTACGGCCTCCACCGCGTTTTTGATTAAATTGGAGAGCACCATGTGTACGCAAACCTCGGAGGCGCGCAGGGGCATCTCCCCTGTCTCGGGGGTGAGGGAAAAGGCGATGCCCGGCCACGCCGCCTGGTATGCGTACAATACGTCGCAAATCAACTCATGCAAGTCGAAATCATAGGCCAGGGGCTGGCTGTAGGTGACGCTCAGCATTTCCTGGGCAAGGTCCACGATGGTTTCGAGGGCGCGCTCGATGTGGTCACAGCTATGGGTAATGTCCTCCGTGCCGCCGCGCAGTAACTGCACGTGGGCCAAGGCCAAGGCCGCCGGATTCTTAATTTCATGGGCCAACGCCGCTGTCATGCCGCCAAGGGCGGTTTCCTCTGTCAGTAACATTTTACCTCCGGGGGAGAAGCAAGGTGGTTCCCGACAGGATGTGGTCGGGGTTTTGAATATCGTTGAGGGCGATGATGTCCTCCACGCGGCTGTCGTCGCCGAAAAAGTAGACGCTGATGGCAATGAGGCTATCCCCCGGCTGAATGACATACACAATGGGTATCTCGGGGAAAACCCGGTTGTCGGGGATAAGCCCGGCGGGCAGGGTGGCGTCCGCGCCGGCATCCTGTGGGGGCGGGGTAGGGGTGGGGGTGGGGGAAGTCTCGGGGG
>WQSR01000020.1 GCA_009787785.1 Defluviitaleaceae bacterium
TATGGCGGGCAGTCTGGCCACCCGCCGCATAGAAGAGGAGCGGGTGCTGGCCCTCATCGCCCAGGCCACGGACATCCACGATTTACTGGTCTTGGAAAGCCGCCTGACCCAGACGCGCCACGCCATTGCCTCCTACCTTTCCCAGCTTAACCACATGGCCGGGCAAATCACCTACTCCACCATTACCGTTGTCCTCACCTGCACCGCCATGCCCGCCCCCGCCATCGTCCCCACTATGGGGGAACGCATCGGCGGTGCCTTCGGCGAATCGGTGGACGCCACGGTACGGGCGGCGCAAAGCCTCGTGGTTTTCCTTGCCGGCGCGGTGCTACCCTTGGGGTTGCTGGGCTTGCTGGGGTTTGTAGGGTTCAGGCTGGTGCGCCTTGTGCGCAGAAAAGTGAAAAGTCCGGTGTGATGTAGCCTCACCTGTCCTCCCGGAAGTAATTCAAACCAAGATGGGCAGGGGCGGCGTGTTCCTTTGTGGGGCGGATGCTGGTGACGATGAGGACGAAAATGGTGGCGATATAGGGCAAGGTGTCATAGATTTGCATGGGGATGCCCAAGGGCAGGTAGAAGCGGGTAATGGTGAGCGCGCCGAAGAGTAGCGAGCCTACCACGGCGCGGGCGGGGCTCCAGGTGGCGAATATGACCAAGGCCACGGATATCCAGCCGAAGCCCTGTACGGCATTGTGCACCCAGATGCCCGAGGTTGTAACCATAATAATATACATGCCGCCGATGCCGCATATGCCGCCACCGATACAGGTTGCGGCATATTTATATTTGGCCACGGGGATACTGGCCGCGTCGGCGGCGGCGGGGTTTTCGCCCACGGCGCGGAGGTTGAGCCCGGCGCGGGTGAATTTGAGGAAAACGGCGAGGAAAATGGCGATAAGGATACCCAGATACACCAGCACATTGTAGCTAAAGAGCAACGGCCCTAGGACGGGGATGTCGGATAAAAGGGGGAGCTGTATTTGCGCAAAGCCCTGTCTGGCCCGGGCACTGATGGTCAAAAAGCCCACCTCGGAGCGGCGGCCCACAAATTCCCCCAGGAAGTTCCCCGCGCCGATGCCGAACATGGTGAGGGCCAGTCCGGTTACGTTTTGCTGGGTACGGAGGGTGACAACCAGCACGCTGTAAATAAACGCGCCCAAGGCCCCGGCCAAAAAGGAAAAGGCCACAGCCACCGGCACGGCCAGCCCCGGTGCGAGATGCATGGCGAGCCCCGCCTCCAGCAGGAAAACGGAGGCCAGCCCGCTGAAGGCACCCATGAACATCATGCCCTCCACGCCCAGGTTCAGATTACCGGATTTCTCCGTCAGGATTTCACCCAGCGTGCCGAAGAGGAGGGGCGTCCCGGCCAGCACCGCCGCGTTGAAGAAGTTGATAAAGGTGTCCATCAGGCCGCCTCCTTTGGATTACTGCGTATCACCCGGTACTGCACGAAAAATTCGCAAGCCAGCATGGCGAAGAGTACGATGCCGATAAGGACGCTGGCAATGGTGGCCGGAATGGAAAACACGGTTTGGATGCGTACCGAGCCCCGTTCCAGGATGGCGATAAAGGCCGCCACGGGCACCATAAGCAAGGGGTTGAGCCGGGCCAGCCACGCCACGATAATGGCGGTGAAGCCCACGCCCCCGGCGGTGGTTTCATTCAGGGTAAAGTCCGCGCCGCTGACCTGCCAAAAGCCCGCAAGCCCGGCTATGGCCCCGGAGAGGAGCATGGTACGCATGATGATTTTCTTCACGTGCATCCCGGCATAGCGGGCGGTGTTCTCGCTTTCCCCCACCACGGAAAGCTGGTAGCCCTGCTTGCTTTTGGCCAGGTAGAGATAGACCAGCACGGTGAGCACCAGCACCATAATCCAGCCGATATGTATGCCAAAGACCTGGGGCAGACGGGCGGCGGCGGGGAACATGTCGATGATGGGATGCATCTCCCCCTCCCTGCGCCAGGCGGGGACGCTTTGTAAATAGATAACCGCGCCCAAGGCCACATAGTTGAGCATCAAGGTGAACAAAGTCTCATTGGTGTTCCATTTTGCCCGGAAAAAGGCGGGTATCAGCCCCCACAGCCCCCCGGCCAAAGCGGCGGCCAGCCCCATGGCAATGAGCAGTACCGGCCGGGGCCAATCGGTAAACAAAGCGAAATAGGTGGCGGCAATACCCCCGATGAGAATCTGCCCCTCGGCACCGATGTTCCAGAAACGCATCTTGAAGGCCAGCCCCACGGCCAAGGCCGCGCCCAGCAGGGGTACGGCAATCCGCACGGTTTGGTTGAAGCCGATACGCCCGCCAAAGGCGGCGTTTATCATTTCTAAGTAGACCGACAGGGGATTTTCCCCCAAGGCCAAAATAATCACGGCACCGATGAACAGCGCGGCCAGCAACCCCCCGGCACGGATACACCACGCCTGTGAGGCGGGGACGCTCTTGCGCCTTGCGATACGGAGCTTCATGGGTTCGCGCCTTCCTGGGCCATGAGCAGCCCCACTTCTTCCTTGGTGGCCTGTGCCGCGTCCACGATGCCGCTAACCTGGCCGCCGCACAGCACCATAAGCCGGTCGGAAATTTCCAAAAGCACGTCCAAATCCTCCCCGATAAACAGCACCGCCACGCCCTTCTTCTTCTCCTCGTTAAGCAAATCGTAGATGGTGTGGGCAGAGTGAATGTCCAAGCCCCGGGCGGGATAGGCCACGATGAGTACCCTGGGCACGGAGGCGATTTCGCGCCCCAGCAGTACCTTTTGCACATTGCCCCCGGAGAGGCGGCGCACAATGGTGCTCACGCCGGGGGTGGTGATTTTCAGCCGGTCGATGAGCCGCTGTGCTAAATTGCGGGAATACTTCCGGTCGGCGAAGGGCCCCCGGTTGCGCTTATAATGGCGGAGCAACACATTGTCCGTCATGTCCATCCCCGCCACCAGCCCCATGCCCAGCCTGTCCTCGGGGACGAAGGCCAGGGAAATGCCCAAGGCGTTGATTTCCTGGGGGGATTTGCCCAGAATGGATATCCCCTCCGATGCCGTGTTCGGGAAATAAGCCACCCTTCCCCCCTCTGCCTTGCATAGCCCGGCCAAGGCTTCGCACAGCTCCTTCTGGCCGCTTCCCGCCACCCCGGCCACGCCCAAAATTTCCCCGGAGTGCAGTATGAAATTCGTATCGGCCAGGGCCGTGACCCCATCTGAAGTCTTCACCCGCAAATGGCTGACCTCCAGCCGCCTCTCCTTACGCGCCACAAAGGGCCGGTCAATGCGCAAATTCGCCGCCCGGCCCACCATCATTTCCGTAAGGATATGCTTGTCCGCCTCCGCCGTGGCTATGGTGCCGGCGGTGCGGCCCTTGCGCAGTACATGTACCCGGTCGGATACCGCCAGTACCTCCTGGAGTTTGTGGGTAATCATCACCACGGCCTTGCCGTCGGCCTTCATATTGCGCAAGGTGGCGAAAAGCCGCTCCGCTTCCAGGGGGGTCAGCACCGCCGTAGGCTCGTCCAAAATCAGTATCGTGGCCCCCCGGTACAATACCTTGACGATTTCCACGGTCTGCTTCTCGCTGACGGACATATTATATATTTTCTTGTCCGGGTCCAAAGTAAAACCGTAGCGTTTGCTTATTTCTGCGATTTGCCGCGCCGATTGCTTCCGGTCTAAAAAGGCCCCGCCGGGCAAGCCCAGCAAGATATTCTCCGTGGCGGTGAGTACATCCACCAGCTTAAAATGCTGGTGCACCATGCCTATGCCCAGCGCGAAGGCATCCTTGGGGGAGCGGATATCCGCCTTTTTCCCGTTGACTTCTATGTAACCGCCGTCCGGGAAGTAAATCCCGGACAGCATATTCATGAGCGTTGTCTTGCCGCTGCCGTTTTCCCCCATCAGGGCCAGCACCTCGCCGGGATGCAAGGTGAAATCCACCCCCTCCACGGCTACAACCCGGTCGAAGGTCTTCGTAAGGTTGCGGATGGCAACGGCGGTATTTTCCATGGTCTAGCGTTCGGTGATGCCTTCGATGATGAAATTCCAGGAGGGCGCGGACAAAGGCTCAATCCATTCCACCCCGGGGGCCAGCAGCTGTGTGCCGTCCGCGCCATACAGCGGCCCGGTGAAGATATTCCAGCCGGCGCGCAAGCGGGCTTCCGCCGCGGCAATGGCCTCTGCCGTACCGGGCGCGATGGTGCTGGGGTTCAAATCCGAGAGGACTACCATGCCCTCGTTCAGGCCGTACAATACGTCGGTGCGTACATTGCCGCCCTCCACGAAGGTGCGCACGGCATAAATCAGGTACACCTCCCAGGCGAACATGGGAGCCAGCAGGAAGGCGTCCGGTGCTTCGATGGACATGTCGTTGTTATAGCCCACACTCCATACGCCGTTGGCCTGGGCCACGGTTTGGGTGGTGGGGGAGTCGGCGTGCTGACCCAGCACATCCGCGCCCAGGTCAATGAGGGCCTGGGCCAGCTGGCCCTCCACGGTGGGATTATTCCAGGCGTTGAGATACATAACATACATTTGTACTTCGGGGTTGACGGAGCGCGCGCCCAGGAAGAAGGCGGTATAGCCCGTAATTACCTCGGGGTTGGGCCACGCGGCTACGAAGCCCAATCTATTGGTTTCAGTCCGCAGACCCGCGGCGATGCCGGAAAGGAAGCGTGCCTGGGACATATTGCCGAAATAGTTGTGGAAGTTGGGGAGGTTGGCCTCCACGGCCAGGTTCCCCGTAGCATGGAAGAAATGCACATCCGGGAATTGCTGGGCGGCCTCGTGCATAAAGGGCCCATGGCCGAAGCTGGTGGCGAAAATCATGTTCGCCCCCCATTCAATGGCCTCTTCGATGGAGGTTGTCACCGCCGCACCGGGGGCGATATTCCAGAAATTAAGTACCTGCCCTTCGGAGATGCCCAGGGCGTTCATCATGGCCACCGTACCCGCGTGCTGGCGGTAGGTATAGCCCCTGTCGTTGGTATCACCGACATGAATAAAGGCCAGACGGACATTCTCCAATGTCAGGTCTGGCCCTGTGGTGTCGCCATTTTGGCCGCAGGCAGTAAAAAACAGCATTACCGCCAAAAGCAGCCCTGTGGAAAAGAAAAGCTTGTGCATTCTAACCACCTCATATAATTTTTTTGGGCGAGGTCGTCTCGCCTGTTGGGGAAAGTATAGGCGTATATTTACAGATATGCTATTGACATTATTTCCAGATTTTTTGTCCTTGGCTTTGATTGTCCTTGGTAAATATTTAATAACGCTGTCACATTGTGTCGAAATGGAATTAGCTATTCCTCCAAAGTTGAAAATATACCCTTGTCTACCCCCGCAGGTTGTGATACATTTCCACCGTTTGAGCCAAAAACTAGGAGGCACCATGACACCCTTGCCCCGAGGCGGGTACCTACCCGCGAAACGAGAACGAATAACCCAAATAAAATAAGCCGGTTGATTGTCATTTAAATGACGTTTCAACCGGTTTTTTTTATAGGCAGAAGGAACGGCAAAAACAGGGGCATGACCCCAACAAGGAGGCTTCATATGAAAGATGCATTTTCACGCTGGTGGGACGCAACCAGCGTAGCGCAGACGGCCCACCGGGGAGAGAACGCGTTCTCGCTGATTATCAAGGGCTTGCAATCCATGCTAGTCATGTTCGGCGCGACGATAATCGTACCCTTGACTTTGGGCATGAGCCCCCAAATCACCCTCTTTGGCATGGGTATCGGCACCTGGATTTTCCTGCTGCTTACCAAGGGTAAATCGCCCCTAACCATGGGCTCCAGCTTCGCCTTCATGATAGGCGTGCTGGGGGTAATCGACCCGGTGGCGGGGCCCCTCTCCCACATCTATTCCCACGACGAACGCTTGCAATACGCCTTGGGTGGCATTATCGCCGCGGGGGCTGTGTATCTCATCTTCTCGCTAATCGTAAAGCTGATTGGCGCTGATAAATTTATGCGGATTCTCCCCCACGCGGTGACGGGGCCCACCGTTGTACTTATCGGCGTAACCTTGGCACCCCACGCCGTCAATCAATTCGCCACCAGCTGGATTCTGGGGCCCTTGACCTTGCTGATAATCATTGTGGTCATGGTTTTTGGCAAAGGTAAAATAAAAGCCTTCCCCATTTTAATTGGCCTCGCCGGGGCGTACCTGGTGGCGGTGCTTATGTCGGTAGCCAGCACTGAAGGGGGCGCGTATTACGGCCTTGTAAATTTCGCCCCCATACGTGAGGCGGATATCCTTGGCTTGCCGCCCTTTATCCCCCCCCGCTTTGCCCTTGCCCCCATGCTCATGCTGGCCCCCTTCGCCTTGGCCACCGTGGCGGAGAATATCGCCGACCATGTTATTGTCGGGGCGGAAATGAACGAGGATTTACTGCGGGGCAAGCCCGGGCTAAGCCGTACATTGTTCGCCGACGGCTTGCAATCCATGCTGGTTGCCGCCTTCGGTACACCCATGAATACAACGTATTCCGAAAATGTGGGCCTGCTCATTATCACCAAGGTTTTCTCCTCGGTAGTGGTGGCCATTGGCGCGGGCTTTGCCGTTTTGCTGGGTCTTTCCCCAGCCTTCGCCCAGGTTATCCACTCCATTCCCGTTGCCATTATTGGCGGCGCGTCCATCATGCTCTATGGCATGATAGCTTCCATAGGAATGCGCAACGTAAAAGAGCATGTGGACTTGAATATCGAAAAGTATCTGATAATCATGTCCGTCATGCTCGTTGTGGGTATCGGTATGCGCTTTGGCAACATTATCCGGGTGGAAATTGCCGACTCCGTTGTCCGGCTGGACCGCATGAACCTACCCATCGCCATTTTGCTGGGGGTCATCTTAAACGCGGTACTGCCCAATAAATATTACGGCGGAAAAACAGGCTCAACCAACGGCTAGGAATCCTTTACTTCGATGGCATACGCCCCCTGGGGTACCACGCCCCCTACCGCCCAGCCCCCTGCACCGGCTTTTTCCAAGGCCGCCAGCAGGGGGTCTTTTTCCTCTTGGGGAACGCACAGGAGCAAGCCGCCGGAGGTTTGGGGGTCGTGGAGTATGCCTTCCATAGCGGGGGAGATTTCTTCGGCCAAAAGGATTTTCCCCGCAAGGTAATCCGCGTTCCGCTTCGCCCCGCCGGGCACAACACCCCTTTGCGCAAGGGCCAAAACCCCGTCAAAAATGGGCATCGCGGCGGGGTGAATCATCAGGGAGCACTGGCTGGCCACCGCCATTTCGCACGCATGACCCAAAAAGCCAAAGCCCGTAATGTCGGTACAGGCGTGGACGGTGAAGGGGACGGCCGCGTCCCGGGCGTATTTGTTCAAGGTGGCCATCGCGGCGATGGCGGGGGCGAAGGCGGCTTGGGTAATCTTATCCTGCTTCGCCGCCGTAGCCAGAATGCCGTTGCCCAAGGGCTTGGTCAGAATCAACGCGTCCCCCGGCTTTGCCCCCGCGTTGGACCACACCCGCACCGGGTCGGCAAAGGCACTCACGCACAGGCCATATTTCGGCTCCGCGTCCTCCACACTGTGCCCCCCGGCGATGATAGCCCCCGCTTCCCGTACCTTTTCCGCGCCCCCCGCCAAAATCGCCGCCACCTCCCCCGCCGTCAGGCAACCGGGCACGCACAAAATATTCAACGCCAGCGCGGGCGCGGCACCCATGGCGTAAATGTCCGACAACGCATTGGCCGCCGCAATCTGCCCGTAGGCAAAGGGGTCATCCACGATAGGCGGGAAAAAATCCAGGGTTTGTATCATGGCTAAATCCGGCCCCAGCCGGTACACACAGGCGTCGTCCGAGGTGTCGTAACCCACCAGCAACGCAGGGTCGATATGCTTCGGCAGGGATTTGAGCATTTCCGAAAGGGCCCCCGGCCCCAGCTTGGCCGCTCAGCCCGCCTTGGCCGACATATGGGAAAGCCGCGGGCGCGTAGGCTCCGCCATAAGACAGTCCTCCTTTTGCATGGTGCATCATAAAAAGGGGCTGTTTCGCTCTCGCAAGACAGCCCCGCCAATATGCTGGCGGGAGCATGTAGGAATCGAACCCACCTAAGCGGCTATTCACCGCTTGCAGCGGTTTTGAAGACCGAGGGGCACACCAGCACCCATCTGCTCCCGTGGAATGCTGTGATTATAGGGTAGTGCCGGGGAGAAAGCAAGGCTCCTATGCAACGGCAACCGGACAAATTCTCAGACATTTTCTGAACAAATGTCCGGTTGTTTTGTTGTACTATACACCCAAACCAAGAGGGCACCCCCTCGGCCAACATAGGATTTTCATGCCTTGGACTTGTCAAAATCAAGCCAGTACCGCGTATATTCACACGCGTGGCGGTGCCGGTAGAGAGGCCATCCGTGGGCAACACCCAAAGATTATGATTTTACTTCAAGCACGTCCTTGTGTGTCCATTCAAGGCGTGCTTTTTTAAATTGCAATTCCGTTTTCATTGCGGCGATAATTCCTATTGTTTTCATGGTTTTCCCTCGTTCCAAATATAAATTTTACGCATGGCATCACGGTTGTTGTGCTACATAAGATGCGCTCGCATGAAATTTTACATTTATCGGGAGTTGGCAAAATCTGTAGCCGATAGACTTTCTAAATGCCTTCGCTGGTTGACATGAACGACCGTTCTGTTTTCACCATCTATATGCCATTCATGTATCCCTGTGTCGCCAATAGGAAACCGAACCAAGTTGGAAGTGACGGGTAATCTTAAAAAACTGTAGCCAAGATTCCATATGAATAATCCATGAGATACAATAGCAATCGTTGAATCGGGCGGATTTTCATTTATTAATTTTGATAAAATAGTTTCTGCCCTCATTCTTAGCTGTATGCCGCTTTCTTGCTCATACAGGTTGGTATGCGGATAACTAATTTCCGGGGCAGGGTATTTTACTCGCGCTTCTTCTTTTTTTAGCCCCGAAATAAGTCCCGTGTTCCATTCCATGATGTCATTGTCATAAACAATGTCTATATTAATACGTTGGCTTAAAATTTCAGCCACCTTACTCGCCCGTTTTAACGGGCTTGAAAATATCTTATCAATGGTATATTTTTGGGCAACCCAATCGGCCATTAAATTTGCCTGTTTAATTCCCAATTCAGTCAGGGGTGCATCATAACGTCCTTCAATCACGTTTGTAATGTCACCCTCTGATTGCCCATGTCGAATAACAAGTATTTTCATTTGCTACCCCCTTAGATTGGCCGTCACCTTCAAGAGACGCGATTAAATCATCCACATCATTAAAAACAGGTTGTATCCCCACCTTTACATCCCGTCTAATTCCAACTCAAAATAGAGTATAATAACCGTACCATCACCGCGCCAGCTATTTGGATTTTCATAACACCTATACGAAGGCAAAAGGACAAACCTTAAATAATCACCCGTAAATTCGTCCACCACGCCGCTTCTATTGTATAAAATACGTGGAAAATCATGGTCAGAAACCCAACGTAACGCGGCAAAATTAAGATTGTATAATATCCCGTAACGGTCGGGCGGATTATCAAAGAAACGGCGAATATGTTCGTGCGGAAGATACTTTATCGCATATAAAATATCTTCTATCTGATGTGCAAAAGGCGGTGTAGACAACACCTGTTGCGGCGATGTAAGGAAAAACCCTTCATCGGAAGGTGCAATGCGGAACTGGTTAGCTAACACATTTCGGCGGGTTTCCCATTGCAGTGATACTGTTGCCGAATTGAGGGTAAAATCACCCCATATCGAGAATTGGGCGATGGGAGCTTCCGGTATGATGATTTCACTTTCCGTAACGCCGGCAAAATTCGCAATCTGCCGCATAATCTCATTTGGTTGCAACTCCGATATGTTATCGCTTGGCATGGAAAACACCGTTGCTCTTCTTGGCGCGCCCATTAGCAATAATCCCATGATTGCTATTACAAAAATAATACACAGGGAAATGTAAACGTGAACCATAATTTTCTTGATTTTAGGCATCAATACATCTCCCTGTTCAAAATATATTCATTTTGTTCAATTGCCCACCATTACGATAAATTATATCAGAACATATAATCCTCACAAAATTTATTTCTCAAACCACTTGTTGACCCTCCAACCATTTTAATATTGAGTAATGCTGGAAGTATATGTTATACTCGGCCATCATTATAGAAAAGGCTGGTTTTTCATGTCCCATTTTGAACCCAAAACCCCGCAGGATGTTATTGCCTTGGCCACCGAGGGCGCGCCTGAGCCGCCCCCCGATATGAAGAAGGAGCTTATCGCCGAGGCGTTGAGCTGGGCCAAGGTGGTCGTGTTTGCGGTGGTTTTTGCGTTAATCATCAATTTTTTTGTGATTGTCAACGCCTCTATACCCACCGGGTCTATGGAGAGCACCATACGGGTCAATGACCGGATTATCGCCTTTCGCCTTTCCTATACCTTTTCCGAGCCGGCGCGTTATGACATTATCGTCTTTCGCGCCCCCGACGACGGCATTAAAAATGTGAAGCGCATCCTGGGCCTGCCCGGCGAGCGGGTGCGTATTTCCGGCGGCATTGTGTATATCGACGGCGTTTCCGGCTTGCGCGACGATTTTGTTACCCCCGGGCCCTTTGGCTATCTGGGGCCCGACTTCCCGGAGATGGAAGTGCCGGAGGGGCATTTCTTTGTGCTGGGGGACAGCCGGGGCAACTCCCGGGATTCCCGGGATTGGTCCAACCCCTTCGTGGAGGAGGGACGTATTTTGGGCAAGGTGATTTTCCGGTATCATCCGGGGTTTAGGAATTTGGCGAACAGTTAATACTACACCAGAAGGAGTTGTTCACATGAAGGCAACAAAGGACATGGTTATTGCGGATATTTTACGGCTGGGCGAAGGGCTGGGCCCCATTTTCATGAAGGCGGGACTGCGTTGCGCGGGTTGCCCTTCGGCACAGCGCGAAACCCTGGAGGACGCGGGGGTAGGCCATGGCGTGGACGTGGACGCGCTGATTGAAGAGATTAACGCGCATCTGGAGGCACAGGGGGCGTAAAGCCGCATGTACAGACTCATCGCCTTACTTATCGGCTACGCTTTTGGGTGTATTCAAAACGGTTATTTCCTTTCGAAAAGGGTAGCCGGCATCGACATAAGGGAATATGGCAGCGGTGGCGCGGGCATGACCAATGTTACGCGCATTTTGGGTGCCAAATGGGGCGCGCCGGTCTTTGTCGCCGACGTGGGGAAGGAAGTGCTGGCCTTTTTATTGGCGGCATGGATTTTCAGCGCGGGCGGGGGCTTGGCGGCGGGCTGGACCGCGGGCATATACGCGGGCGTAGGCGTGGTGCTGGGCCACAACTTCCCCTTTTATTTGCGTTTCAGGGGCGGCAAGGGCGTGGCCTCTACCATTGGTATGATGTTTTTGCTGGATTGGCGGGTGGGGCTGATTGTCATTGCCGCCATGGTGGGGATTATTTTAATTGCCCGCTATATTTCACTGGCCTCCTTGGGGATGAGCGTGATGCTACCCGTGTTGCTGGCGGTTTTTGGCCATGGCTGGGAAGTGGTTGCCGTCACCTCCGCCTTGTGCGTGCTGGCTTGGTTTATGCACCGGGGGAATATCAAGCGTTTGCTGGCGGGTACCGAGGACAAATTTTCCCTTTCCCGGAAAAAAAGGGCGGATACACCCGCTACCTTGCCCCCGGTGGACCCCGCCGAGGAAACCCCGCCCCCCAACGCGGGCAAGTCCCTGAACATAGAAGTGGCGGGGGTGGCGTACCGGCGCATCCCCATCCGCACCCATGTAATAACAAAGGAAGACAGCCTGGAAAGTGCTTTCGCCCCCTACCTGGCACCTCATGTCCGGGCGGGGGATGTGGTCTTTGTTTCCGAGCGGGCGGTGGCCTGTACCCAGTCCCGCGCCATACCCATGGTGGACATAAAGCCGCGTAAGCTTGCGGTTTTCCTTTCCAGGTACGTGCAAAAAACCCCCGCCGGCATCGGCCTGGGCATCCCGGAGACCATGGAAATGGCCCTGCGGGAATGCGGGGTAGTACGGATTCTATTCGCGGCTGTTGTGTCGGTTATCGGGAAGCTTTTTAAGCGGAAGGGCTGGTTCTACCACGTGGCGGGGGAAAGGGCCCGGGGCATCGACGGCCCCTGCGATTATACCCTGCCGCCCTACAACGAGTATGTCGTCCTTGCCCCCAGCCAGCCGGTGAAGGCGGCGCAAGCCATATCCGCGGGCATCGGCGTGCCCGTGGCCATCGTGGATTGTAACGATTTGGGCACCAATTTGATGGGCGCGTCGGACCCCAAAATGAAGGAAAGCTTTATCGCGGCGGTACTGCGGGACAACCCCATGGGGCAATCTTCCGAGCAAACCCCCTGCGGGATTATCCGCGTGGCACCGCCGGAGGGGGAATAAGCATGTGTGGATTCTGCGGCTTCACAGGCAGTGAATACAACGACACGGAAAACACCGTCATAAAAAAGATGTCGGAGCGCGTGGCCCATCGGGGGCCCGACGGCGACGGCGTGTATGTGGACGCCCACATTTCCCTGGGCTTCCGGCGGCTTTCTTTTTTTGACCTGAAGCGGGGGGCCCAGCCCATGCGCTCCGTGGACGAGACATTTTCTTTGGTCTTCAACGGCGAGATATACAACTACATCGAGCTTCGGGCCGAGCTGGCGGTGAAGGGCCATGTGTTCACCACCACGTCGGACACCGAGGTACTGCTCCACCTCTACGAGGAATACGGCGAGGGGATGCTGGATTATCTGCGGGGCATGTTCGCCTTTGTGATATATAACCACACCACGGGGGAAATCTTTGCCGCCCGGGATAACTTTGGGATAAAGCCCTTTTACTACGGGATTTTCGGCGGGCAGTTACTCTTCGCGTCGGAGATAAAATCCTTCCTGGAGTACCCCGGCTTCGTGAAGGAGCTAAACCCGGTGGCCTTGGAGGCGTACCTCTCCTTCCAGTACAGCGTGCTGGACGAAACCTTTTTCAAAGGGGTGTACAAGCTACCCCCCGCCCATTTCATGCGCTACAAAGACGGCGGGATTACCCTTACCCGATACTGGCAGGCGGCCTTCGCCCCCAACGAAATCCACAAGGGTGCCCAGGGCTTGAACGACACCGTAGAGCAGGTGGACGCCATGGTGAAGGAGTCGGTGGAATACCACCAGCGCACGGATGTGGAGCTGGGGACATTCCTGTCCGGCGGGTGGGATTCCAGCTATATCACCTCCGTTTCCAAGGTGGATAAATCCTTTACCGTGGGCTTCGACTACGAGGGCTTTAGCGAAATCGGGGCCGCCCAGTCTTTGGCCCGGGCCAAGGGCATCGAAAACCGGAGCAAGGTCATCACCAAGGATGAGTTCTGGGACGCCTTGCAAAAAATCCAATACTATATGGACGAGCCCCTGGCGGACCCCGCCGCCGTGGCTTTGTATTTCGTGTGCAAAGTAGCGCGGGAGCACGTAAAGGGGGCCCTTACCGGGGAGGGGGCCGACGAGCTCTTCGGCGGGTACGAGCATTATCACCGCATGTTTCATCTGGGCTTTATGAAAATCCTGCCCCTGCCCGTGCGGCGTTTTATCAGCCGCTGGGTGCAGAAAATCCCCTACCGGTTCAAGGGCAAGCGTTTTCTCACCTTGGCGGGGAAGCCCCTGGAGGAACGCTACATCGGCAACTTCTACACCTTCACCGACGAGGAGCGGGCCGAAATCCTCCAGCCCCAATATGTAAGCCGTCTCCGAGTAACCGACATCGCCCGCCCCTATTACGACAAGGCCCGGGAACTGGGGTATGACGACATCACAAAGATGCAATACGTAGACATCCACCTGTGGCTGGTGGGGGATATTTTGCTCAAGGCGGATAAAATGTCCATGGCCAACTCCCTGGAGTTGCGGGTACCCTTCTTGGACAAGGAAGTCTTTTCCGTGGCCGCTTCCATTCCCACCCGCTACCGGGTGAACCGGAAGGGCACAAAGTACGCCCTGCGCCACGCGGCGGCGCGCAATTTCCCCGACGGCCGGAACAAACAGCGGCGGGGCTTCCCCGTACCCACCCGGCTGTGGCTACGGGAGGACGCCTACTATGGGCGAGTAAAGCAAGCCTTTGAGCTGGATTTTGTGGGCCGGATTTTTCAGCGGGACAAGCTTATCCGCTTGCTGGACAGGCACAAAGCCGGCAAAGACGATAACTCACGCATGATTTGGACAATTTATATGTTTATCCTGTGGTATGACGCATATTTTTAGTGTATAATGCCGGTGGAAAGGAGAAATGGAATGCCTTCCCCCATGTTTCTTGTGACAATCGTCAATTATTTCCTCATAGCCTATGTAATTTTTGTGCAACGACGCAACACCGCCGCCACCTGGGCATGGATTGTGGCCATGGCGTTCCTTCCCATATTCGGGTTTCTCCTGTACCTCATGGGGGGGCAGGACGTCCGCAAGCAACGGGTTTTCAAGGGAAAATATGAAAGCGACGTGCAAATGCACGAAACCTACCGGGAGCTGAACCTGGGCGCGGACGAGGGGGACATTATCCACGGCAACCAGCTGACCCTTTATTATGACGGCAAGACGAAGTTCGACGCCTTGCTGGAAGATATCGCCAACGCCAAGGAATATATCTTTGTGCAGTATTACATATTCCGGGGGGACGAAATCGGGCGGAGGCTGGTGCGCAAGCTGGCGGAACGCGCCATGGACGGGCTGGACGTGCGCCTGCTGGTGGATGGCACGGGCTGTTACTTCACCCCCAAGGGCACCTACGCGCCGCTGGTCAGTGGCAAGGGCAGGCTCGGGCTGTTTATGCCCCCCTTCCTGATGCGGCTGAATTACCGCAACCATAGGAAGCTTGCGGTCATAGACGGGGAAATTGCCTACCTGGGCGGCTCCAACATCGGCAAGGAATACCTGGGCATGAGCGAGCGTTTCGGCTTCTGGCGGGATTCCCATATGCGGCTGACGGGAGGCGCGGTCAACCCGCTGACGTTGCGCTTTATCATGGACTGGAACTTCAGCGTGAAGAATAAACTGGATAAACTGGAAGTCTCCCCTAAGTATTTTAAAAACAATGACCCGAACCTGAACCAAGCCCCGGAAAGCGGCTCCAGCATACAGATTGTATCCAGCGGCCCCGACACCCGCGACCCCCATGTATTACACGGCTTTTGCGAAATGATAATGGCCGCCAAGAAATCCATTTATATCCAAACCCCCTACTTCGTCCCCGACGACGCCCTTTTCACCTGCTTGCGCATTGCCGCCTTGCGGGGGGTGGACGTGCGCATCATGTACCCCGGCAAGCCGGACCACCCCTTTGTGTACTGGGCCAGCTCCAGCTACATGGGCGAGCTGATGTGCGCCGGGGTGAAGGGCTACGAATACATCGAGGGCTTTATCCACTGCAAAACCGTGATGATTGACTCGGAAATCTGCGCCATCGGCACCGCCAATATGGATGTGCGCAGCTTTAAAATCAACTTCGAGACCCACGCCTTCATCACCGACGCCAAAACCACCCTGGAACTGGAACAATCCTTCATCGAAGACATGAAGGATTGCCGCGCACTGGATTTCGAAAGCTACGAGCGGCGCAAGCGCACGGTAAAAATACGGGAGTCCGTATCCCGGCTGTTTTCGCCACTGCTATAAAATTGCATATGTAAAGGTGATGCTACATGAAATGTATTTATATCGCTGACGATGACACGTATATCCGCGAGGCGTTGAAGACGTTTTTGGAGAGCGCGGGCTATCAAGTAGAAGCCTTTGAAACCGGGGATTTACTCTTTGCCGCCTTCCGGGAGAAGCCCTCGGATTTGGTGGTGCTGGACGTGATGATGCCGGGGTCAAATGGGTTTACCATTTGCAAGGAGTTGCGCAAGGTAAGCTTTGTCCCCATTTTCATGCTGACGGCGCGGGACTCGGACTTGGACTACCAAACGGGACTGGACCTGGGCGCGGACGATTTCTTTACCAAGCCCGTGAGCCCCATGACCTTTGTGATGCGGGTCAAGGCCCTGTTCCGCCGTATCGCCTACGAGCGGGGCGAGGAAGTTGTTTAAACACATCCGGCGCAATTTGCGCGGCAGTATCCTTACTGCCTTTTCCGCGTTGTTTTTTTTATCCTTCGCGCTGGTGGGCATTGCCTTTAACATAACGGTACAGCAGTATATCCGGCACAATGCCATATCCGAGCTGACCGAAACCCAGGAGCTGTATACCTACTTCGGGGGTTTTACTTTAATCGTGCGCTCAGGCTTGTTCGGGCAACGCATCAACCATTTTTACTTGAATGAAAATTTTTACCTGTTATACGGCTATACCGACCCCCATATCCTTGAAATTGCCGAAACCCTGATGGCCGAGCACATTACCCCCGATATACTGACAAACCGCCGCTTGCGCACCGACGGCGGTATTTTTTATGTCACGGCAAAGCCCGCCTTCGGTGTGGATTCGGGTTGGTTCGGGGTTTTTTATGTAGACATCACCGATATTTCGCGTTTTTCTGAACGGGTGAATATGCTACTGTTGGTTTTGGTGGTTATCATTTGGGTGGTGTCTATGATAATCGCTACGTTCCTTGCGGGCTCTCTGGCCCACCCCCTGCGCGCATTGAACCGCTTCGCCCAGCGCATTGGCCGGGGGAATTTCACCCCCAACCCGGAATCCTTCGCCAACGAGGAGTTTGAAACCCTGAACCAGAGCCTGAACCAGACGGCGAAGCAGCTGGCCAAGTACGACAATGACCAGAAGATTTTTTTCCAGAACGTATCCCACGAGCTACGCACCCCCCTCATGTCCGTAAAAAGCTACGCCGAGGGCATAAAATACGGCATCATGGACGCGAAGAAATCCAGCGAGACCATCATCGAGTCTGCCGACCGGCTGACCCAAATGGTGGGCGACATCCTCTATATCTCGCGCATAGACAATATCACCACCCCCGACGAGGAGGACGTGGATTTAATCGCGCTCATTGCCAAGCGCGTCAACCTCCACCAGGACCCGATGGGTAAAATACAAATCGGGTTCCGGCATGATACGGAGCCCGTGATTATCCCCTGCGTTAAATCCTACATCGAGCGCGCTTTGGACAATCTGATTTCCAATGCCCTGCGCTATGCCAAAACCACCATTCTCATCGAATGCTATGGCATCGGCCCCCGGGCGGTTATCCGGGTGCTGGACGACGGCCCCGGCTTCGAGCCCGGCGAGCTCTCCAGTGTATTTGAACGGTTTTACCGGGGCAAGGGCGGCCTTTCGGGCATCGGCCTGGCCATTGTGAAATCCATCGCCGACCAGCACGACGGCATCGTCACGGCGGAAAACAACGAAAACGGCGCGGTGCTGACCCTTTCCGTGCCCCGTACCATGAAAATTATCCGATAAAAGGCGGGACGATTATGGCCATTCTTTTCACCCCACCCGAATTTATGAAAATGAAGGAAACCCTCGTTTTGTACCGGTGTGCCTTGCGGAATATGGAGATGCGCATGGATATTTTGCTGGAGGACTTTGAGAACATACAAAAGCATAATCCCATCGAGCACGTAAAGCTCCGGGTAAAGTCCTATGAAAGCATCGCCCAGAAGCTCCACCGCCAAGACCACCCCATCACGGCAGAGTCTGCCCGGCAAAACCTGACCGACATTGCGGGCCTGCGTTGCATCTGCGCCTATACCCGGGATATTTTCACCATTGCCAATGTCTTCAAGAATCAGCCCGACATAAAGCTCATCAAGGAACGAAACTACATCGACAAGCCCAAGCCCTCGGGCTACCGCAGTCATCACCTGGTGTTCGAGGTTCCCGTATACCTCTCCGGCGAAATACTGCGCCTGCCCGTAGAGGTGCAAATCCGCACCCAGGCCATGGACTTTTGGGCTTCCCTGGAGCATAAAATCCGCTACAAATATAAATCAGGCATCCCCATACACCTGGCGGAGGGCCTAAAGGAATGCGCCGCCAAGATTTCAGACCTGGACGAACGAATGTACAAAATACAGGAGCTCATCGACATCGCATATTAGGCACCAGTGCCTAAGCGCGTGCCGGTGGGATGAAGGGCTGTTCCCCCGTGGTTATCTTGGGATGACCCGTGGGCGCGGCCCATTTTATTCCGTTGATGATAATGCGTTGCACCTCGGGCAGGGTATAGATGGGGAAGGTTTCATGGCCGGGGGAGAAGAAGAAAATCCGGCCCAGCCCCCGGGTGAAGGTACAGCCACTGCGGAAGACCTCGCCGCCTTCGTACCAGCTGATAAAGAGCAACTCGTCAGGGGCGGGGATTTGAAAATGCTCGCCATACATTTCGGAATGGGGGATGTCAAAAAATTCCGGCACCCCGGCGGCGATGGGGTGGGCGGGCTCGATACGCCACACCCGCTCCAGCTCGCCTATTTCGCGCCAGCGCAGTTTGGCGGGCTCCGCGCCCACCAGCCGGCCAAAGATTTTGCTCGCGTGGGCGGAATGGAGGAGCACCAGCCCCATGCCGTTCAGCACCCGGGCGCGAATCCGCTCCACGATGGCGTCCTCCACCTGATGGTGATAGCAATGGGCCCAGTACACCAGCACATCGGTGGCGGCGAGCAGTTCCTCGGTCAGGCCGTGCTCGGGCTGGGGCTGGAGGGCAATACGTACCTCGCCAAACTCGCCGCTTGCCTTCAAAAAATCGGCTATAGCCGTATAAATCCCCTGGGGATAGGGGCCAATCGCGCCCTCGGCTTCGTCCCAAACGGTTACATTCACGGGTTTGCTCATCTTCGTCACGCTCCTGCGATTTTTCACGCATTATAAGCCAACCTATTTGTGAAGTAAATAATACGCGCTCATATAACTTTCCCGGCTTAGGGAGAATCTGAGGCGTTTTTTCATTTTCCCGTCATGGGGCAGGGCTTGGGATTCCGCTTTATTCCCGAAGCCCGCCTTTTCCATAACCCGTTGGGTGGGTAGATTCTCCGCGAAGCATCCGGTAATGACCTCCGCGCAGTCGTCCCGCAAAAACGCGTACGCCAGCACCCGCTTCACCCCTTCGGTCATGTAGCCCTTGTTTTGATACGCGGGCATGAGAAACCAGCCCATGGGGTCGGCAATTTTCCCCGCCGGGGTATGGGCGGCGATTTCATAGCCCACCGCGCCGATGAGGGTATCCGCCCCCTTCAGGGTGATGGCGAAACGCCGGGCCCGCCCCGCCGCATTGACGGCCATGGCATTTTCCAGGCTCTCCTTGGATTCCTCCAGGGAATGGGTGACGATATCATACAAATAAGTCATGTTCTCCCCGTCCGAGAGCATGGCGTGATAGGCGTCCAGGTCAGACGCCTTGTAATTGCGCAGGATAAGGCGTTCGGTTTCTAAGGTAATCATATGCAACATAGGCGCAATCATACGGCGCAGAGCTGGAAAAGGCAAGGCTTGTACCCGTTGCAATGTACTTCCCCGAAAAAGGATTTATAGCCGAATAAACCGGAGGGAGCAATGTACATGAAAATTTACGGGTATTGCCGTATATCTGATGTAAGTCAAAATGAGAACCGCCAGCTTGACGCGATGGCGAAATTGAAAATCCCGCAGACACGTATATACGTGGACAAGCAAAGCGGCAAGGATTTTATACGCCCTGCGTGGCAAGCCATGGTAAAAAAATTAGAAGCGGGGGATATGCTGTATGTGGGGAGCATTGACCGCTTGGGGCGCAGTTACGCTGACATCTTGGATTGGTGGCGCATACTTACCAAGGAGAAGGGTGTGGACATCGTGGTAATGGATATGCCATTGCTGGACACCCGTAAGGGGAGGGATTTATTAGGTACGCTGATTGCTGATTTAGTTATATCCTTGTTCGGCTATGTTGCGGAAAAAGAACGCACCGACATACGCACACGGCAGCGGGCCGGCATCAACGCCGCCAAAGCGCGGGGGGTACATTTAGGCCGTCCTATAAAAAGGCCACCGGAAGATTTCGCGGCGGTGGTCAAGCAATGGGAGCAGGGAAAAATCCCGTTTGACGATGCGCTGGTGCAGACAGGCTTGAAAAGAGCCACGTTTTACAACCGTTTGCGAGAAATGCGGGTGGAGAAGAAAAAGTAGGCAGTATAAAAAGGTTTACCTTTTTATATCGGTTAATTTAGCAAATTTTAACACAACCAGTAGCGGGGTGCAATGAATTTCGCGCCCATCCGCACCTGCTCCCACCCATACATTTCCATTTTTCGCGGATTTAAGGAAGAATCGGACTTTCTATAAAGGTAAACCTTTTTAGATAAGTAGAGGAGGCTTCCCCATGCGCATCACCAACTCTATGATATTCGGCAATTCGCTCAACAATCTGCACCGCAATGTGCGGCATGTCAATAACCTCGTGAATCAAATTGAAACGACTAAACGCTTCCAGCGTCCATCTGATGACCCCATCGCCGCCGCCCGTGCATTGCGGTATCGCACTATCATTGAAGAAACCCAGCAATTTTACCGCAATGTACAGGGTGGGCTTGCGTGGATGAGCGTTACAGAATCTGCATTTGTGAACATGACAGATGAAGTGCTTCAACGATTAAACGTACTTTTCGTAGAAGCCGCCACGGGTCACTTGACTATAGATGACCGCATGGGCTTGGCAAAGGAAGTGCAGGAACTGGTTGACCAGCTTGGGCTGGAGATTAACCAAACCTACATGGGGCGGTATGTGTTTTCGGGCTACCGGACAACACAACCCCCCGTTTTTATTCGGGACAATGACCTTTCCTTTATCATTACCCAGCAGTTTGATGCCCGGGATATTGAGCGCATCATGTCATTTCAACAATTTCACCCCGCGCACAAGGCAACGGTGCATAACGCGAACGTGATTAAGCTGGCGTATAACCACGTCAGCTTTGATTTTTCTATCCGGGATGAAAACGGACAGCCCTTGGCCATCCCGGGTATACAGGGTGCGCCCGGGCGTAACGGTGAGCCGCCCTTGGAATACCTCATAATAGTAAGGAGTATGCTAGACGAAAACGCATATCTTCCCCCCGGCGCAGACGAAAATTCGCCCCACCCTCCCGGAACAGCGGAAAATCCATTCATCGTCCACTACATAATAGAAACCGGCGAAATCGTGTTATGCGACGAAGCGGCACATACTTGGCGCGATGGTACACGCATTACATATCACAAGGAGGGCTTCCGCGCAGGGGAGCTTAACCCCGCCATTTATTTTGATTCCATTGAAGTGATTGGGAACACCACATTGGATATTACCCACGCATTTTACCAATACCCCATAAACCCAGACGGAAGCTTTAACTTCTCTGTAACCATAGGCGGTGCAGACGCGGAAGCCCCGGGTACCTTCGACATGTTTGGCGATACATCCCCGATATTGCGCATGGGTGCTATAGAAATACCCCTGTGGAGCTTGAGCAATAGCCCGCCGTTACAATCCGGTACTATGTGGGAAACGGTGTTTTACACCGCGCCGCCTCACAATCTTGAAATTATCCAGCGCGTAACCCTAGAGGGCGACGGCTACCGTGTAGATTTTTCTGTGATGAATTATGGTGTGGACCCCGTGGAGTTTGAACTTTTGCAATTTTTCAACCCCGCACCGGACATTGACGCCATTGTTTCCATGCCCCCGGCAGGAACGCAAACCGCGTTGCCGAATGTAGCGGTTTCGTTTACCTCATCGGTACGCATTCCCCCGCCTGCAACGGCGTTGCAAGCCGGGAATGTGATAAACCAAGAGGACTACTGGATTGTGCATGAAATTGCACCCGGCAACCACCAGCGCATCAATGACCTGGCCCGCCATGTATATACCGACAAAATGTACACCGACCTAAAGCGGCTCATGGACTTTATCCGCTCTGTTCAAATTTCAGAACGCCACGCGGTGGAGGCGTATTTTAGTTCGCCGCCCCACAATATGCTGGGGCAAGTGCTGGAAAACGCCATCGAAACGCAACTCAACAACGAACGCGCCCAGGCCAACGCCGTACTGCACGACCGTATTAATAATATGCTGGAGCTGTTCAACCGCCACGCTGACAATGTTATTGCCGAACACACCCGCATGGGCACGCGCATGAGCATGTTTGAAATGATGGACGTACGCCTCTCTGAAGAAGAGGCGCAAATGGAGCAACTGCTTTCCGCCACCGCCGATACCAATATGGCCGACGCCATAATGCGAAAAGCCGCTGCCGAGGCGGCTTTGCAAGCGGCCATGCGCGCCATGGCCATGACGGTGCAGTTGTCGTTGGTTAATTTTCTACGGTAGTTAGTTGAAATCAATAGCAACAAGAGGCAGAAACTAGAACAAGTCTGAATGTGTACCAGTGCGAATGAAGATAATTTGGTTTCCAAAATAACGATATTCCAGTAGCCAGTCTGCCTTTATATGGCATTCGGTAATGATAGGGTTGGTGCCTTTCAAGGGATGTGGGCGGTTAATGATAGGGTCAAGGGGTTCGCCACTTTCCAGTTTCGTCATGACTTCATGCAAAAGCGACATGTCATACCCACGTTTTTCACATCTGCGGTAATCGCGCCGGAATTGGGTCTGATGGCTGGAGCTATATTTCATCGTCAACCCACTCTTTCATGCTTTCAATGAATTGGGCGGTTGACAGGGTGGGCGGCGGCGGTAGTTCCCCCCGAAGGATGGCATCACACTCATCAATGGCGGCTTGAAACTCGGTGTTCGGAATGCGGTGTGTCGGCGTTATGTCAGTAGTAATATCAAAAGGCAACCGCTTTTCGCGCAGGACGGCGCGAGCGAATAGATTAAACGCCGTGGTAGTGTTCATCCCGACTTGTGAACAAAAATCGTCCAAATTTTTTTTCACATCGGAATCCATGCGAATGCTGAAAGTTGTTTGAGCCATGCTTGTTCTCCTCTTATGCTTATTGGTACTATATTGTAACCTATTGGGTGCATTTTATCAACGGAAAGGAGTGTGAAGTTATTATGCCATACAACATAGAAGCACTGCGCACGGGATTTAAAAATGCGGATATTACCGTAAAGTTTGAATTTATAGAAAAAATAAAGGACGCCGGCGAGGCGGCCTTGGCGGCTCTTTTGTATGAATGCATATGGGAGCTGGCAAGGTGTATGCATGACACCGACGGCGCGTTTAGAGAATACGCCCGTGAATATGGCTTCATGGAAAAATATGCACAGCGAGAAAATACCGAGGCACTTTATTTAATGGGGTGCCTTTATTTGCACGAAGAAACGGACACCCACCCGGCCGACTATGAAAAAGTGGCCTATTGGCTAGACCGTGCGGCGCAACTAAACCACCCCAAGGCCATGAGTAAGTTGGCGGGAGCGCATTTTAGGGGTGTGTTCTCCAAAGCGAACGCAGAAGAAGGCGTAAGGCTGGTAGGAAAACTGGCAAAACCGCCCCACAGCGACCCCATAGAGATGATGCATCTGGGTGTAATTCACTACCACGGGCGGCATGGTTTTATTGCAGACCAACAAAGAGGTATGAAATGGATTGAAAACGCTATGGACATAGTTCTGGAAAAGGGGATTGAAATTCCCTTCGACTACTTACATGCGTTAAGTATTATTATGTTTGAGCAGGGTGTAAAAAACAACAACCCAAGCGAAGCGCGGGGGATGGTGGAACTGGCATTATGGTTTATTAATAAATCTCTTGAAGATAAAGCGGGTATGAAACTATTAGTGGCAGAAATGGGGGAAGCGGCGCGTCAGCGTTTTATCGGGGTGCGTGATTTAATTATACAGACGTTAAGCCAATTATAAGGAGCTGAAGAAAATGCGAATTTATCAACATCAAGTATGCGACAGGTGCTTACCCATCCGACATAAGACAAGCGATGGGGCATATGGGCCTTCGGTTGAAGAATGTTTACAGGCATTAAATAACTTATGGGAGATGATGTAAATGGACTGTCCGTATTACAACGATTTAGGGCATGAGCGCAAGCTGTATGGCACAAAGCAAACCGACTATCAACGGCAAACCTATTGCATGAGCCGCGATAAATGGCGGGAATGCGCGAATTTGAAAGAAGCAAAGAAAACGAATAACCCAAAGTTATATGAACGGTAGGAGAGGAGAATTACATTATGTGGACTATTATTGCAATAGTGGGAGGACTTGTTTTGTTAGGCATGGTGACAGGTGGTGAACTTAGTGTGCCTGCGGCTGTAGGCATTGTTGCGTTATTTATTGGATATAGATTTTTTAAGTTAGTAACAGGCGGTAAAAAATCATTAGATACCAAAGAAGAAGCAACTCCAACAATTTCTAACGCAACAGAAATTGTCCCATGGGGTGAAAACCCCGAGGCAGACAAAGCATGGGTGATACATGTAAAAACTATTCCAAGCCAACAGCTTGGCAAAATGAGTGGTATGGAAGTTGAGCAACTACGAAGCAATTTTATACGTAATTACGGAAAATCTTTATCAAAACGCGACCAAATGCTCACAGATATGGTTGGAAAATGGGCACGACAACAAAGCGGGCATGATTTTTATATCATATTCAAAAGTGATAATAAGTTTGAAACCGACGAGTTACCCAACGCGGTGATTTCGCACGGATTGTGGAGTCTTGATGAGGATTGCAAGCGTCTTATTCTTGATTCAAATGTGGGCATTGCCGTGTTTGAAATGGCAGAGGTGAATCGTACAAATATGACTATCATATTAAATAACGGGTATAGGGCGAGGTATACGAAAGTTATATAAATAGCCCATTTCAAATGACATGGCATTTGTTAGGTCATTCGTGGAAAATTCCCTGCCCTAAATGCAATGAACCTATTGTTGGTGTAGGAGGATTTATTTATAGGATGCTTTTTGAAAAATAATATATCCTTGCCACATGAAGACCTCGTCACGGATTAGTAAAAACTAAAAAATTGGAGGCACACTATGAATCTTGAACGCATGATTGCAAATGACCCCGAATTAATCGCTTTTGTGAACGGTGAAAAAATGGGCGGAAAGTATGGGGATTTTGAAAAGTATGGAGAAGTAGGGCGTATGATTAAAAATAACCCCGCCATGCAAGAGTTATATGAAGAAGCGGAAAAGTTTAGCAGAATAGAGCGCGGTGAAAGTAGCCTTTGGGATTAAATCGTATTGGCATTGTGGATAATCAATAAAATAATTGAATCCGTGACGAGGATGCCATAAATATTTGAATTAAAATTACAGGTAAGGGATGGTAATGATGCGTATTTTGAAAAAGTTTTTATGTTGTGTTTTGTGCTTTGTGTTGGCGGCGGCAAGTGTGCCTATGTCGTTTACATTGGAGGTACAAGCGCGCGAACCGCTGGGCAATGGCGTGTTTAGGGAAATTGTTGGCGGTTATGTTACTTATACTTTTGAACATGTCGGACAAATTCAAGAAATTACATTGCAACCTGGGCGGTATCGGTTAGAGGTTTGGGGAGCGCAAGGGGGAACTGCTGGTCAATCTATTGGTGGGCGTGGTGGATTTTCCCAAGGTGAGATAAATTTATGGGTTGAACAAACTTTATTCGTTGCGGTAGGGGGACAAGGTGACAACCAACTAGGAGTGCTTACGCAAGGTGGGTTTAACGGTGGTGGCGTAGGAGGAATAGGAAGCGTACATCACGGTGGTGCTGGTGGTGGTGGTGCGACTCACGTAGCAAAAGAAATGGGTATGTTAAGTGGTCTGTTAGCGGGTTTGACGAACGCTCGTAACGCTGTTTTAATTGTAGCAGGCGGTGGTGGCGGTGGAGATGCATCTACCCCTTTAAGAGGCGGTGTTGGCGGTGGTTTGCAAGGTGGACATAATGGTATCATGGGTTCTGGCGGCTCACAGATAGCGGGTGGAATCGGAGGATTTCATGGTGCAAGTGGTGGCTTTGGAAGAGGTGGTGGAGTTCCTAACGCGGCGTTTGGCGGTGGTGGCGGTGGTTGGTATGGAGGAAGTAGTGGTTTTTTGTTAACACCATCAACTGGTGGTACTCTTAGATATAATAGCGGCGGCGGCGGTTCTGGACATTTATCAACACATCTTGTGTCAAATACAAGCACATATTCTGGCGGTCAATCTATAACTGACCCAAGTGGCGGTACAATGATTGGTCGCGAAGGGCATGGTCTTGCCCGTATTACAGTTCTTGAGCCTTTCGGCGAATACGACCACACTGTTACTTTTAACCTAAACGGTTCATCTTCTACACCCCCGCCTTCGCAACGTGTACCCAATGGCGGGTTTGCAACGCAACCCGCACAAGACCCCTTTTGGACACAAAACCATGAGTTTCGCGGTTGGTCAGAAGACCCGAATTTAGACCCCAACGCAGACGAGGGGGAATTTTTCAATTTTTCAAACACGCCCATAAACGGGAACATAACCCTATTTGCCATATGGCGTACCCCGCCTATGCCACCACACCGAATAACCTTTGAAGTGGTAGGCGGTATTGGGGGCAGTATTAGTGCCAACGGGGTTAGTACGGGTGGTACTTCAAGTATTATGGTTTTGCCCGATGGGGATGTTTCTTTTGTGGCAACGCCCAATGCGGGTTATCAAATTCGGGGATGGTGGCATTTTACCGACCCAGTGAACGGTACGCTTCCTACCTTCCAATTAAATAACATATCTGGCCCGCATACCGTGCGGGTGGAATTTGAGCAAATTCCCTTTACTGTTACATTAAATACGGGTGCAGGGGGTACGGCATGGGGTACTGTGGGCGGGGTTTCGCTGGTACTTGGCGTACCTACTTCGGCTACCGCCGGGCAAATCGTTTCTTTCAATGCCCAACCCAACCCCGGCTATCATTTTACGGGGTGGGTAGTAACCCCCGGCGGCATTCCCATACAGCCCACCGGGGCGATGAACCCCGTTTCCCACATTACCATGCCCGCGCAAAATGTCACAATTACCGCTACCTTTGCCGTAGAACCCGAACCCCGTGTAACAATACAGGCGGGGGCGGGGGGATGGGCATTTGGCGTGGTTGCCGCCGAGAATAACCGCATCATTTTCCAAGACCATCCCACCCATGTAAACCCCGGCGGGGCAGTAGCCCTCCACGCCGATGCAGACTTTTTCTACCGCTTCTCCCACTGGGAGGTACTATCCGGCGGGTATGGCTTATCCGCACCCCTTAATACTACCGCCAACCCCGCTACCTTCATCATGCCCGCCAATAACATCGTTATTGAGGCGCGGTTTGTCCCCCGCGAGCGGCGGCACAATGTCATTTTGTTGGACGTTTCCGCCGGGGCAAGCGGGCAAATTGTAACGGCGGGGGTGCAACTGACCCATGATTTGCTGTGGTGCGATGTATATATAAATGAAGTAGCGGTTGTGAAATTTTCGGCTGACGTGGCGCATGTGTTCGGCGGGTTTGTAAGTTTGATGAACGCGCCGAACGTAGCGGGCGCGGTGGCGGCGGCCTCTGTGCCGGCGGCGGGGTCTGATATGGTGCTTGCGTTGCAAACGGCGGCGGGGCTGATGCCCGCGGCGGCGGTGGGCACGGGGCGCATTCATATGGTTTCTCACGGGTTGCCTACCTTGCCGCGCAGTCAGGATGAACCGCTACGCTCGGGGTATACCGGTGATACGTTTATTATGCAGGATTATTTATTTTGGCGGCAAGCCAATTTGACAGTGGACACAGCGCGGGGGATTCACAATAGATTCTATATTCAAGCTAATTTAATCCCCGGCGGGGCACAGGCCGACCGCGCCTTTGCGGTGCGGCTCATGCAATACTTGGAGGGTGGGCCACCCGCAAGTACATCCTCCGCCGAAGCCCCGCCCGTTGCGTTGCCGGAAGTGGCGGTGGAAATGCTCGCGCTCATTGAAATGTTGCGGGTTTTCGCCCAGCCGGGAACGGAGCTTGACCTTGCGGCGGCGGATATTAACCAAGACGGCGTGGTGGACGCGGCCGACTTAGTGCTGTTTCTTCGGTATTACGCATCGTGAAAAAGGGGATTGTTTTCATAGCCCTCGCGCTACTTGTGGCGGCATTGCTCCCCCTGCGGGCCTCTGCATCCGGCGAGCTGACCTTTGCCGTTGGTTCTGCGGGTGCGCTCACGCGGGGAAGTACAATTACAATCCCGGTTGTGGTTAGCAACAATCCGGGGTTTACTGCCGTTGGCTTCATACTGACCTATGACCCCGCCGTGCTGGAAATTACAGGCGTGACGTCCCTCGCCACACAAATGCCACTGAATGCCCAATTCGCGCTCACCACTACACCGAGGACGCAATGGATTCACATGGTAAATACGGGCTTGGCCAATTGGAGCGGAAACGGGCCGCTGTTAAACATTTCCTTCACCGTACTTGAAACCGCGCCGCTTGGGGCAAGCACTTTGGGCTTGTCGTTTACCACCGCACCCAATGGTACGCCGGGCAATGCAGACGGCGTTATTTTGCATGAAGCGATAACCGTTGGCGGAAGCGTTACTGTGGTTGAACCTTCTCCGGTAACAGAAACTGCTCCTACAATACCGATGAATGTAACGCAACCCACTCCTACTCCTACGCCTACGCCAATCCCAACCGCGTCCCCGGAAGCAACCCCAACACCGCCCGCTGTACAAGATACAATACCTGCGGCATCACCATCACCGCTCCCGGACGCACCCGAACCCACGCCTACGCCGCCCCCGGCGGTAATGCAAAGCGTTTTCATCGGTCAAACCTATACGTCCTTGGCACAAGAAGCAGCGGCAACCAACCCAACCAGCCCCAATACAACGGCAAATTTCGGCGTAGTGCCTCAAACGGGTGTACCCGGAATAACGGCTACACTGGTGGCTTTGGCGATTAATTTATCGGCATCGTTAGGACTGTGGGGCTATGTTATTTACCGCAATCGAAGGAAGCGCGTTAAGAAATTCATATGGAGAAAGGGAAGATGAAGAATGATTAAGAAAACGAAACTCCACTTATTGGTGGATGTGAATGCGGCGGAAAAGGCGGACGAAATCCTTACTTCGCTGGGAAGCAATATCAACGATGCGGTAAATCTGATGCTCCACCAAATATGTATAAAACGCGGCTTACCTTTCAATGTAAGGCAACCGGGCGGAAACTCAAATCTTTGCGCCTTCTGCCCCGTAAATGACCCCATACACATTTCCCCCAGCGATACCCCCGCCAACCCCCATATGAGGGTATACAAATCACAAGAAGAAATGTGGGCTGATTTACCCCCGGTCAAGGGGAAGCCAAAGAAATGAGCAGTTTTGATTAAATGCATTGACTTTCCCTTTTAACTATATCATAATATAGTATAATACGATATAGTTAAATGAGGTATTGCTATGTTTATAGGCAGACAACGAGAAAGGTCGGAACTTGAGCGTCTTTACCAGTCGGGCACATTTCAATGCGTTGTTATGTACGGGCGTAGGCGAGTCGGCAAGACTGCGCTGATTTCCGAGTTTATTAAAGCCAAGGAAGCCATATATTTCACAGGGCAAGAAACCAACGACAAGGATAATCTGGAAAGTCTTAGCCAAAGTATTTTTGCAATATCGAAGGACTTTGCCGCCTCTGCGCCGGTTTTTCCGGGGTACAAGGAGGCACTCCAAGCTGTGTTTGAAATAGCCGAGAAACGGCGTATCGTGCTGGCTATCGACGAATATCCCTACTTGGCATACAGCTACCGGGGCATATCCTCGCTGTTGCAAACCTTCATCGACAAGTACAAGGAAACCTCGAAGCTGTTTATTATCCTATGCGGTTCTTCTTTGTCGTTCATGGAAAATCAAGTGCTTGGGGCAAAAAGTCCTTTGTTTGGCCGTAGGACGGCGCAGTTTCGCATACTGCCCTTTGACTTCTTCGAGACAGCGGAATACTTTGCCGATGGCTCGTTCAACCGGGAGGATATTGCGCTGTTGTACGGCATCACGGGTGGAATACCACTTTACCTTTCGCTGATGGATACATCGCTGTCCGTGGAAGCAAACATTAAACAAAATTTTTTTACCACCAGCGGTTATCTGTTTGAAGAACCGGGCAACTTGGTCAAACAAGAGTGCCGGGAGCCCGCACAGTACAACGCGATTATTAAAGCAATCGCAACCGGCGCGTCGCGGTTGTCCGAGATTTGCGGCAAGGTGGGCATGGAAAGTGGATTATGCGCTACCTACATTGGCAAGCTCATTTCCATCGGCATCGTAAAAAAAGAGTATCCCTTCCGTGAGGAAACAAGCAAGCGAACCATTTACTCCCTTGACGATGGGATGTTCCGCTTCTGGTACCGCTTTGTTCCCGACAATATGGCACTCATCCAGCGCGGCGAGGCTAGTTTGGCATATGCGCAAATCATGCCACAGATTTCCGCATACATGGGTAGTGTGTTTGAGGAAATTTGCAAGCAGTATCTGTGGCGGCAAAATGTAGCCAAGCAATTACCCTTCCTTTTTACCGATGCGGGCCGCTGGTGGGGCGCACACCAAAAGAAAAAAGCGGAATGCGAGGTAGACATTATCGCCGCCAACAAGGACGAGGCCATCTTTGCTGAATGCAAATGGACGAATGAGCGTGTCGGCACGGACATCATTGATATGCTGGTGGAACGAAGCGAACTGTTTAACTACAGCCGAACCCATTATTACCTTTTCGCCAAGACGGGATTCACCGATGGCGCAAAGACAAGGGCAGACGCGGCAGATACTATTACGCTGGTCTGCTATCAGGAAATTTAACCAAACACCAAGACGCAATCCCCCACAGGAGGAACATATTACATTTGACAATTTCACCACACTGTGCAAGAATACACCGTTCCTGCCGCCAAGACCGGACCCGGCGTTCGCTCGAGGCAAAAGGTGCGCCGAATGGATTGTTTTTGCGCGCCTTTGCTGTGGCAGGGGTGCATTTTTTATGGCGTGAAAAGGGGGAGAGGCATGGAAAACCGCGTGGCTGTACTGGCCATTATTGTGAAGGACCGCCAGAGCGTGGCCAGCATCAACGATATTTTGCACGGATATGCCGAGGACATTATCGGGCGTATGGGACTGCCCTACCGGGCGCAAAATATTAATATTATCACCGTGGTTCTGGACGCGCCCCACGACAGGATTAGCGCGCTGTCGGGGAAAATCGGGCGACTGGAAGGCGTAAGCGCGAAGACATTGTATTCAAACTAGGCGCGTGAGTGCGCCCAACGGGAGGAATTTATATGATAAAGGTAATTTGCTTGATGGCTGTAATGGCTGTGATTTTCATGCTGGGCGGATGCGGCAGTAGGGCGGACGCCCCTGAGCTGGAGCAACCGCTTATCCGGGTGGCCGCCTTGCGGGGGCCCACGGCCATGGGCATGTTGCATCTGATGGACAACCACGAGCAGGGCCTTGCCCGCAACGACTATACCTTTGAATTGCTGGGCGCGCCGTTTGAGGTGGCTCCCCTGTTGGTGCGGGGGGATGTGGATGTGGCCGCCGTACCGGGGAACCTGGCGGCGGTATTGTACAACCAAATGGATGGCGCGGTGCAGGCTTTGGCCGTTGTCACCTTGGGGGTGTTGCATATTGTGGACACCACCGGCGAGATTCACAGCGTGGCGGATTTAGCGGGGCGTACCATTTTTGCCACGGGGCAGGGGGCCACCCCGGACTTTGCCCTTAGCTATGTACTCAAGCAAAATGGCTTGACCCCCGGCGTGGACGTGCATATCGAATTTTACGCGGAACATGCGGAGCTGGCGGCCTTGCTGGAAATCGGGGAAGCGGATATCGCCCTGTTGCCCGAGCCCTTCGTAAGTACGGTGATGGCGCGTATCCCCGGCTTGCGGGTGGCACTGGATTTGACCGAGGAATGGGACCGGGTCCAGCCCGATTACGGCTTGATAATGAGCGTGGTGGTGGGCCGGCGTGATTTCCTGGAAGCCCACCCGGAGGCCGTGGCCCTTTTCATGGAGGAATATGCCCAAAGTATTGCCTTTATGACCGAAAATGTAGCGGAAGGCGCGCAACTGACCGTGGATTTCGGCCTGATTCCCAATATAAATATCGCAAAATCCGCTTTGCCCCGCACCCACATGGTCTTTCTCAACGGTGACGAAATGAAGCGCAATCTCATGGGCTTTTATCGTGTGCTGTATGAAGCCAGCCCCGCGTCCGTGGGGGGTGCCATGCCTGATGGGGATTTTTTCTTCATTCCGTAGGTTTTTCACCCGCGTGGTACCCGTAGCCCTGTTTTGGCTACTGGTGTGGGAGGGTATCGCCGCCGCTGTGGGCGCGGGCATCATCATCGCCTCGCCCCGGGCGGCTTTCGCCCGTCTGTTCGCCCTGGCGCAAACGGGGAATTTCTGGCTGAGCATCGGCGGGAGTATGCACCGCATCATGCTGGGCTTTTTTTTGGCCTTGGCCATTGGGATAATTTTGGCGGTGGGCTGTGTGGCCAGCAAGCTGATTTACCGCCTCATACACCCGGCCGTCAATGTAATCAACGCCATTCCCCTGGCCTCCTTTGTGGTGGTGGCGATTTTTTATTTCCGGCACAGCCTGGCCACCTTCGTAGCCTTTATTATGGTGATGCCCATTATTTTCCACAATACCTACAAGGGCATCCGCGCCACCGACCCGGCTTTGCTGGAAATGGCGCGGGTTTTCCGCGTTTCTCACGGGAAGCGGACGCGCTACATCTATGTCAAAACCGTCGCGCCCTTTCTCCTCTCCGCCGCCAGCGTGGGCATCGGCATCGCGTGGAAGTCGGGCATTTCGGCGGAAATGATTGGCATTGCCCGTGGAACCATCGGCGGCGGCCTCCACGCCGCACGGATGAACCTGCTCACCGCAGACGTTTTCGCCTGGACCATTGCCATCGTGGCCCTGAGCTACGCCATAGACAAACTCTTCGCCCTCATTTTTGTCCGTGAAAGGGAGCGGCCATGACCCCTATCGTCCTTGAAAATATCAGCAAAGCCTATGGCGGCGTTGGCGTGCTGGAGCGCATATCGCTCACCCTTCCCTCCGGCCCCACCTGCCTGATGGGCCCCTCCGGCATCGGCAAAACCACCCTGGCCTATATCGTCGCCGGGCTCACCGCGCCCGACAGCGGCACCATGACAGGCCGGGAAAATAAAAAAATCTCCTTGGTTTTCCAGGAAGACCGCCTGCTGGAATGGGAGAGTGCTCTTTCGAACGTCCTGTTCGTCACCCCCAACGCGAAGAAATATGCCGAAAAGGCCAAATCACTCCTCACCCAAGCGGGCTTGGCTAACAGTATGCACAAAAAAGCCGCCGAACTCTCCGGCGGCATGAAACGCCGCGTGGCTTTATGTCGCGCCCTAATCGCCAACTATGACCTGCTCATTCTGGATGAGCCCTTCAAGGGGCTGGACGAGGAAACCAAGCCCGGCATCATACAAATGGTACAACAGCACGCCCTTTCCACCGGCGACAAAATCCTGCTCTGCATCACCCACGACCCCGGGGAAGCAGACGCCCTGGGCGGGCAACGCATTCACCTGTAGCGGATTAAATTTTAAACCGCGCCACCACCTCACCGTCGATGACACGGCCGTCTTCCTCGAAGCCGTAGGACGCGAATGTGGTTTTGGACGCAATATTTTTAGGCTCGTAGGATACATAGCAGTAGCTTGCCTCGCCGCAGGGCCTTGCTTTAATTTCCTCCATGATTTGCCTTACCGTTTCGCGCCCTATTCCCCGGCCCTGGTGGTTTTTGTCAACGAGCAGACGCCAGAAATAATAATGGGGCTCCTTCGTGCAGTAGGCGTCTGCGTCGGTGCCCGGCGGGAAATAGCCGTACATGGCAAAGCCCACCATGGTGCCCTTCTCATAAACGGCATAAGGCACGGCGACATCGCCCGTCCCCTTCTTTTCGAATGCCCTATTCGTGGTATATGCCGCGGCCAGGCTATAGGCGTTGCTTGCCACATAGTCCTCCTGCTCGGGCAAAACCTCAAGGGCGATGCACTCCTTCATGTTGTCATCCAGAATGGAAATTCTTTCAAGCTCTATCATGTGAATACCTCCCGGTTGCTTTATTCGGCTATATCACTATACCCAGTGGGTATTTTTTTTCAAGATAAAAGTTGATTATAAAATGGCTCCGCTCCGCAAAAAAAGGCTGTTTCGCTCTCGCAAAACAGCCTTTTATATGTAGCGGCAAGCCAGACCATAAAGGCCGGGGGTGTTGGCTTGCCAGTGCCTGTACATGAAGGGTACTGAGGGGGCGACCCTCCATAGGCTGGATAAGGGTACATCAGTAAATACAAGCCGTCAAGGGGGGCAGGTGAGATTTCACGTTTTGTGTAAATTTAGGGCTTACCGGTTGCGCACCCCTCGGTAGGTCGCGCCCGGTTCAATTTCGCCGTAATGGTGGGCCAGCAATTCCGAAACCGTTACCAAGTCGAAGCCTCGGGCAATCAGGCGCGGAACCACCCGGGTCATGGCCTGGGCCGTGGTGGGGAAAATATCGTGGAGAACCACCACCGAGCCGTCCTTGGCGTGGTTCATAATTACGCTATAGATATGGTCTGCGCAATGGTAACGCCAATCCTTGGGGTCGATGGTCCACAGGAGAATCCCGTAGCCCAGTTCGGCGGCCACCGACTCCACCTGGGCGTTAATCGCGCCGAAGGGCGGCCTGAAAAGATTGGAGCGCGTACCCGTCAGGGCGTAGATGGCGTCTTCAGTTCGTGTAATTGCCGCGGAAACCTCGGCGCGGCTTTGGGTGGTCATGTCCGTATGCCGCCAGGAATGGCCAATAATTTCATGGCCCATGTCAAAGGCGCGAATAACGGTACTCTCGCCGTCGGCTATCCGGTTCCCGATGACGGCGAAGGTCGCCCGCCCGCCATGCAACGCGAAGGTATCCAGTATCATTTCGGTAATGCGGCTGGGGCCGTCGTCGAAGGTCAGGGCAATCATGGGGCGGTGTACCCTGTCCACCGGCTGTATATCGTAATCCAGGGCAGGAAGCACATAGTCCAGGAGATAGGGATGCAACGCGTGGGGCCACAAAGGCGGCGGAATATCCAGCGGCACCGCCTCCGGCGGCGCGGGCTCCGGGAATAGGGGAAAGTCCGTAGACCCGGCCAGCAAAAAGGCACCGTTCAGTTTTTCGTAGGGTAATAAAACAGTCATTTCACCGATGTGCTCCGGCAAAAACCGCCTGCCGTCCAGGGGCACGAGGATGCCCTCCGCGCCCAGAATCAGGTTGCTTAGCCAGCGGGGGTCGATTTCGTCCAGGTAAGGCTGTGCCGAAGGTGCCTCCGCCAGAATAGCATCATGCAAAAGGGCCAGCACGGGTTCGATTTCATCGAAGTCGAGGATTTCCCAGGTGGGAATGAAGGTATGGGTGGCGGTGTTTACGTTCAGGCTCTCGGCCAGGCGCAAAACGGAATCGGGCCGGCCATCCCGGGAAAGGATAAGCTCCCCCTGCAAGGAAATCCCGGTGAAATATTCGCCCGCCAATTCCCAAGCGAAGTTCAACTGCATTTCGCCCCGGGCAATCCCGGCAAGCACGCCGCCGTGGGCCAGCATGGGGAAATAATGCTGCTCCACCCATTGGCGCAACATTTGCTCCAGCGCGGCGTCCCCCGGCGGGATGTCGATGCCGATGTAGAGCGTGGCCGCCCCGGTTGTGTCGGCGGGGTATTGGGCAAAGACGCAGGTGGTCAAAACCGCCAATAAAAGTAGCGCGGCGAGAAAACATTTCGTAATTCTTCTCATCGCGCACCTCCTATGCACTCTAAAATATGTACCCTATCAGGAAAATTATACCCCTATCGACAAAAAAGGACAAGCCCCAAATGACGGGAATTGTCCTTTAATCGTAATTTTTGCAGTCCTTGCCTATTCTCTGTTGTACTTCTTCTTGAAGCGTTCCACGCGCCCGCCGGCCTCGATGAGCAGTTTCTGACTGCCTGTGTAGAAGGGATGGCATTTGGAACAGACCTCTACGTGGATGTTTTCCTTGGTAGAGCCCGTAACGAACTCATTGCCGCAGTTGCATCGCACTTTCGCTTGAAAATAATTCGGATGGATAGCCGCTTTCATTCTTTTCACCATCCTTTCCTCCGTAGAATAATCGCGACGCATACTTTAACACAAATATGCCTAGCATAGCAAATAAAGTTACGCATTGACATCAGCATTTCGCCATTGTATTATTGTGTTAGTACAGTGTCGCGGCGAAAGGGAGGTAGGATGTGAAGGCAGATTTTGACAATAATCTTCCTATATACCAGCAGATTGTGGAGCGGCTGAAGTCGGCCATCGCCAAGGGGGAGCTGGCTCCGGGGGAGAAGGTACCCGCCGTGCGGGAGCTGGCGGTGCTGTGCAAGGTCAATCCCAATACCATGCAACGGGCTTTGGCCAGGCTGGAGGAGATGGGCTATGTGTTCAGCGAGCGCACCAGCGGGCGGTATGTGACCCGGGACGAAAGCGTCATAGCGCGGCTACGGGCGGAGTTGCCCGCCGCCCTTACGGGGGACTATGTGCGGGCCATGGGGGACGCGGGGGTGGAGGCTTCCCGCGTGGCGGCCTATGTGGAGGAATATATAAAGGAAGGAAGGGTGAGCCATGGATAATATATTGGAAATTACGGATTTGGGGAAGCGGTACGGGCGCATGGTGGCGGTGGAGGGGGTGCGCTTTTCCCTGGCACCGGGGAAAATCCTGGGCCTGCTGGGGCCCAACGGCAGCGGGAAGACGACGATAATGAAGGTCATCATGGGGCTGTTGACGGATTATACGGGGGAGGTACGCATTGCCGGGGCACCGCCGGAGGTGCATCCGCCGGGGGTGGCGGCCAACCGCTACATCTCCTATTTGCCTGACGCGGGGCATATCCCCACCTGGTTTACAACCGAGCAGGCGATACGGTTTTTCGCGGATTTCTATACGGATTTCGACGAAGCCAAGGCCGGGGAAATGCTGGACGCCATGAAAATCCCCCGCCACAAGCGCGTGAAGGCTTTGAGCCGGGGGATGCAGGAAAAGGTTCAGCTGGCCATGGTGATGGCCCGCCGCGCCAAGCTCTATATCCTGGACGAACCCATCGGCGCGGTGGACCCGGCCAGCCGGGACTTTATTTTAAACACGTTGCTGGCCCACTATGCCGAGGACAGCGCGATTCTGCTTTCGTCTCACATTATTGCCGACATTGAATCGGTGCTGGACGAAGCCGTTTTTCTCAGGGAGGGGAAGATTTGCATGATGGGTGAGGCGGATGCCCTGCGCCAAGAACGGGGCATGTCGCTGGACCAGATTTTCCGGGAGGTGTTCCGCAATGCTTAGAAAGCAATTGAAGTACGATTTTATTTTCGCGGCGCGGTTTTTTTTGGGGATGGGCGCGGCCGGCATAGGCTTGGGACTGCTGGTGTTCATTATGGGAGGACTTAGCCAGTCACCGGCGAATTTCAGTTTGGGTGCCATGCAGCTGATGTCAACGGCATGGACGGTGGCCCTGGCGATGAGCGTCGCCCAGATATACCAATTATACAGCCGCCAGTTCTTCGGGGAGGTGGGGCATCTCATGCTTACCTTGCCCGTGGGGCGCGGGGTGCAATTGCTCTCGAAATATCTGGTGGCCCTTTTTTGGAGCTTTTACATCTTTGCCACGATGTTCCTGTCGTTGCGATTGATGGCGGCGCGTTCCGAAAGCTCCAGCGTGGGCATTACCGGCCCGGGGGGCGAAGTCCTCACCGGAATAAATTTGGCGGGGCCGCTGATGCAATTTGCCGCTTTGGCCTTCAGCGCGGTGGCCATATTATTTTTGATTGTCACCTTAGCCAACTGCACCCTTGGGGGCTGGCGCGTCCATACGATTATCGCCTGGCTTGTGGGCGGGCTGTACTTCGCCGCCTTCGTCTGGGCCATAGCGGCTATCTCCGGCCGGGCCAGGGAATGGGTGACGGTGGATACCTCCTTTGTCCATGACGGCGTTGTGCATATGGGGATGCGTACCTTTTTGGCCCCCACCATCGGCGCGGACATCGGGCGCGTTCCCTTGGGGGATATGTATGTGGATGTGTATCTCATCGCGGCGGCACTGGCCTTTGGGCTGGCGGCGGCGGGGGCTACGCACTGGCTTCTGCGTAAAAAAATCACTTTGGCGTGAGGGCGGCGCGTGCGAAGGCCGCCGCGTCTGTGATGAATTTTTGCATCTGCGCGGAGGTGACGAGCCGGTTGGCCGAGGTGCGGGCAGGGGGCTGGTGGGCGTAGGTGCTGTAGTTGGCGTTATCCGCGCTGTACAGGCTGTCGCGGATGGCGTGGATTTCCGCCGCCGTCACCCGCCCGGGGAAATCCCTGCCCTGGGCGGTGGCCAACAAGGCCATGATAGGAGCGGTGGATTCTTCCTGGTACAGCTGTAAATCCAGTGCCGCCATTTCCTTGTAATAATCGCTGGCGTAGCCCTTGGCGGCTTCCTGGGGATGATGGGTGGTGAAATGCTTCCACAGGGTCAAATTATTGTATACGTCCGTCAGCGCGTGGACGGCGTAACCCATGGCCAGCGCGTCCCCGGGATACTGCCGCGCAAAGCGGAGGATTTCGGCAATCCAGCCGTCGTTGTCGGTGACATATCCCCAGGGCTCGTCGCTTACCGGGCAAAGGTGCGAGGCTTTTTTCGTCGCGCCAATGTCCGACTGCGACACGCCCACCAGCCCGGCGCGGTAATGCACCCCGTCCGGGGCCAGCGCACCCAGCAAAAACAAGGCCACTTGCCCGTCAGGCAATTTCAACTCCCGCGCCACAAGGGCCGCCACCCGCAGGTGGGTTATAGGGAAGGACATGCGCTACTCCTTTCGTAAATTTGGTTGTACATATCCAAATCCCCGCCCCCTAAAAAGTAACGACAGCAACCAATTGGTATGCTATTAAGGGGCTTACGAAAATAAAGCCTATTCAATATCACGTAATTCTTTAGCCCAATCAGACAAACCGTTTCGCATAATCAACTCAGGTGGCACATTATTTATTTTTGCATACGCGCAAAAAGTAGCCCAATCCTCTTTGGTGATAGCAACTTCTATTTTAGTCATTAGTTTTTCAAAATGAGGATTTTTTACGGCACGTTCAAAATCTTTTTCGGTCAACTCTCTAATCATTTGGAATATCTCCTTTCATAAAGCGCGATTTCGTTCTTAGCAGCTCGTCTTGCGGAAATTATTCTAATTACATCATCGCCATTTCTGTAGCAATGACAAACATTTCATCTTGGAATACGGTTTCGGCTTCCTCAAAGTTTACGCCGTGCTTTTTTATATTACTTTTGTTTTTATCGGGATTCCAGTCAAATTTCATTTGGCGCACTCCTTTTTGAGCAAGGTGCGCACCTATACACCGGCGTAAAATGTGTACCCACACCCTAACACTCGCAACCCGCTAATTTACTGGATTTTCCCGCTATATAATTTTGACCGTTGCCGCTTTTGGTCTTTGTTTGGTCAAGAATTATAGCGGGGTTTGGTGTAGTTTACTGGAAACAGGAACGAGCCACAGCTACTTGCTTAAATGTCTATGGCATTGGCTATAGCTTCCATTGCGCGGGTTTTCGCATTCTTGAAAGCGTGGCTATAAATTTCAAGCGTTGTTATGGGGGTGCTGTGTCCTAATGCCGTTTGAACGGTCACAACATCTACGCCGCTATTGATTAAGACGCTGGCGTTAGGTTGTAGGTTATGAGTCGCTTTCTAATGGCGTAGTTCATAATCGCAGACACTACCCGCATATAGAATGCAACCTGTGAAGGGCGTAAATAACGCTATAATATTTATTTCTCACATTTTTAAGCACATAACAATTTCGCCGTCATCTACTTCGCCAGTTCGTGCAAAACCAATACTGTTATATAATTTTTCAGCAGTGGAGTTTTCTGGCTCAAATGATAAATAAAGCTCGCTTGCATTATATTTTTCCCTAATATATTTCACGGCTAATAAAAGCGCGGCTTTACCATAACCTTTATTTTGAAATCGTTTGTCTATCATAAATCGCCAAATATTATATATACCTTTAGGCTTGTGATACCCCATCATAATAAATCCAACCATTTCATCGCCAGCATAAATGGCGAAAGGGTATGCCGTGTTGTAAAACACCCAAGCTTGAGCCAATGAATACATATTCGAGGCGACAAAATTCTTTTG
>WQSR01000021.1 GCA_009787785.1 Defluviitaleaceae bacterium
CCCCTCCGGTGCGCGTCGTCACGACTTCCTTGCCTTGCAGACACTGTATTGCGCTGTGGCGGCCCGTTCCCGTTTTATTCGGCTATACAACTACACACACAGCTCTTGCCGCCGGCGGGTGTTTCCCTGGGGAAATGGTTGGCGGTAATCCCAAGGGGCTGTGGAGGCGCGGGCTTTCCCTGCGGCAAACCCAAGGAGGTACAAGCATGGCAGTAGTATCCATGAAGCAACTGCTGGAGGCGGGTGTGCATTTCGGCCACCAAACCCGGCGGTGGAACCCCAAGATGGCGGAGTTTATCTACGCCGAGCGTAACGGGATTTATATTATTGATTTGCAAAAGACCGTGCGCAAAATGGACGAAGCCTACAAGGCCGTGGCCAGCATCATCGCCGACGGCGGCGAAATGCTCTTCGTCGGCACCAAGAAGCAAGCCCAGGAATCCATCAAAGAAGAAGCCACCCGTTGCGGCATGTTCTATGTCAACGAACGCTGGCTGGGCGGTATGCTTACCAATTTTAAAACCATGCAGGGCCGGGTTCAGCGTCTGCGCGACCTGGAACGGATGCAGTCCGACGGCACCATGGCCATGCTCCCCAAGAAGGAAGTGGCCAAGCTGGAGCACGAAATGGAGAAGCTCCAGCGCAACCTGGGCGGCATCAAGGGCATGAAGCGTCTGCCCAATGTTATTTTCATCGTGGACGCGCGCAAGGAGCACATCGCCATCCAAGAGGCCCGAAACCTGGGTATACCCATCGTGGGCATCGTAGATACTAACTGCGACCCTGACGAAATCGACTTTGTCATCCCCGGCAACGACGACGCCATCCGCGCCGTCAAGCTTATCGCGGGCAAGCTGGCCGACGCGGTGCTGGAAGCCCGCCAAGGCGAGCAGGAAGAAGACCCCGGCGAAGCCGAAGCCCCCGAAGCCGAAGGGGGCGACTATGAAGAAGATACCACCCCGGAAGAAAAAATCGGAGAATAGGAGCAAACCGAAATGCAAATTACAGCAACCATGGTAAAGGAACTGCGCGACCTCAGCGGCGCGGGCATGTCTGCGTGCAAAAACGCCCTTGTGGAAGCCGAGGGCGATATAAAGCGGGCACAGGAAATCCTGCGTGAGAAGGGCCTGGCCGCCGCCGCCAAAAAAGCGGGCCGGGTAGCCGCCGAGGGCCTTGTAATCGCCGTTGTCGCCCCCGATTATTTAAAGGGTGTGGTGGTGGAAGTCAATTCCGAAACGGACTTCGTAGCCAAGAACGAAGGCTTTATAAACTTCGTAAACCAAGTGGCCGACCAGGCCCTTAGCTCCAACGCCCAAACGGTGGAAGCCCTTTTGGAAGAAAAATGGGCCGCCGACCCCAGCCAAAGCGTGAAGGACGTATTGACCCAACAAATCTCCACCATCGGCGAAAACATCGGCATCCGCCGCTTTGAACGCTACGAGGCCGGCCCGGGCAGTGCCATTGTAAAGTATGTCCATGGCGGCGGGCGCGTTGCCGTCATGGTGGAAATGATATATGGCGAATCCTGTGGGGACGCCTGTGATAACATGTGTGGGGAGGCCGGGCGCAATATCTGTATGCAAATCGCGGCCATGTCCCCCCAGTATGTGTGCAAAAACTGCGTAGACCCCGACTATGTGGCCAAGGAAAAGGACTTCCACACCAAGCAGGCCCTGGCCGAGGGCAAGCCCGCCAACATTGCGGAAAAAATGGCCGAAGGCCGCCTGAACAAGCAGTTCAAGGAAATTTGCCTGATGGAGCAGGAATACGTGAAGGAAGACGGCATCACCGTAGCCGAATACCTTAAATCCGTAGCCAAGGACCATAAATGCGCCCCGGCGGTGAAGCGTTTCGTGCGCTACGAAAAGGGCGAAGGCATCGAAAAGAAAGAAGAAAATTTTGCTGAAGAAGTAAGCAAGGCCATGCAAGGGTAAAACAAGGGGACTAGTTGTTGACATCCCTTTCGGGGCGTGGTACTATACCCGCCGTTACAACGTCCTTTGGACGACCTACATTTTTTCGAGGCCACATCGGCTTCAAAATCCTAGGAGGATTTGTTTCATGAAGACAGGCACAGTAAAATGGTTCAATGCCGAAAAAGGGTATGGATTTATTTCCATCCAAGGCGAAGATGACGTGTTCGTACACTTCTCCGCCATCCAAACAGACGGCTTCAAGACCCTGGAAGAAGGGCAGGAAGTCCAATTTGAGGTAGTGCAAGGCGCGAAAGGGCCCCAAGCCTCCAACGTAACCCGTATCTAAGGGTTTGGATTGAGTGATTCACGCTTTTGGTGTCAATCCATGCCAGATATAAAGTGAATCCACGCCCCTTCTGGTGAACCGGAAGGGGCTTTTTCATAGGAAAATTGTAGGAGGCGTGTATGAAATTCATTGTTTTTGAAGGGCTGGAGGGCAGTGGGAAAACCACCCAGCTCCGTTTGCTGGCGGAGAGGCTGAAGACGTTGGGCAAGCCCTACCTTGCCACGCGCCAACCCAGCGACAACCCGGTGGGGGCGTTGATGCGCACCTCTACCGACGGGTTTTTGACCTTGGAGAACGAAACCATGGCCTTGCTGGTGGCGGCGGACCGGTACCAGCATGTGTATGGGGAGATTTCACCGGCTTTGGACGCGGGCAAATATGTGCTGTGCGACCGGTATTATTTTTCCAGCTTCGCGTGCCAGGGCATCGAGCCGGGGGTTTTTGCCCGGATTGCGGCCTACAACGCCTTGGTGATGGCCTATTGCAGGCCCCACATTACCTTTTTTCTGGACACCGCGCCGGAGGAGTGTATGCGCCGCATTACAGCCAACCGGGACTATGGCGGGCTGTACGACAGCCTTTCACAGCTGGAGGCAATACGCCAGCGGTACGGGATGATTTTTGAGGATTTAAAGGAAACAAATCCCACCATTGTGATTGACGGCAATAAAGACGAAGGGCGTATCGCCACGGAAATTGCCGCGCATTTGGGGCTTGAACAAAATGTAGAAGAATAAAATACACCGCCTCGGGTACTTTAAAGTGTGAGATGACTCCATTTGACGAGGCGGTAGATTATGAAAAAATATGTGATGGCAATAATTCTGACGGTCGGTTTGGTGTGCGCGATGGCCCTGCCGGCCTTTGCCATGCCCTTGGACAGGCGCGTTGTAGTGGTGGACGCGGGCCACGGCGGCTGGGACCCCGGCATGGTGAGCGGCAAGGTGGACGAAAAGGACATAAATTTAAAAATCGCCCACAAGCTGCAAGCCTACCTCGAACTGGGCGGTGCCACGGTGATTATCACCCGCCTTGACGATTCCGACCTGAGCAAGAGCAAATCCGGCGACATGGCGGTGCGGCGGCTCATTGCCAACACCAGCAAGGCGGATATCTTTGTATCCATACATCAGAATGCCTTTGGCAATTCCAGCGTGCGCGGGGCCCAGGTGTTCTATTTCAACGAATCCGACAACTCGAAAAAACTGGCCAACGCCATACAGGAGCAAATCAAGGAATTTGCCAACCCTTCCAACCGCTTCCAGGCCCGGGCCAACAGCAATTATTTTGTCCTCAAACAGACCGAAATGCCCGCTGTGCTGGTGGAATGCGGCTTTCTCACCAACCCCGGCGAAAAATCCCGTCTGCTGACGGAAGCCTATCAGGAAAAAATCGCCTGGGGGATTTATATGGGCATTGTGGACTATTTCTATGTCACACCGGTACCGGCGGCGGAATGATTTTGCGATAATATTGACAAATATATTCCGTCATAATATAATGCACCCATACTTCCAATATATGATGAGGAGATGGGATGCATGGACAAACAAAAAGACCCGTTGACAGGCTTTTTCGTGGGGGCAGGGCTGAATCCCGACATCGACGCGCTGGTGGCGAAGGATACCCCCTTCGCGCTGGTGGCACTGGACATCGACAATCTACTGACAATCAACCATGATTTCGGCATGGAGGCCGGGGACTGGGTGTTTCGCCTGATTGCGCGGCATGTTGACGCGCTCTTTCCCGCGCCGTCTACGGCGTACCGGGCAGGGGCGGACAATTTCGCCATTCTTATGCCCGGGAAGAACAAGGAGACGGCTTTCTTGATAGCCGAGGAATTGCGCCGGTGCATCCACGCCGAAAAGGGCGAATCTCTGCCCGGCCAATCCATCAGCGTCGGCATTTCCGCCTATCCCGAGGACGGAAGCCGCGCCGCCGACATTTACCGCCGCGCCGACAGCGCGATGGTGCGGGCAAAAAAAGAAGGCCGCAACTGCGTGCGCCTCGCCAGAGAGGAAAAACTCACCCCAAAAACCAGCCATTATACCGCCGCCCAGCTGGAGCAACTCTCCGAAATATCGGAAAAAATCAGCGTGGGCGAGGCCGCCCTCCTGCGGGAGGCCCTGGATGACCTCCTTCGCAAATATGACAGTTGAACCCGCTCATGCGATAAGGTATACTCTCCCCACGCGCCCGTAGCTCAGGGGATAGAGCATCCGCCTCCTAAGCGGGGGGTCGCAGGTTCGATTCCTGCCGGGCGCGGGGACGAAGCCCCTGCAAAAGTGCTTACATAAAGCCTTTCGCGGGGGTTTTTTGCCGGAGAGTAATCAGCTATAATGTAAAAGCCGTGAATTTTCACTGGGATAGGAGGCGTTAATATGTATCGGAAGGTTGAAGGTAGCCCGCTAATTACGGAGTGTGAAGCCAGCAAAAAATATCCCGATGACTATATTCTGTTTCAATCAGACGGGAGAAAAATGATTGACCCTACGGGTTATGTTCGATTTGTAGGCGACGACGACGACGAACTTTTTTCGCTCCAAGTGAAGCTCCCTGTACGGGGCGGCGTTGTTCTGGAAGGTTACAATATCGGCAGTAGGATAAGTTTGGGGGGAATCGTTGTTGGCACATGAGATACGGATAAATGACCTCGGCTTCGCTATATTAGATGTTTACATTAAACCCCATGACGCAACCGTTATGGAAAAAGTTAAATTTAAGGTTGACACGGGCGCAAACCGCACCACCATCAGCATGAAGCGGCTTGTGGAGTTAGGATATAACGAAGAATGGATAAAAACGGGTAAGCTATTGGAGGGCAACGACCGTCCCACCGCCGCCACGGGCTTACCCGTAGATGATTGTTATGTCATAATGCTTCCCGAAATTCATATCGGCGGGTGGGTGGGCTACAACTGGCCGTTTATGACAAGCCTAAGCGCACCCTTCAAGTTTTTGCTGGGCACAGATTCAATGCGTTTTTTCAATTGGCACTTCGACTATGAAAAAGAAATATGCAGTTTTAATTTCATCCCCGGCAAGCGCACGGTACTTTTTAATAATAAAGAACAGTCCATACACGCACTGGACGATGTGGGATAAGGTGAAAACCCTAAGCGGGGGGTCGCAGGTTCGATTCCTGCCGGGCGCGTGAAGCTTTTTTTTCCAGCAACACATTGACGCACAGCCCCAAGGCCACCAGGGCCCCGCCAATCATATTGTGGGGGCTGGCCGCTCCGTCGAGGATGAAGTCCACCACCAGGCCCGAGGACACCTGCCCGACGAACAGCAGTAGGGCGAGATAAAAGGCGGGTATGCGTACGGCGGTGAAGTTGTCCAGGGTGATGACGCAGACGCCAATCAACCCGCCCAGATACAGGTAGAAGCCGGGCGAAAGTACATAGCTGAAATGAATGCCCACTTCCTGCCGCCCCAGGAGCAACAGCAGGGGTATGGTCACGGCCAGCCCCACGATGTGGGTGAAGAATACGCCCCGCCGCGTGCCTATGTAGGTGGCCAGCCGTGCGTTGAATACACGGCTCATCACGATGCTTATGCCGGAGGCAAAGGCCGCCACCGCCGCAAACATGGCGGCATTCCCGCCAAAATTAAGGACCATCACGCCGATACCCACTAGCATCAGCGACAGCCCCAGGAGCTTGCGCCGGTTGAAGGGGTATTTTTTCATGCCGAAAAGGCCGAATTGGTCCACGGCGATGCCCGTCAGGCTCTGGCCGAAAAGCCCCAACGCCAGCAAGGCCGAAACGCTGATGCTCCCGAAGGCGTAGTTCGTAAGCAGTACCGTGGCCACGCCAATGGCCCCGCCAAGGTACAAATGGAGGGGCGGATGGCTCCCCGCCCGGGTGAAGGGCCATTCGCGCTTGAACACCAGCATGGCGGAAATTACGACAAAGCCCACCCCATGTATCATCACCGTAGCCGAATACAAGCCATGCGCCGCCGTCAGGCCGCCGTTGAGCGTCACCATTGTGGTGATGAATATGCCGGTGAGCAACGCCAGAAAATAATACATTATGCCCTTAATTCCTTCTCCACATTGGCCAGCATCACCCCAAAGCCCGCCCGCTTCTCCCGCTCGGCGGCGATGAGGGCTTCCGGGGCCTTGGCCATAAAGCCTTCATTGAAAAGCTTGGCGTCGATACGGGCCAGCTCCCCTTGCAAACGCTTGCGCTCCTTTTCCAGCCGTGCGCGCTCCTTTTCACTATCCACAAGGGAAGCCAGGGGAAGGTACAGCGTCGCGCCGGGGGCCACCAGGGAAACCACGCCCTCCTGGGAAGGGGGCGGGCTACTCAGGATTTTTATTTCCGACGCGTTGCACAAGGCACCCACGAACCCTTTGGCCTGGGTGAAGAGGGCTTGCGCGGCGGTGTCGTCGGGATGTATATGAATGGCGATTTTCTGGCTGGGGGGGACCTGCTTTTCAGCGCGGATATTGCGCACCGCCCGCACGGACTCCTTGATGTTTTCCATGGCCTTTTCGGCGGCGGGGTCGGCCAGGGCAGGGTCAAACACAGGCCACGGGGAACGGGTAACGGTTTCTTCCCCCTGTAGCGCGAGGTATAAATCCTCGGTGATAAAGGGCGCGGTGGGGTGCAACAGCTTCAGGCAAATCGTAAGGGTGCGCACCAGCACCGCCAATGCCTGGGGCTTGGTGTCGTCACGCAGGCGGGGCTTCACGATTTCCACATACCAGTCGCAAAACTCGTCCCAGATAAAATCCACGGTTTTCTGGGTGGCCATGCCCAGCTCGTGGGCGTCGATTTTTTCCGTAACCTCCCGCACCAAGGCATTCACCCGGGAAAGAATCCATTTGTCTTCAACCGGCAGGGGGGGCGAAGGGGAGGAAGTTCCCACAGCGCGATTGTGCATCATCAAGCCCGCAGGGCGCAGATTAGGCACACCAGCGATGGGGGAAGCTTCCTCCCCTTCGCCCTCGCCCCGGTGCATTAGAACGAACCGCGCCGCGTTCCACAGTTTGTTCATGAAGTTGCGGCTCCACTCCACCCGCTCCCAGTAGAAGCGGGTATTGCTATCAATGGCGTTGCCGTTGAGCAAAGTGAGGCGCAGTACGTCCGCGCCGTATTTTTCCACCACGGCCAAGGGGTCGATGCCGTTGCCTACGGACTTGGACATTTTCCTCCCGTGCTCGTCCACCACGGTGCCGTGAATCAGCACATGGGTAAAGGGGATGTCCCCCATAAATTTCTGCCCCATGAACACCATGCGCACCACCCAGAAGAATATGATTTCCTGTGCGGTGCTCAGTACGTTGGTGGGGTAGAAATAATCCAGCTCCGGGGTTCGCTCCGGCCAGCCCAAGGTGGAAAAGGGCCACAGCGCGGAGGAAAACCAGGTATCCAGCGTGTCCTCGTCCTGCCGCAAAGCGGTGGCCCCGCAGGTGGCGCACTTTTCCGGCGGGGTCTTGGCCACGGTAATGTGCCCGGCGGGGCAATAATAGGCCGGAATCCGGTGCCCCCACCAAATCTGCCGGGAGATGCACCAGTCCCGGATATTCTTCAGCCAGTGCTGGTAGATTTTGCCGAACCGCCCCCGGTTGAATTTCAGCTTCCCCGCCGTATACGCCTCCAAAGCGGGCTTCGCCAGCTCCTCCATCCGCAAAAACCATTGTAGCTTCACCAGCGGCTCCACCACTTCATGGCAACGGTCGTGGGTTCCCTTGGCGTGGGAAATTTTTTCTTCCTTTACATATAGCCCCAGGGCCGTCATGTCCGCGATGATTTTCTCCCGCGCCCCGGCACGGGTCAGGCCGGCGTAGGGGCCGCCGTTTTCGTTGATGGTGCCGTCGTCGTGCATCACGTTGATGCAGGGCAGGCTATGCCGCTGGCCCAGCTCGAAGTCGTTGGGGTCGTGGGCGGGGGTAATCTTCACCACCCCGGTGCCGTATTCCCGGTCCACATAGCCGTCCGCCACAACGGGGATTTCCCGCCCCGCTTCCCCGAACAGGGGCACAACCACGGCGCGCCCCACATAGGAGGCGTAGCGCGCATCCTGGGGATGCACCGCCACGGCGGTATCCCCCAGCATGGTTTCCGGCCGGGTAGTGGCGAAAGAAATGTGCCCCGAGCCGTCGGTCAGGGGGTATTTGAAATGATACAGCGTCCCCTCCCCGTCCTCGTGCTCCACCTCCGCGTCGGAAATGGTGGTCTGGCATTTCACGCACCAGTTCACCAGCCGCTCGCCACGGTAGATTTTCCCTTCATCGTATAAACGCACAAAGGCTTCCAGCACCGCCGCGCTCAAGCCCTCGTCCATGGTAAACCGCTCCCGCGCCCAATCGCAGGACACACCGATTTTCTTGAATTGGTTCACAATGGCGGAGCCGTACTCCTCCCGCCATGCCCATACCCGCTCCAGGAATTTCTCCCGCCCCATGCCCTCCTTGGTCAAGCCTTCCTTTGCAATGGTTTTCACCACTTGCACCTCGGTGGAAATCGCGGCATGGTCGGTGCCGGGCATATACAACACCTCATACCCCTGCATCCGCTTGGTACGTATCAGCATGTCCCGTACCGCCGAGCCGAAGGCATGGCCGATATGCAGCCTGTCCGTAATATTCGGCGGTGGCATCATAATGGTATAAGGCTTCTTCCCGGGGTTCACCTTTGCACGAAAATAACCCCTCTCCAGCCATCGGGTATATATCTCGTCCTCCCGGGAGGGGTCATAATGCTTGGGAATATTCGTCATGGTTATCGCAACCTTTCATTTTCATTGGGGCACTAACTAGTTACTGAACAGCTTCCCGGCCTCGGCCAAATATGTCTCCACTACGGCACCCACCCGCTGGGAGGGGTCTGCGTCGTTGAGTGCCATCAGCACCTCCCAGATTTCCTCATGCCGCCGGTCCAGTTCCATCAGGTCCCGCTCGGCCAGGGCCTTTTGCGACTCGTATTGCTGGATACGCCGCCGCTTGTCGTCCAGGTTCACCGTCTCCGCGAAGCCCTCTATGGTGGCCTTGATGCCCGTCAGCTTCTTTGCGCGTAAAAACAAATCAATGCTTTCCTCGGTTTCGTACAACAGGCTCCTGATGGTGTCAATCCGGTTGGTGAGATAGCGGTAGCCTTCCAAATCGTTGAGATTATTTTCCAGCACCCTGGCGTTCTTGGCCCTGTACTTCTCGTAGCAGAATTTCAAAAAATTGGTATAGTAGGCATAGACCACGTTTTTCTTGTTTAACAATTCCACAGCCTTGTGCTGCTTGCGCAAATTCAGCCGCATTTCTCGCCTCAGCCGGTACCGGAAGGCAAACAGCAAGGCCATTATGCCCATCACCAGCAAAACTAAAATTACTACAGGCAGAAAAATTTCCTGTGCCGCGAAGAAAAACTGCACCGCCAGCACCGCCCCCACCAGGAAGAACAACCCGATGGCGATAACGGCAAACCGCCGGACAAATTGCAAGGAGCGGTTCATCTCCTCCCGCTCGTGGATAAGCTCCTCCTTCTCGCCCATCAGGTACCCGATGTCCGAGCGCAGGGCCCGTTGCAGTTTCTCCGCGTCCTTTATCGTGGGCATGGTGGTGCGGGCGTCCTCCTCCAGGGGAAGCATGTCCACCAGCGACGCATCGTAATTGGACAGCCGCTCCAGCATGACTATCCGCTCGCTGGACAAATTCATAAACCGCTCCAGCATTTTCTTTAAATTTTCCACTTCCTCGTCGGTGAGCATGACAAAGGCGTCCAGCTCCATCAGTTTCTCGTTCACCTCATGGAGCTGGGCATTGATGCGCATACGCTGGCGCGCCACCCGCAACGCATCTTCGCAAAGGGTGGCCGCGTGGCGCACGGCCGGGTACGCGGGGTCGGACTTGTCCATCGCTTCATAGAATGATTTAAAACGGGAACTGGCTTCAAAGTTGTCCGAGTGCTGGTTTTCGCGTCTGCCGAAAATGCGTTTGAAAAATTGACCGATTCGCCGGAACATGATTCCACCTAATCATTTGCATAAGATGTTGTTTCGATACTATAATCCCTTTTATCCAAAACGACAAGTCAAGGAGCCTTTATGTACCTGTATGAAACCCATCTGCACACCGCCCCCGTAAGTGCCTGCGCCTCCAACACCCCCCAGGAAATGGTCCGCGCCTACCAAGCCTTAGGCTACACCGGCTTTATTGTTACCGACCATTTCTTCAACGGAAACACGGGCTGTCCCCCCAAGCGCGCATGGGCAGAAAAAGTAGATTTCTTCCTCTCCGGCTACCGCGCCGCGAAAAAGGAAGGCGACGCCCTGGACTTCGACGTCTTCTTGGGCTGGGAATACGCCATCCGGGGCTCGGAGTTCCTCACCTACGGCCTGGACGAAGCCTTCCTATATAATCACCCCAACCTGGATAGGCTGGCCATAGAAGATTACAGCACCCTCATACGCAAAAACGGCGGCTACCTGGCCCAGGCCCATCCCTACCGGGAAGCCCCCTGGGTACGCAACCCCCGCCCCGTGGCTCCCCACCTCATCGACGGCATCGAAGTCCACAACGCCAGCCAATCCCACGAGCCCAATAAAAAAGCCGCCCAGTTTGCCCGCTTGCACAACCTGCCCGCCCAAGCCGGCACAGACGCCCACAGCACCTACATCCCCCACCCCAGCGGCATAAAACTCTCCGCCCGGGCCCCCTCTATCCAGCACCTCATCGCCGCCATAAAAAACCACGAAACAATTTTACAAAAACGCTAAAGTAAAACCACCCGATGACGATATACACTCAGAACCAAATAGTACCCGGTAACACCGGTGGGGCGCAACGGCCGTAGCCCCGCCAAAAATATTCAAAGACACCCAAGGATGGGTGATCTCGCGGGGCAACCCCCCGCCAACCACGGAAGGAGAATAACAATGTCCAACACAGTAGTCCAAACCAACAATCTGGCCATCAACTCCCATCGTAACTTAGGGATGATTGGCAACCAGCAATCCCGCGCCAGCGCGCGTCTGAGCTCCGGCTTCCGTATCAACAGCGCAGCCGACGACGCAGCCGGCCTGGCCATCAGCGAAAAAATGCGCGGCCAAATCCGCGGCCTGGACCAAGCCAGCCGCAACGCCCAAGACGGTATCTCCCTTATCCAAACCGCCGAAGGCGCGATGAGCACCATCAACGATATGGTTATCCGTATCCGCGAGCTGGTCATCCAAGCCGCCAACGACACCAACGCCCATGACGAATCAAACGGCAACATGGCTCAATCCGACAGAATGCAAATCCAACGCGAAATCAACGAACTTATGGACGAAATCGACGCCACAGCCCAACGCACCCAGTTCAACACCCGTAACCTCATCGACGGTAACCTGGAAGCACAAACCGTGGCTCAATTCCATGGTTTCAGGCCGGGTATCACCGGTGGTGGCGCGGTAGCTAACGTTGGAGCAACTCAATTTGTGGGTATGGTAGGTGGCTTTGCCAGTGCCGCATTGGCCCTCCGTGCTGGTGCTGCTATCTCCGCAGCCGGCGCACCCATCTGGTTCCACGTAGGTGCCAACTTCGGCCAAGGTGTATTCCTCAGCATCGAATCCGTCAACGTAGCCGCACTCTCTGCCGTATGGACTGGCGGTCACCTCTTGTCAGTGACGGGTGCATTGGCCGGTACCATGAGCCAAGGCTTCACCTTCGCCAACTTAAGGAACCTCGACTTCTTATCCGCTATGGGAGCTACCGGTCACGGTACCGTAGGTGGGCTTACGCTTACAAACGGAAATGGAGGAGGCTTGGGTGCAGGTATCATGCTGGAAAGAGGCTTTGATATCAACCACTTCATCCCCGCCATCGACTTCGCACTGGCCCACGTAGCCGGACAACGCGCTAACCTGGGTGCCATGCAAAACCGCTTGGAGTTCACCATCGAAAACCTCGACGTAGCCAGCGAAAACCTGAACGCGGCCAACAGCCGGATACGCGACGCCGACATGGCAGCAGAAATGATGCGCTTTACGCAATCCAACGTATTGCAACAAGCCGCCATCTCCATGCTGGCACAGGCCAACCAAGCACCGCAAAACATCCTGCAACTGCTCCGTTAATCACCAACGACATAATAACAAAGCAAAGAGCCGCCCCCATGGGTGGCTCTTTGCTTCATTTTTTTGTCGCTTGACATACATATAAAATAAGCTAAACTGAGTTTAATGACCAAGCAAGGAGTGGCGAGCATGTTACAAGTGAATATCCACGAAGCCAAAACCCACTTATCCGCGCTTGTGGAAAAAGTGGCCTTTGGCGAGTCGTTTATCATAGCCAAGGCGGGTAAGCCCATGGCTAAGGTTATCCCCTATACCCTGCCGCAAAAACCACGCGGCGGATTTTTAAATAAGAAGATGAACATTCCTGAAAATTTTGACACCCTGTTTTCAAACGAAATAGTGGATATGTTCTGTAAAGAAGGCGAAGGCGAATAGTCTGGGGCGGGAAGCCAGTTACCCGATATTCATAAAGACCCCTTTGACCGTATGCTCATTGCGCAAGCAGTAACGGAGGGGTTGACGCTGTTGACTAGCGATGCTTTGCTGGCAAAATATCCAGCAAATATTTTATACATAAAAAAATAACCGTTTTTCTTCATTTTTTTGTTGCTTGACATATATATATAATAGATTAAACTATTTTTAATAACCAATGAAATGAGGACGATACATATGAAATATAAAAGTTGCCGCAGTCTGGAAGATAACTACATGATTTTCAACGGCAACCTGGATGTAGGAACCAATGTACTCTCTTTCTGTTGCGCGGATGAAGCCAGTAAAATTTGTGTAGACCTGTGCGACGACCCAGCCCAAACACTGGAAAACTACATAGAACGTAAAAATGAAATCATTAATGAGAGTATGCGCATAGCCGCAACGGGTGGGCCGTCAGACAATCCTTACCATGGGGCTTGTAGCCGTTGCTCCAAGTTTTGTGAGGCGGAGGGCTGGCCAAAAGGGGAGGATTCAAAAATTCGATTTATTTGCTTTGGTGTAAACCCCTCCCCCTGTCAGGCAAAATGTATTTATTGTAGCCAAAACTTGGAAAACCGCAGAAAGTTTGACAAAGAACGGGACGGCGCGGGTCATGAATTGGTATTTAAACACATCGAATATTTTAAGTCGCAAGGAATTTTTGCGCAAAATTTATGTTGGGACATTGCCTCGGGGGAAATTACTGTCCATCCTTTCCGGGACAGAATTTATGACGCAGTAGGCAGTGATTCTGCCGGATGGCTTACCAATTGTTTTCTATATAGCGAACGTATTGGCGACAACTTAAAATCAAATCCTGATTCATATATTCTTTTCTCCATAGACGCGGGCACAGCCAAAACATGGCATAAAATTAAAGGCACGGATAATTTCTTGCAAATAAAAGATAATATAAAGAAATACGTTCAGGCATCGGCAAACCCCCAAATGCAAATTGTTTTAAAATATTTGGTTATGCCCGGAGTAAACGACGACCTGAAGAATATAAACGCATTTATACAGTTTGCTGTTGACAACAACTTCAAAAGGATTCGTGTAACCCGTGACCGATGGGCAAAGAATACAAATGAAAGCATAAGGGGTGCCGCTTTGTTGGTGGCGTATGCATCGCGTAATAATATAACGACCTACCTAGACGAATTTTATGGTCTAAAGGATATAGAAATGATTAATATAGCTGCTACGGAATTGAATAAAAAATTATATTAAAAGGGTTGTTTTTATGCTATTGTCCATCGGCATGATTATGAAAAACGAGGAAAAACACCTGCGTGACTGCCTTACCGGGCTTAAACCCATCCTGGAACAGGTACATAGTGAGCTTATTATCTATGACACCGGCTCTACAGACGCCTCCGTGGAAATCGCCAAGGAGTTTACCAAAAAGGTATTCCACTGCGAATGGCGGGGGGATTTTGCGTGGGCGCGCAACCACACCCTGGACAAGGCACTAGGTAAATGGTACATGTTTATTGACGCCGATGAAGTTTTCCGGGACACGACAGACCTCATCAACTTCTTCAATAGTGGCGAATATAAAAAATACGGCTCCGCAACAATTAATATGAATAATTTAAATAATAAAAATACAAAAAATCTTTTCCACGCGATGCGGGTATTTAAAAAATACAAGAATATACAATTTTTAGGCAAAATACATGAATATATACCGGCTCCCATGCCTACCAGGAATTTAAACAGCTTGCTTGACCACTACGGATATCTATATGAAACAAAGGAAGCGCGAAAAATAAAACATGAGCGCAACATTGCGCCATTATTGGAGCAATATGAAGAAGAACCCGATAATCCGCGGCACGTCAGCCATTTAATAAATGAGTATAGCGGTGAGGAGAATAAAGACGAGCGAATTAAATATATACATGTAGGCTTGGATTTGCTTAAAGATAATTATAAGGAGTATTATTTCCACGCCTTCCATTTTAATAATATATCCCATTACCATGACCTTTCTCTGTGGGAAGAAGCGTTGGAAGCGGTTGACCGCTACCTTTCAATTACAAAAATGTTGAGCAAGGTGGCTGTCCCCATCCGCGCCATGCAATCCCAGGCACTGCGCAATCTAAAACGCTATAAGGATGCCGCCGAGGCGGGCATAGCCGCCCTTGAAATGTACGACAAAGACGAGTTGGGCCAATTGGATAACAAGGTATCCACCGTTTTAATCCTTCCCATCCCATTTAGTAACCGCGACAGCGCGATAGACAATATCGTGTTCAATTATATGTTGGACGACGACTTTGATTCCGCGTTGGAATGGGATAAGAAATATACAAAGAGCAAGAAAGACACGCTTTTTATGCAATACGCCGCGGAAGCCTTGAAAACCAAGCAATACGCCAACTTGGCCAAGCTGTTCGACTATGCCTACACCCATTACGGGGAAGGCACGCCAGAATATGATAATATCATTGCCACCATTGAAAATTCCCTCACCACCCACAAGGTTAAGGAAATTGTAGCCGAAGCCATTTGTAAGCACCCCGGGGAAAGCGACTACATCCGGTACATGCGGCTCCGTAAGGACCGCAACGCTGAGGATTTGCGTTATTTCCTTGAGCTGGACAGGCCCCTTCCCCAGCATTTTGCCGATGTGCTTGTTATTGCCATGGAGGAGAAGCAGGATTTCTCCGCCTTTTTGGATAAGCTTGACATTGAGGACACCCCGCGCCTGCTGTCACATCTGCTACGCTCCAACCCGAACATTGACAATACAGTGGCCAACCTTTTGGCGGAAGGGCTTCCCGCCCACGCAAGCTTAAAATGTCTGCGCGTGTTCAATACCATCACGTTAATCATATTTTCACGCATTGCGCACAACGCCAAAGCCGTGGACGAAGGCAAGAACGAGTTTGTCTTATCTTTCTTTGAGCGGCGCGTCCGTCTGCACCATGCCTACCTCGCCCAAATCTACCGCCCGGAAATTTATAACGACCAGCAAATCGAAACCTTGCCCGAGCAGGACCGCTTTGTTTATTTTGCCGGCTGTGCCTTCGAATGCCGTGACAAGGGCGACACAGCCGCCTTCGCCCGCTACCTGCGCATGGCCTTGCGTGCCAACAGGGGAATAAAGGACATTGTTCAGCTTTTAGGCGAGCAACTAAAGGAACAGGAAGCCGCCCCGCCGCCCCCTTCCCCCCAGGACGAGCTGGCCGCCGAAACCGCCAAGCTGAAAGCCATAATCAATACAATGATAGCCATCGGCAATTTCGGCCAAGCGGGACAAATTTTGGAAACCTACGCCCAAATCAACCCCACCGACCCGGATATTGAGCGGATAAAAGAGAAATTGGACGGAGCGAGCATAAAATGAATATCCAAGAACAATTTACCCAAGCCCAGTCCCTAATGGCGCAAAAGGATTACGGAGCCGCCGCAGAGATTTTTGTTGAATTGCAAATCTATCCTGCTGTCGCGCCCTTTTGTTATTATCAACTTGCAACCATTTCCAACGCCACCGGCGACCCGCTCACCGCCTATGATTTATATTACAAGGCGTTAGAGACCATGCCCAACCTGGCCGGGCAGCTGTGCGGGGACAAGCATTCCAGCCATACCTATGTATTCCAAGGCAAAAAAGAGGAAAAAGAACGCCTTCACTGCCCTTTCTGCGCCAAAACCGCAACCCCCCGCTGGTGCTACCCCCTGCTGGAGGCCCAAGGTTACAACGCCTTCTTCAATCCCATTCGCATGTGGATGTATTGCGAGCCCTGTCACCACATGTTCGCCCGGCATTTCCCGGAGAAGCTGTTCCTGCACAATACCAACCCCCGCAAGGCCAACCCCGCCTTCTTCTCCTACTATTCGCAAATTTTGGGCAATATCCGCGCCAGGGGCTTCGCCCAGGGCATGGATTTGTTTGAAATCGGCATAGGTGCCAGCGAATGTCTGCTGGCCGCCCGGGAAATAGGCTACGATGCCTTCGGCATAGACGTTATCGAACGCCACGTGGAAGACGCGAAAAACCTCTACGGACTCAACGCCGAAACCGCCGACATCAATGAATACAAAACCGGCAGGCAGTGGGATGTAATTATCATGGGCGATGTATTGGAGCATGTAACTGACCCCGAAGAAGCCATGAAAAAGGTAAACACCCTCATGAAGGACGACGGAGCGGTGTGGATTTCCACCCCCTCCTTCGAAAGTGCCTTCTCCGCCGTAGCCGGCCACAACGACGCCATGCGCCGCCAGCAATATCACTTGAATTATTTTTCCCGGGAGTCGCTATACGCCTTATTGGATAGATGCGGCTTGATGCCGGTGGATTATCATATCTCCAGCCATTATAACGGGTCTATGGAAGTGGTGGCGGTGAAAACTCAGTCCCGCCCGTAAATATCGCAGGTAAATACTTTGGTTGCAACATCAGACAGTTCATGCGACATCCTGTTGGCGGCAATAGTGCCGGATGTAGCCTTAAACTCGGATAAAGATGCAATCACAGGACAGCTGTGAAAAGTAGCCTCCTTTAACAAAGGCTCATAAATTACCACCTCACGCTTGGCGGAAATCAGCGTATTGAGTATATGCAGAACCGACGATTCACGGAAGTTGTCGGAGCCGGATTTCATTACCAGCCTGTATATGCCGATAACGCCCTGTCTCTTTAGTAGCTCATTAGAAATGAATGTCTTGCGCGCATCGTTCGCTTCCACTATCGCGCCGATGATACTGCTGGGAATCCCCTTAAAATTCGAAGATAGCTGTTTTGTATCCTTGGGAAGGCAATAACCTCCGTAACCAAAGCTGGGGTTGTTGTATCCGTCTCTTATGCGCGGGTCAAGGCAAACCCCCCGCACCACAGCGGCGGCGTTCATATCCTTCGTCATGGAAAAGGTGCTGATTTCGTTAAAGTAAGCGACCCGCATTGCAAGGTACGCGTTTGAAAAAAGCTTGATTGCCTCCGCCTCGTCGGTGCTTGTTATGAGCACTTCAGCATCTTGCTTGTCAGATGAAGCCAACAAAATATCGGCAAATGCCTCTGCCAAAGGGGTATTGCCCCCGACAACGATTCTTGACGGGTTTCTGGAATCATACAACGCCTTACCTTCACGCAAAAACTCCGGTGCGAACAATATTTTGTCGGTATTGTGCCGCGCATTCATTAAACGGGTAAACCCAATCGGTATGGTAGAGCGAATTACGATTATTGTGCCGGGGTTGGCTTTTATGATTGATTCAATCACGCTTTCCACCGATTGGGTATCAAACTTGCCCGTTTTTTCATTATAGTTTGTTGGCGTAGCAATAATGGCATACGGGAACGGAGAAAAATCAAAGTCATCCGCATGGGAAGCAGTAATATCAAGGGGTTCTGTGGCTAATGCCGTTTTTATTTCCATGTCTTCAATGGGAGAAACACGATTGTTTACCATGTCAACCTTTGCCTGCACAATGTCTGTTATGATTACCGTATTGTGCGCGGCAAGCATCACCGCGTTCGCCAAACCAACATAGCCTAAACCCGCCACCGCTATTTTCATGTTCTTCACTCCTGTCATTCGTAATACCCGTTATAAAGCGGCCATACTATTTTATCTTGCGGCACACCCAAGGCCACAAGGGTCTTCTTTATTTCCGCAACGATTTTAGGATTTTCAACAGCAATAACCGCTATGTCGTATCCGGCATGTACAATGCTGTCAACAGGCTCAACCGGGAAGCCCAGCGCAACCAATTGTTGGCTTTTGGCATCTACCCAAGTAACCGCCGATGCTTTATCACTAAGCGTAAGCTGTAAATAATAGTCAACGCCAACATTGCTTGCACCGTATAACAATATATTCCGGCTTGCATCCACTTCTTTGGGGATGGTATACCAATAGGGCATGGCCTTGTGCGGTGCTTTATAGAATTTTCGAATAAAGCCGGGGGCTTCAAGCTCGCGTAGTTTTATATAGTTATTGTTCGTCATATTCATCATATTAAAGGTACCCAGCTTACTTTTCCAGAAATCAACAATTGTCTTTCTATGGTATGCGTCATATTCAAGTCCCAGAGATACCAGCGCGTAATAAGACTGCTCCAAGGCAAAGCTTGCAAATGCCGCACGGATTTTTTCGTAATGTTCGAGCCGGTGGATGTATTCCCACACGGCTTCAACCGCCAGCAAAATATTCAGCTTCCCTGTTTTATGCGCTTTACGCGATGATAGTTGCGTGGTTATGTTTCTTCTATAATGTACAAGCTTTTCGGTAACTATTTTTATTTTTTGCGCGGTTGCCAGCGAAGCAAGGCAAAAAAAAGTATCATTGTGCGTTTTAATCTCTTGAAATTGAATCCTCATTTTTTTTATAAAGGAATGCCGGAACAGCTTATTCCAACAAACGCAAAAGCCAAAGGCAAAAATTACGTTGGGATAGTCCATTGCGGAAAAAGCGCGGGCTGTGCTTACATTTTCTGTTTTTAAAGACAACGGCGCATCCATCAACAGCCTGGTTTCCGTATCAAATACATCAGAGTCGCAAACCACGATATCCGCATCAAACTCCTTGGCTTCATCGTACATGCGCCGTAGCATATACGGCTCAAATAAATCATCGGCATCCAAGAACGACAGATATTCCCCTCTGGCAACGCCAAGCCCTACGTTGCGGGCCGCTCCTGCGTTTTTATTTTTCTGCGAGATAATACGAAAGCGGTCATCCCGTCGGGCAACCCCATGCAATATTTCCAAAGAATCATCTGTAGAGCCATCATCTACGCAAATAATTTCTATGTCACGCAATGTCTGGTTCGCAATACTGTCCAGCGTTTGGGCAAGATGCTCCCGACCGTTATATACCGGAACAACAACAGATACGCAAGGCAATTCCGGCATATGCTAATACCTGCCTTCTCTGGGTATTGCGTAGAGCACCAGTTCGAACTTGCAAGCATGGCTGTACTTGCGTATATAATAATCATATTCCGGGAGCAACGCCATTAAGTACTGCGGTATCTCCACTATGTCCTCCGGTTTATGATAAATACTTATCGCAAGCTTTGGGCGGCAACGTATAATGGTATTTCGTGCTCCCTTTAATGCCTCCAATTCCGCGCCTTCGATGTCCATTTTTATATATGTCACATTTTCGTTTATTAATTCCTCATCAATTGTAGTTGCTTGAACCGTGCAATTTCCACCCTTCATAATACGATGCCCGTCCATACCACCATTTGTAGTAAATGTAACCTCGCCTTGTTTTGAATACACCGCCTTATTTATTAATTTGAAATCTAAATTATTTAATAAAAAAAGTGCTTCCTTATATGACTCAGGGGAGGGTTCGAAGCCTATTACTTTTCCGCTAGGGTTTAGCTGTAAAAAATCCAGTGTGCTTTTACCATCCAACACCCCGCAATCTACAAAATATTCAGAGACGTCAAACTTTATAAAATCGGGAAAATATTGTTTGTTTATATTCTTTTCTAAGCACAAAAAGTAAATATCACTTTCTTTCCAACCGATGTCTATAGCTAAATCGAAAATATTATTGCGGATAGTTTCGCATTCAACAGTAATTAGCAACGGCAAATCCCCATACTTTTCATACATATTTTTAGGCTGCAAAATTGTCATGTCATACAATTTCATCCCCCATAAATCAGGGTTTGAGTCACAGCACGCTTTAACCGTTGTATGAATCGAAATTGCCATAAAACTATACAAACGAGTATTTTTTCCACAGCCCCACATGACACATGTATTACCTACAGCCGCCCAATCCGGCAATCCGTTGTATTTTTGACTAACACGCATTTCATTGATGTAATGCGTGTCATCTCCGTCAAGCATATAAGCATACCGACATTCGAAAAGTTCCTTTGACTGCCGGTCAGCAAGCATGTCTTTAATATCTTCTATCATCCCCAAGCCTCCCTAAGCAGGTTTAATTTATTTTTAATATATCCATACAGCATTGAATGAAATACAGGATAGAACTTTTTATGCGCACTAAACACCGAAAAATCTGCCGCATCACAAATAAAATTTTGATAATTATCCCAAATCAGCGTTTCACCCTCTATAAATGGCAAGGATGTATAGTCAATGTCTAAAATATGATAGCAAGTTATAACATGCAAGGTGTTATTATCTGTTGCCATGTTATCAGAGGCAATAGCTATGGGTGCATCGGTAACACTGCGTAAAATACTAGCGAGTGCATCCCTTTGTGTAAATCCGCGTCCTTCATGTACGATTATTTTCCCTTTTCCCTTTACAAGACTATGCCACTTTTGTACCGTCGCCAACGGTGCTACTTTATGCGCCTCCGCTTTACCCATTACGCCATTTAACGCGTCAAAAAGCGCGTGGGTGTAGGCGTTGGCCCTTTCCGGCGTGTTTATATTGACGACCATTGTTCTAAAAAAACGCCCCGTTACAATTTCAGCTAAATTCTCAAAAATCTCTGCATCCGTATGCCTAGCGAAACAAACAATTTGATTTCTCATTCTATAATACGAGCCCATTGGTTGCTGGTATACCGATGGGCTACAGTGATATACAACAGCAGCGGAAATTGCACACACCTTATATCCTGATTTGCGCAGTCTCCAACAAAATTCCATATCATCCCAAAAAATAAAAAAATCCTTATCCGGCAGCCCTGCATTCTTTAAGGAATCAACGAGAATAATTGACGCGCCAAAAGCGACATAATCACATGTTACTTCATCCGGCAAATCGCTGTATTTTACCTGATGAAAGGGTAATTTTAACCTAAAATTTTCAACATCAATAAACGCACCCATCTCATAAACGGTTTCAAGATTTTCCATATCTATAATTGTCGCGCCGCAGGCGGCAACATTAGGATTTTTCTCCATATATCGCCGCAGTTCACGTATAGCATCGGATTTTACTAAAATATCATTATCGAACTCTGCTATATATTTATATTGGTTCATTCCACTTATATGCTCCATACCACGATGGAACCCGCCTGCACCACCTGTGTTTTCATCATTAACAAGCAAAGTTACACGGTCCTTGAAGTATTTCTTAACCGCATCTACGGAGCCGTCTTTTGAGGCATTATCTACCACAAAAACGTCAAAATCTACCTCGTCAGAGGCAAAAATTGAATCCAAACATTTAATAAGCAGGTCGCGTTTATTATAGTTGACCACCAATACTGCCAAATCGGTCATATTTACAACTCCTCCTTGGCAAAATTTAATGCCATATTAATAACATCCTGCATATCCAAGTATTGATAGCCGCCCAGACGGCCCTTAAAATGCACATTTCTCTCTTTTCGCGCCAACGAAAGATATTTTTCATAACGGCTTGCGTTCTTGTCGTCATTTATTGGATAATAAGGCTCATCAGCCGGTGTCCAATTTTGAGGATACTCCTTTGTAATCACTGTCTTGTCCTGTGTCCCAAACTCAAAATGTTTATGTTCAATTATTCTTGTATAGGCTTCCTTGGCAGAAGTATAGTTTACAACGGCATTGCCTTGAAAATTGTTTGTATCCAATATTTCATGCGCAAAGCGTAGGCTACGGTATTCCAACGCGCCAAATTGATAATTGTAATAGCCGTCAATCGTCCCTGTATATATAATTGCATCCGCAAGCGTAGCCATTTCGGGAGTATAGGCAGTGCCCAGCCTCACGTCGCATCCATCAAGCATCTTTTCAAAAATCTGCGTGTACCCGCCTATTGGAATCCCCTGATAACGGTCATTAAAATAGTTATTGTCATAGGTAAAGCGTACCGGCAACCGCCGGATAATCGACGCGGGTAAATCCACGCATTTTCTGCCCCATTGCTTCTCTGTATACTCTTTAATTAAGATATTGTACACATCTGTTCCGACAAGAAAAATCGCCTGTTCTTCCAGGTTTTTCGGCCCAACTATCCCCTCGCGTTGGCTCTCGATACGCGCCCTCGCCTCATCGGGGGTAATCGTTCCCCAAAGCTGGTAAAACGTATTCATATTAAATGGCAGACTATATATTTTGCCATTGTAATTGGCTATCGGTGAATTGGTAAACCTGTTAAATTCCACGAATTGATTCATATATTCCCATATATGTTTTTCGCTCGTGCGGAAGATATGCGCCCCATATTTATGCACTTGGATGCCTTCCATGTTTTCGGTATAACAATTGCCGCCGATGTGCGAACGCTTGTCCACAACAAGGCACTTTTTCCCTTTTTTAACCGCTTCACGGGCAAACACCGAGCCAAAAAGCCCCGCCCCGACAATCAAGTAATCATAAGACATGTTATTTTACTCCCGTTAGGTAATCGGCAATGGAGCGGCCTTGGAACCCTTCCATCACATTCCGCGTTATTTCTTCATCGTGCTGCCCTGCCAGCCTGGAATAAAAGAAAACGCTCCGCAGTCTTGACGCTGCATGAAGGGACAGCACCGGCAGCCATTCGTCAAACCCGCTCCCGCGCCAGTACGATTCGAGAGCTTCAAAAGTATCTGCGTAAATCCGGGCAAGGTTCCCTTTGTTCGCCACAGTATAAACATTGGAGTTGCTACGCTGGAAGTAGTTGTACATCCCTTCCGGCGTAAACGCCACCCTACTTATATGTGGCAGTAGCTTGAAGTTAAACAGCGTGTCATCGCCCAATTTATATTGCTCAAATACAATGCCGGATTTCTTTACCATCTCTGTTTTATATAGCCGCGTCCATATATAGTTGTTGGGTCTCGGGCAGGCACAAAACCGGGCAAAATAGCTGTATACATCCTCCCAGACATCGACAATTTGCCTTTCCATTTTTGAATACTGCATATCCACATGGTCGTCATATACCAGGTTATAATTGCAAACTGCCATATCTGCATTTGCTTCGGTCATCGTCAATAGGAGCTTTTCATACATGCTTAGCTCAAGATAATCATCGCTGTCAACAAAGGCGAGCAATTCTCCTGTGGCGGCGGCCATCCCCGCATTGCGTGCCGCAGAAACCCCGGCATTGGCCTGGTTAATGAATTTCACCCGGCTGTCTGGGACAAACCGTTCGACAAGCGATGCCGTTGCATCGGTGGAGCCATCGTTCACAACGATTACCTCAAGATTGCTATACGTCTGCGCCAAAACGCTTTCCAAGCATTTTACAATGTACTTTTCTACATTGTAGCAGGGTATAACGACGGATATTTTATTCTTCATCTTTTATCTCCGGCGGCGTCAGTGACCGACCGTATCCTCCCAAATCGGTTTTTATTTGCGAAGTAGACACTTCCGCAGTACGCTTAAAATACACGACTTCACAATGCTCTTTCAAAAAGTCGAATTTCCCCTCCCAATCATCACCCATGCAAAATATATCGACTTGATACAGGTGAATGTCGTGTATCTTTTGCTTCCACGACTTTTCAGGAATAACCAAGTCAACATAGCGTACCGCTTCCAAGTGTTGTTTGCGCTCATCATAACTAAAATAGGTTTTCTTGTTCTTTTGGGTTTTATTAAACTCGTCCTCAGATAAAGCAACAATCAAATAATCACCCAGCTCCTTTGCGCGGCGGAGCAGATTAATATGCCCGTAATGCATAAGGTCAAAGGTTCCGTAGGTTATTATTCGTTTCATTAAAAGAACTCCTTTTTGAATATCTTTGTTTTAACATCAAAAAATTTCTTCAAATGCAAATACATCAGTATATCCTTCTTTGTATAAATTTAATTTCACGTCGTTCATGTTGTTTTTTATTGTTAATACAATTAATATTTTTTTATTATTCGGGTGGGGGTAAGGTTTTATTATCGGTATATCATCTAAGAAATGCATATCTTTTGAAACATTATCTGCATTCATATCCCATATTTCATCTGGCTTGATTGGAAAATAGCGTGATGTAAAAAGATACCGTAAATGCCTACCGGCACCATAAAAAATTATTTTATCAAAATTTGAAAAATCAATAATATTTTCATTAATTTCAAATCTGTTATTTTCTATAAATTCAATCGCAGGTTCGTATGAATCCATATATTTCTTAATAATTTTTGGATTATACTTTGTTTTCGAATATGCCGGATGTAAATTAAATAAATCCATTAACTCTGTTTCATAGGCAATCTTCCGAAACATTTTATAATTACCACGACACTCTCGATAATAAATTTCAGCATACCAATCTCTACGCTGTTCAAAAAAAGGAATATATGCATCCGTATAAAATTTATTCATGAAATTTAAAATATCATTTTTCGATGGATGGGGATATAGAACAAATTTTATCCCCGCTTTTTCCAATTTTTCAACAAAACGTGCCAAAGCATAAAACATAGTCCTTAATGGCAGACCATATTCCACAGATAGAGTTATCTCCTTCATATTTAATTTTTTTAACAGATTAATTGCCCCATCAAAATCATCATAACTGTCATTAATGCCCGGAATAATAACATACTTTAATGTTACACAACCATGCTTTTTATATTCAACCAAATTTTCAACCACTTTATAGTATAAATCAAATCCCTTTATTGTTTTGAATGTTTCAGGTGTACCGCTATCAACACTAACATGAACGCTACTGCCATTTTTATATAAAGAATTTGCAATTTTCTCATCAAATAAAAATCCGTTTGATAAAAATTTAGCCTTATAATTCTCTATTGTCTTTAACAGTAAGTCTTTATGGGGCATTAACGTTATTTCTGCAGGTGCAACGATAAAGAGACAATCATCTTGAATATATTTATTTTTTATTAGATATTCAATTATTTCAGATATTTTCTTTGGATACTCAGATTCCTTCGAATTTGTATAACAATTTTTCGAGTCCTCATGAATATCGCAAAAAATGCAGTTAGCTTGACAAATAGAAGGATAGCAACTAATATTTATACTTCTTATTTTTTTCAGATTAATTAAGTGGCTACAATCAGTCAATCTTTTACAAATTACACAACATGCAGATAATTCCGTTTTTACACTACTGTTAAGTTCTTCGATTAATTTTTTTCTTTTCGTTAAAAAATTAACAATTGTTTCAACTCCAGTATTTAAGTATGGGAATTTCGGTATGCAGATATTAAATAAACTTGAAGACTCACAACAAAACCCAAGCTTATCACCATTAAAAATTAAATGATTAAATATCGCTTCACAACCTATTAACTTATTCCTTATTATATTTGAAGAACTATGCATTACAGCTCTCCTCCAATAAATAAGATTTTTTCAATGGGTACCATTTTCATAGTCAACCATGATTGAACCGCCATGGCAATTCCTTTATCAGAAATGCCTATTAGAATATAATCGAAGGGGGTGTGATTAACTGTCTCAGGATTCGTTATATTTAATTCCAAGCCGCTAAAATTACCCCAATTTTTGTCTACCCATTTCACAATAGTGCAATGCTGTAAAGTTTGTAATGTTTTGGCAATGCGAATGCCGCTGTCTCCTGCGCCATATAATATAATTTGTTTATCGGCGATATCTCCCATTGGTAGAAATATATTACTATTGCCCCATAATTTTTCCAGCAAACCTTTTCTTTCATCTGGTGTTATAGTAGTAGAGTGTAACCTAAAAAGCAAATAATCGGGATACCATGCGTAGCGTTGGTTACATATGTTATTTGCTTCTACAAGTGCTACATCAAATTTCTTTATAAAATTACACATCAAAGTATTTGCTTGGTTCGCTATTTCCCCTCCGCATTTCACCGCTCTATTATAGTTGTAAAACAATTCTGCCAGTTCGGCATCAAGAACCATGGCATATTCATTGTGAGGCAAAAATGCACTTTCTTCTGCTATAATCCAAAACGCTTTAAATGCGCAATCTAAGCGTTTTAGGTTGTTTCCGTACAAGGAATTATGGTTATTTGTTCTGTGGTATACAGCGTAGGCATCCACAACCATTACCCGCTTGGCCCGAATGGCAACTGCAAAATAAAAGGAATGGTCATTATAACAGTATAAGGAATGGAACTTAATATTTTCTTCTTCCAAGAATTTTCTTTTATACATCCCGGTCCATGGGGGATATGTTAGATTTGGTCCTTCAAATAATTGTTCAAAGCCATCCTTGAACGAGAAGGGCTTTTTATAGTCTTGGAGCCGCGCCGCTGTACGAGCATAGGCATTGACAGACGGATGCTCGCCAGGCATTAGCAATTTTCCTGTAACTGCATCTATTTGATAAGACTTTGTTCTTATATAATCCAGGTCATGTTCAAAGGCAGTCGTATATGCAAGTGTAAACGCATCCTCCGTGAGATAATCGTCTGCATCCAAAAAAAATACATACGTGCCCTCGGCGTTTTCTAAACCCTTGTTCCTAGCAACACCTGCATGTTGGTTAAGCTGATGGAAAACGCGTATACGGGAATCTCTTTTTGCATATTCAGCCAATATTTGCGGAGAGCCATCCGTTGACCCATCATCAACACAAATAGCCTCTATACTATCCAGCGGTTGCTCCAATACGCTGTCTAAGCATTTGGATAAATACTTCTCCGCATTGTAGACGGGGATAATGATTGATATTTTTGGATTCATGGACGCTATCACCTATTGTTTCGCCTTTGTGCATTCATAAATTGTTTCATTTCGCAAAAGTCCATATTTCATCAGTTCACTGTCTGAATAAACATCATTTGGCATTTTTACATTAACAATAAATCCTGCGTTGATTAACCTTTGCGTATAGTCTTTACCATATTTTCTAAGGTGGTCGCTCTGTCCGTAATGCTTTCTACGCAATTCTGGTGTATTGTATTCAGGAGCCTCCAAGGTTTTTTCAAAAAAATTATTGGTAGGACAGTTTATAAATGCGACACCATCGTATTTAAGGACACGATATAATTCCTGCACCGCCTTGTGGTCATCGGGCACATGCTCTAAAACATTATTAGAAATAATAATGTCAAACATATCATTTGGATACTTTATTTGTTGTATATCAATTACATCCCGTATACCCTTGAAGTTTGGATTATAATCAACAGGGTAATAGTCAACATTGGGATGATTGTGCAATGCATTATAAAAAACTGATTCAGGCGCGAAATGCAATAATGTAATCTTTTTATCGTCTGACGATTGTGGAAACAAAAGGTTCTTTTCAAAATAAAGCCACAATGCCCTATGTCTTTCAAGCGATTTACAATAGGGACATTGCGCTTCTTTCCTCAATTTAACGCCAAAGGGCAAATAAAACTTAAACTCATTTTTGCAGGCAGGGCAATGCCTATGGTTATATGTTATGGATTCAATGATTCCATCAATCAAGCTTTCGCAAATTAAAAGCCGCTTGTGTATCTCATTGTACTTATCTTCCTCGGTAGGAGTGGAGCAGGTAATAAAATCAACATCTTCCACAAAACCCAACTGTAACAATTCACAAGAAACCTCATGGGCATATTGCATTGTTCCGACAACAATGAAATGCTTTCTTTTGTCAAGAATTTCTTTGTTAAATACTTCTTTGCCCATGTACTCAGCTTGTGTGTGCCAATCACGGGAAACAAAAAAATCAACGCTTCCCTTTTTTTCGATTTCAGAAACTATGTGCGGGGCATCGTACCCACAACCCCAAACTACTATCACTCTGGACTTTATGAGTTTAATCCAATTTTCTGGCAATGTCATTATCGCACTCGTTCCGGGCAATCGCCCATTTTATCATTTTATTAATTCCTGTTGTTAAATCTATCTTTGGTTCCCATCCCAATGCATGGGCTATGCGGCTATAATCGCAATATATGCCAAACTGGTCGCCCGGTGTTTCTCCTCTATATTCAACACTGACATCAAAAGGTAGCGCGTTGCGTATTTTTTCTACTAAAGACTCAACCGTCGTCTTTATACCTGTAGCGACATTGTATATATTATACGCATCTTCCTCTTGCCCCTCGCCAGCTACAATGAAAGATGTCACGGCATCGTCAATATAAACAAAATCACGAAAACGCTCCTTCGAGCCCAAGGAATGAATATGCTTATCGCGTAGGGCCTGTTCCATATAAATGCTTGCCATTCCTTGCTTAGTATTGGCCATATTCTGCCCCGGTCCGTATATGTTGTTAAGTCTAAGTGCTGTAGCCTTAATGCCAAGTGTAGAAAAAAGTCGCATATAATGCTCACTAGCCAGTTTGCCTACTGCATAAAAAGATTTAGGCATTAATATAGCATCCTCGGCTACAGGGCAAATATTTCCATCGCCATATACAGACATTGAACTTGCATAAATAAATCTATTGCAACCGGATGCTCTGGCGTAATCCAGCAACAACAAAGTGGATGTAATATTTGCATTCATATCATACAAGGGGTCATCAAAGCTGGTAATCCCTCCGCTTTGCCCCGCGATATGATATATTACATCAAAGCACCGCCCCGATAATTGCCGGATAATGGCTTCATCATGTAAATCCCCAATAATATATTCGCATCCGTTGGGTATATTTTCTATAAAGCCGGTAGATAAATTGTCCACCGTCATTACATGATGTCCTTCTTCCAATAGCCGCTTCGCCAAGGCTGCGCCAATAAAACCAGCAGCTCCCGTTACTAGTAAATTTTTCAAACCTTCCCACCTTCTCTTGTGTGGTGAAGCCACTGTGCCGCAACACGCAAGTCAAATTCATCATGTATATCAATTGAACCATGAACACGATACGCCTTTACATCATTGCCCATAAATGTCCATGGCGGTTGACCGCTTTTGCTTGCGTCATTTAACATATGGACATTTAGCACCCAAAAGTTATGACATAAAAAGAAACTGGGCTCCAAATCTTGGCGGTTTGTAGAAATATGTCCATCGGATTGGACAAAAACGTCCAGCTTTCCATTCGGCAATAAACGTTTTGCTCTAAACGGGTGATGGTCAGAATCCATATATACAGGCACAACCGCGCTAAGGGTGGAATCGTCCAACATTAGCTGTATGCAATCGTCTATCCACTCTGATTGAATGGTTATATTGTTGGCAAGAATCACAACCAATACATCTGGATTAACACCCCGCTCATCCATTACGCTCAGTGCGTGCCAAATTGCGTCTATGTGCTGTGCCGTCGGTGTTGCAAGTTCCGTAGGGCGAATAATTGCTTCATAACCGTATTGAGCGGCGGCATTAAGTATCGCCGGGTCGTCACTGCTTACAAAAAGCCGATTAATACTCCTTGCCTGTTTACCCGCATTTGCGGGGTAGAAGAGAACCGGTTTTCCCAATAAGTCTAATATATTCTTATCCTTTAGGGTATTGTTGCCCCTGCCGGTAAGAAGGCCGACAACACAGGGTTTATTCATTTAAGTGCCTCCAATAATAATTTATACTTAACTGCATCTTCATGGGTATGCTGGTGTGATAGCTCATCAAGCAGACGCTGTGTTTCGTCTGGCATTAAGATTGCGTCCCCAAAACTGCGCTTGTTGATGTCCTCATTAATCTCAAACATTGCCCTAATCTCTTCGGCACTTCTTACTTTATTAAGGCCATAAACATGATTACATACTTCCATCGTTTCTACAGACGGCGGAACCCCGGATGTTCCAAATCCCTCTTTTACCTTCCGTAATGTATCCCGCACCAACAAAGCGGATTCGTAATTCTTTCCCAATGGTTGCATGAGCGGTTGATTGATTTCTCTGTGATAATAATAGACGGGTTTTTGACTTCGGATAAAATATCCTAGGCTTGTCCCTAACTCATCAGTTACGATAGCATCTGACAGGTCTATCAGTAATTTTTGTCTGTCAATGAAGCGATGGTCAAAAGGAATCCCCGTAGTAACGGCGTGAATGCCCAATTTTTTATAGTAATTAATTGTATCTTGGTCGTAATGCGCACAGTATATACAAGCGGTTACGGAATCAAAACCTTTCTTCAACTCCATGAAGAAATCTTCAAATTCATCTTTCTTTACAAAGGTTTCTGCCGTAGGATACCATGAATGATGGGGATACAGTAGCAGATTTTTGCCTAAACGTTTTCTCATTTCATCATATTCATTTTGGGACATGCAAATATCAGCATATGCTAAGTAAGGGCCTATCGTGAATACAGGTGTTTTTGTTGAATGCCTAATGTTCTCTTGCCTGAAAGGTGAAGTTGCGATTATGGAGGGTTTATACTCTTTCAAAATCGCAGGGTACGCACGCGGAATTTGGTGCAGACCGTGTTCGATACTGGGCATTAAATCACTGGGCATTGAGATTCCGCAATAACGCAATAGTGCGTTTCCATGTCCATACCATACATGTTGTCGGCTATATGCCTTGCCCCGAAAGTGTTTACAGTAAATTGAAATCGCTTTTGCCATTTCATCCTGCTGAGTATAAAAATTAAGCGACCGATATTCATTTAAATAGAAAAGTAAATTTTGTTCGAGAATGTCTTGGCTCTCCAAATCGACTTGCTCAAAAAATTGAATAAAAATACGCTCAAGTGGGTTATTTGCCGTATCGTCGCTGGATATCGCTGTCTTGATAATGCGTTCATTGGGGATGCCAAGCGTTAGAAGTTTATCCACCATAGCATTCATGTGTTCTTGCGATGCTATGACAATTAAATCATATCCTTCCGTTTCCAATGCTTTTTCCGGCTCATATGTGGGTAATCCGAAGTAAGACGGCGCATTGGTAGGGTCTTTATCCAAAAAACCCACAACATAAATTTCACTACTTGGGTTGTCATATATCATACGTAAAAATGAAAAGCCAATTATTTGTCCGGCACCGTAGATATAAATTCGTGAACCTTTCGGAATGCGAGAGAAGGGAAATACCAGGGGGGAAGCGTAAGTATTCATATTGTCTCCATCTCCCGATGCACTTGTTTTTTTATCTGCTGGTTGGGGATAACTTTTCTTGAACCGTAGTGTGAGCCATCGCAATAATAGCAACATGTCAAATAATCCGTATCGTAATAAAAGTTGACTATACTATCGCGCAAGTCTTCATCCGAAGTATCTGCAAGCACCAAATAATCACGGGAGGAATCCTCGTTTAATGGAATTATATTCAATCCATAAGGTGAAATCATTCGAAAACATATATAAAGCTTTCCTTGGTAAAGTGTGAGGCCGGATGTTGCGCAACCACAAATGTCAAATAGATGTTTGACGTCGTCTTTGCTATATCCACGATGGCGAAAATCATCAGTGAAGTCAGTCCATGAATAATCAACGGTTCTCCTAAGATGGTTTAGCCTGTGAACATGACATAATTTATCAAGTTTGCTGAAATCTCCTTGTTGATTGTCGTCCAATGCGCTGGGAAACTCTGTATGCCCGTTGTAATTACTTAATCTAATCAGAAATTTAGGGTTTTTCTTTAGAAAATTAATCACTTCCATATCAGGCAAAATCGTTTCGTTTGTTATTAATTGAACTTGGTCAATGTTGCTTAAAGTAGCTATGCCTTCCAATATCTGAAGCAAGTTGGGATGTAGAAAGGTTTCTCCCCCTAAAACCTCTAAAATATGAACATGGGAAACGTTTGTAATTCTACGAAGGTTGTTGATTATAACTTCAACATCTTCGTGCGAAGTGCTTTTATAATGTGGCATCATATGCAAACAATCCCTGCACCGAAGCGTACACGCAGTTGTTATCCATACATTGAGCAATGAAATGCTTGCCAAACCATCATTAATACGTGAAGTTGGTAATACTGGAGCGGGAAAATTTTTAGGCATTGAGACATGAGCTTCACGCTTTCTTCGATATGCGTTATTAAATATACGCGCTTCACGAGATGTGGAAGGCTTTGGAATCAATCTCGCAGGCAATGGTGTTTTCCTTAGTGTACGCAGAGGGAAGGATATATCAATAAAGTGAATGTTTTCTTCCAGCCCATTTATCATCATTTCTTTGCGGGCTTGTGCATAATATTGTGGATTCATCATTGCACAAAGGACATAATAATCATTTGAATCTTGATGATATAACCATTGCGGGGCATATACAGGCAATCCACTACAGAGATTTTTTTGTTTTTCTGGGTCATTGTCAATATACGCGGAAACAGTTATCCCCATTTCTATTAAATCTACCAAAGTGTTTTGTCCCTGTATTCCCGCGCCACGGATATAAATTTTTTTTGTTTTATCCGTGGAAATCTTTATGAGAAAATCATACAGTTGTTTCAACATTTAAAACACTTCTTTCTATTCAAAGATTATATTATAGTACCTGCATTGTATATTCGTATATTTGCTTCCCGGACACACCATTAGCATTATTATGTTCCAACTGCGCTATGGATATCCGCTTGGAATTTGTAGCATCTTCATCAGGTTCAATTGTTATATAATTGAGATAATCAGAGAGCTGAATAGTATTGCTCTCGTAATACAGTGCATCACGTTGCTGAAGTAATGCTTCTGGTTTGAGCGAAAAAGAGGATGCAATTCTTGGTGCAAGCCCTGTCAAATCAGATTGTGAATAGCATATTGCCCCATCTTCCCGTTCCATTGTCTCACAATTAAACGCAACATACGTGCTATTATACTCTTTTAATAGGTAAAAATAATTGCCAACATGCGTTGACGCTGAAAATTTCGACACACCAGAAGGTATATTCTGGCAATCCTGTGCAAAGGTATTAACTATTTCTACAATGTTTGTAGACACATTGACCTTTATAACGTGGGGGGAGCGGATAGGAAACAGCCATATGTAACCATTAGAAAAATACCCTGTACGGAATGCTCCCGTAGCTTCACGTGTATCATATATTTCATCTGTTTCATTGATTATTCCATTTTCAGGATGCCACTTGATTAAGGGTGTTTTTGTATTTATGTAGGGCGTAAGCCAATAATTTTCCCCGTCATAACAAACGGTATTGTAGGCATATTCCTTTTTACCTACCTGGTATGCCTTATATTTACATGTGTCCGTATCAAAAGAGATAATAATATTTGTTTTGGTGGCGAACCATAAACATCTCCCATCCGTTACCGCCGGAGCGCAATACAACAAATCATTAATGTTTATATCATGCTTTTTTAATTCATCCATCCAACCGGGGTAATATGTTATATTATCTGTTTCTGTATCAATTTTTGCAATAGCTGGGTGGCAGAGGGGTGATAAATATACGTATTTATCCTGTGCTACCCCGCCTGTAAAAAGACCGTTGGCACAACCCATAGCGTCAATTTCAATATTTTTAGCAATGTCATTGTCCTTTGACAAGCAGATTAATTCCCGCGAAGCAAAGGGAGGGAAGTATAGCTTGTCGCCAACCTCAACCGGGGATTGGTGTGACCATTCAGACATGGTTACATAGTTACTTTCATTTGAAACAAAGGATTTTGATATGTCCAATGCACCACCGGAGATTGTGCCTATCACATTTATTCCCTTTACATAAGCCAGCAATGTGTCTTTATAAGGATATAACCATTGCAAAACGGGATGTTTTTCTTCGGTTAGTGCCAGTATATTTTTTAGCATAATGGGCTTGCCGGTGGCTAGATACAGTATTAAAACAGAACTTCTGTCGCCATAATAGCCATCTGTCCAAGCTATGGCACGGTGCAAATCCGGGGTGTCGTCATAAATACCCCAGCCGTCTTTTATATAGTCATTAACCAGCTTTTCATATACACTGATTAATTGCGGGCGCATGGATTTATACGTTGCCTTGTTAAGCGGATGCGGTCGCCACCACAACACGATATCATTCCGATTTTGGAAGGTTTTGAGGACATGTTGTAATTTTTGCAGGTACAATTCATTGTATGTTAAAACCGAGCCAATGGACGAGTTGTAGAAAATCACTTTTTTGTTGCCAATCAAATCACGCCATGTTTCGGGAAGGGTGAAATCCTCCCGCTTTGCGTTTACCACCTTGTCGAGTTTGGGGCTTCCCATGGTGACAAATTTATCTTCTGGCTTGCCAAAATTATTACCATAAGCGTTGGTAAAATACTCAATATATTGGTCGCGGATGGTATCGGATTGTATAATGACCCTATGCGCAAAAGCACAACCCGGCGGTGTGGCAAAATGAGCCAATAAATGGTCGCTCACAACAAAATAAGGGACATATACCAGCATGTCCGTAAGGTTTCGTAGCCTTTCGCAATAAAAATTAGGGTGGATACTCGTCACCACGTTCCCCCCATCGTAAGGGTTAAACGTAAAAATAGCATCGGGGCGGCGGGCTTCGATGTCGTACAGCTGCCAATCAATGCACTCCATGTGTGGGGGGTAGCATTCTTGGCCTTCATATATGGTTTTGCTGATGGAGCCATCGCTGTTAAATTCGAGATATGGGACAGGAAGCCAAATGGCGTTGCAGTTGGGGTCGGCTTTGGCGGCGAGGTAAATGGTTTCAAGGGAGTCTGACATGCTTGCCTTGTAGCTGATGAAGACCATTTCGGTTTTGCTTGGCTTTAAGTGGTGGCGGATGTGGTTGCTGACTTTAATGAAATGCTTGCGGAGATTCTTTTCGTCAAGCTCGCCGTTGTTGGCCTTGAATAAAAACTCACAATGCTTCATGAGCAGGTCAACCGCTTCCGTGCCCTCACCCATGATGCTATCTATGAAATCGCAAAGAGATAGCGCGCCCTCTTGGCAACTGGCATATAAACGCGCAGATTGGGCTTGCTCTATGGTTTCAAGTAAGTCCAGTATTTGACGATTTTGATGTTTTCTCATATGAACGCACCATAGCATACTTTAACATAAAGGGCAAGCCAAAATAATGGAATTGACCATTTGCTGAATTACGAGTATAATACTCATACTTCAGCAAATGGGCGGTAACGATATGTTTATTGGACGTGAAGCGGAACTTAGTGCGTTGGAAAAGGCGTATTCGCGAGATAAATTCCAAATGGTCGTTATGTATGGGCGCAGGCGTGTAGGTAAGACCACACTTGTCAGCGAGTTCATTAGAGGCAAACCTGCCATTCTTTTTTCGGCGAAGGAAATGAGCGAGAAGATGAACTTGCAAAATTTTTCCGAAGCCGTGTATCGTTTTTTTGATTATCCTGCGGCTATGGGTGCGTTCACGGGTTGGGATACGGCATTTGATTTTATTGCCGAGCAAGCGGTTATGTCGCGTTTTATTTTAGCCATTGACGAATTTCCCTATGCCGCCAACGCCAGCCCGACGTTGACATCCATAATGCAACATATCATAGACCATAAACTTCGCCACACAGGGTTATTTTTGCTGTTATGCGGCAGTCAGATTGGATTCATGGAAAGTGATGTTTTAGGCTATAAGAGCCCGCTTTTTGGGCGGCGCACGGCGCAGATTGAACTTGGTGGACTGGATTATTACGATGCGGCAAAAATGCTTCCCAACACAACCGCCGAGGAGAAAATAAAATACTACGCTACTTTTGGCGGCACACCGCACTATCTGGCAATGGTAGACACAGACATAGGATTTGAGGAAAACGTAAAGGAATTATATTTTGACCCGCAGGGCTATCTTTTCACAGAACCGACTATGCTCTTAAAGCAGGAACTGCGCGAACCGACGGTTTATAATTCCATCCTTACCGCTATTGCCACAGGCAGTAGCCGATTGAATGAAATCGCTACAAAAATTGGAGAAAGCACTTCAAAGACAATCAAGTATATCAAAGTACTGATGGATTTGAAACTTGTTCACCGTGTACACCCTTTTGGAGATAACCCTGAACGTAGCCGCAAGTGTGTGTATCAATTGTCTGATAACTGCTTTCGTTTTTGGTATCGTTATGTATTCCCGCATATGCAGGCCGTGGAAACAGGAGCGGGCGCACAGTTGGCAGATACGATTGTTTTTCCCGATATGTCGGCCTTCGTGGGCAAACCTGCATTTGAAGAAGTGTGCAAGCAATATCTAATTAGGCAGAACAAATTGGGGCAGTTGCCATTTTTGGCACTTTCCTACGGAACATGGTGGGGTGCAGATGCACAAACCCGCACACAAACAGACATTGACATTGTAGCCGCTAATTTGCAGGAAAAATCTGTGTTGCTATGTGAGTGTAAATGGAAAACTATGCCACCAGGTGAAGCAGAACTTCGTACCCTGCGTGAAAAAAATCGTTTGTTATCCGATTATGACCGCTATCACTATATGCTGTTCACAAAAACTTCGGTCAACGTAACGGCCAAAGAGGTTATGGTTGTAACCGCTGACGGGTTATTTGAATAAGATTGTAAAAAGCCCCGCGATTTGACTCGCGGGGCTTTCGTTATGCCGTGAAGCTCTAGTTAGTCAGACAGCTTACCAGGTGATGATGACTTGCTGTGCAAGGCCACCGCCGGTAGTTGTGATGGCATAGCCAAGGATGTTACCAATCTCGGTCAGGGGCACCATGGTGCGTCCGTCGATGAGTCTGGGGCCATTGTTCAGGGTGATTGCTACGCCGTCTACATAGGCTACGTTGGAGTTATTGGTCATGACGATTTCGACCATGTCGCCGTAAACGTTTACCATGCGGAAGGTAGCTACCGGGTTTGCCCACGCGATATAGTCATCGGGGTTGAGCATGTTGGGGTTAAGCACGTGGGTGAGTGAGCGCAGTGCGATGAAGGTATCGCCGCCTACTACTACGAAGGGACGTGCTACGCCGCCAATGGTGTCAGCTGCAGCAATAACGAAGGTGCCGTTTACATATCCGGTTTCGGGGCCAGGGCCAGGGCCGGGGCCGGGAGCCGGAGGCGGAGGTGTGATGTCAGCTACCGGGGTGGGGCTCAGTTCCATAACGGTTACTGCATAGCGGTAGATGAAGCTGTTGCCTTGTGACAAGGGGTTGTTGGTGATGTTGGCAGCACCAGTAGGCAGGTTGCCAAGGGGTGCGTTTGCCCAGGGCACAAGACCCAGTGCGGTTCCGCCGAAGGCTACGTCGAAGGACAAGCCGGGCAGGTTCCACATTACACCGTGCATAACAAGACCGGAGAAATCCAGTGAGCCGGCAGCGGTGGTGGACGCGCTGTTTACGCGGAAGCGTACGCCGCCGATTGCGTTAGCGGGTCTTTCGCCTCCATCAGCAGGGATGGGTATGGTCGTGGGGCGTGACAGTGTCAAGCCATTGGTGCCGGTAATGATAGCGTCGGGTGCGGTAAAGCCAAGCTGACCGGACCAAGGAATGGGGGTGGTGATACCGTTTACACGCGGGATTAAGAATACATCCACGAATTGACCTACGGTCAAGCGTCCTGCGGCAGTTTCGGTCAGGGTTACGGTGGGCAGTACTTGTGCCACGGCAACACCAGCGGCTCCAAATACGGCACCTTCGTAGCCTACGAAGACTTCAATTACATCTTCGGTTTCTACGGATACTTGGTCTACAACGTTTGCAATGGGCACAACGCTTTCAAAGTTGGTTACGAATCCGCCTGTCCATACGCCAAAGGCTTGAACGCGTGCGCTAACGGCGGTTTCATATTCGCGCCCTTCAAAGTTGGGGTCTACACGTAATTGAAGTTGGATTTCAATTACACGCCTTTCGGCATCTGTGCCAGTGGGCACTTGGTTTTCAGGAAGCATGAACAATCCGCCGTTTTGTACGATTTGGTTAGCGTTGCGGATGTGCGAACCGGCCCATGCGGGAGGTGTTGCACCATAGTTGAATGTGCGGGAACGTGCCCGGGTGATAACTACACCGGGATGGGGAACTTCCACTTGCACATGGCCGCCGCGGAAGGAGCCTCTGCCAGCTTCGGTGATAAGAATAGAGGTAGAGTTCCATTCGGCGTTGGTGCCGGATACGATAGTCGCGATGTTAGTGGGTGCGCTAGAGGTTGCAGTAATACCTGCGATGTTTTGGCGGGCAACTACTGCGGTGAAATTACGGTAGCTGTTTGACGGGCCACCGTCAATGATAGGCGTGCCGTCACCGCTGCGTACGGTAATGTCAACAGAAATGTCAACCGGCGCAAGCAGGGTCAAAGAGGTTGGGGCAATATACACGCCTTCCAACCTGAAGCCGCCAATCATCGTTGCAGAGGCACGCGGAGTTACAGCAGGTAAAGAAAGCGTAAGGGTTTGACGGTCTGTATCCACGTTGGGTGTACCAATGACGAAATCAGCACCCGATACAGTAAGGTTTGTACCTGCAAGGCCGCCGGTACCGATCAGGTCTGCCGACGTGCCAGAGAAACGATATCCGGCAGGTCCTGTCAGTGTAATTACCGGCTCAGAATTGAGCGTGAAATTAGACGGCCAGCGTTCGGTAAAGGTTATCGGAGCCATTTCTACTGCGGCCCTGTCTTCGCGGATGTTGGGCACAGAGCCAACGCTTACAGCGAAGCCGGCAAGAGCGGTTGCTTGGTTGATTGCCACATCGGCACCACTGAGGATAGTTGTAGCGGCGCGGAAGGGTGCGTCAGCTCCTAAGAACATGAACTCAATGCGGGCATTGATTGTCGCTTGTCTGTGTGTGATGTTTGTGTCGATGTCGAAGCGTACGTCCGAACCGATAGCGGGGCTTGTTGCCCAGCCCGGACGGAACAAATCAACTTCGACTGCGGCCATGGTCACCGAGCGCAGAATGGTTTCTCCGACTTCGGGATTCACAGAACCCGTTATGAGACCACCTGCAATGTTGGCACCAGCCAGGTTTGAAATATCACCTGTCAGTGTGATTCTGTCTGTTCTGGTTGATTCAACTACTATACGGGCCCATACGTTATCGGGCAGTCCGGCAAAAACGGACGCGGGAAAACGAATGGACAGCGTACGTGCTTGGTCTGGGGCAGGTACGGCGTAAACACCGGAGGCCAGCTGTGTGACGATTGGGTTTTCAACATAACCCACCGATGCACCAAACACGTTCATTGAGGGCACCAGCGTCAGCATCATCACTAAGGCCAGCAGTAAAGCTACTTTCTTTTTGAGATTTTTCATACTTTCTCCTTTCTGGTTCTTGAAAGTTGCGCGCCGGGGATTTCCCTGCCGCGCCTTTTCCGTTTCCGCCGTATATATAATGGAAGGGAAATTTCACTTCGCTTTATACGGCTGGGCTGTTCTTTAGCCCGGTTGTTACTTCTCTGGCCGGTCATCAGCCAGCCCATG
>WQSR01000022.1 GCA_009787785.1 Defluviitaleaceae bacterium
GCATATTCTTCCTCAAAACGGTCAATTGTAATCATCAGCGCGGGGCGGGCGAAAGGGGACGGGGGCGGCTGGGCGCGGGGGAGTGCGGATTTCGGCGAGCGGATTTGCGTGCGCCGCGTAGCGCATTGGCGCGGTGGTTTTCCGCGCCACCAGCGGAGCACAGGCGTAGCACCGCGAGCGAAAGTCCGCTCTCGCCCGCGCCCAGCCGCCCCCGTCCCCTTTCGCCCGCCCCGCGCCTACGGGCTACCAAAACCGGATTTCCTCTCCGTCGGTGGACATGAGAATGCTCCCCCGCTCGTCGGTGCGCAGGATGCGTACATTGGCGGCGTTGAGCCTGTCGAGGACTTCCCGGTGGGGATGGCCGTGCTGGTTGTTCCGGCCCGCGCTGATAACCGCCGCGACGGGGTTTACCGCGTCCAGAAATTCCTGGGTGGTGGAAGTACGGCTTCCGTGGTGGCCTACGCCCAGCACATGGGCTTGCAGGTTGTGCCCGCCGGCCAGCATGGCCTGTTCCGACGCCACCTCCGCGTCCCCGGTGAAGAGGAACGCCGTTGCGCCGTGGACCATGCGCAACACAATGGAAGCGTTGTTTAGATTGGCGTGGTGGCCCGGTGTGGGCGCGAGCACCGTCATATAAATAATCCCCGCCGAAATCCGGTCGCCGATGGCGGGAATGGTGACGGGGATGTCGTGGTTTTCGATGGCGGCCAGGAAATTTTCGAAGGGGACGGTATTATGGGTGGCGTCGGGCATGAGCAAGCGACCCACCTCCTTTTGTGCCAGCACGGCAATGAGCCCGCCGATGTGGTCACTGTGGGGATGGGTAGCCACCACATAATCCAGCCGGGTTACGCCCGCGCTCCGCAGATAGGAAATGACGTGCTGGCCGTAGCGCGGCTCGCCCCCGTCGATGAGGACGGCATGGTCCCGGGATTGTATTAGCGTAGCGTCCCCTTGGCCGACGTCAATGAAATGGACGAAAATCTCGCCCGGCCCCGGCAAAACGGGGCTCTGCTCCGGGAAGACGCGGTCGCCAAAGAAATGGAAAACCACGGCCAGCATGACCAGCATGAGCATTACGAAAAAAAAGAACCGGTTATTGTGAATGATGGAGCGGCGTCTGACGCTCCGCCTCCGCCGGGTGGCGGTCGGACGTTTGCGGGGAGTGGGCATGGAAACAGTATACCATAAAATAATTATCACAACCCGCCCGGAAAGTGCCTCCTTTGCCATGGGCGAGCTACAAAACTACGACAGGGGCATCCGCCCCGTGGGGGATTTGGCCGTGGGGGTAAAGGAAATTTACTTGCCGGGGGGGTATGGCAAGCTCCTTGCTGACGCGCCCCCCTTGATTTTTGTGCGGCATATGTTCCCGGTGCAGTATTTTGCCGTGGGGGAATACGCCGCCGCCGATATACTGGCCGGGGTAGCCATCCCGGATGACGGCGGGGCTTTCTCCGTGCAAATGCGCGGCGATACGGACCCCGGGCTGATTCGCCGCCTGGAAAACGCGCTGGAGGAAAGAAATTATGTCCGGGACGACAGATACCCCCGGTGGGTATTGTCCCTCTACGCCCACGAAGGCGGATTGTACGCGGGGGCTTCGCGCTGTGGGGATAACCGCTCCGCCTGGAATGGCGGCACCCCACGGTATAAAAGGGCGGATTTTATCAGCCGGGCGGAATGTAAACTCATGGAAGCCATGGAAACCTTCGGTCTGCGGCCCCGGCCCCACGCCCGCGCATTGGATTTGGGTGCCGCACCCGGCGGGTGGAGTAAGGTATTGCTGGAGGCGGGCTTCCACGTCACCGCCGTGGACCCCGGCGCGCTGGATAAACGGCTGGCGCACCATCCCCGCCTTTCCTATGTATGCGCTACGGCACAGCGGTTCCTGGCGGCGCGGGACAAGGCTGAAATATTCGATGCTGTGGTGAATGACATGAAAATGGACATGTACGATTCGGTGCGGGTTATGCTGGACGCAGCACCTTTCCTTGCCCCCGGCGGCGTGGCTGTGATGACCCTCAAGCTGGCCAAGGGGCAGGGCTTGCGCAAAATCAACAAGGCGTTGGCCTTGCTGGAAAAAAAATACCGCGTGGGGGACACGCGGCAGTTGTTTCACAACCGGGACGAGGTGACGGTGCTTTTATATCGCCTATCGGGCCCCGCCGCCCCTTAGCTGTTGCTCAAACAAAGCCAATGTCAGCTTGTTCAAGGCGTCTGTCAGGTTTTCGCCATTGTACATAAAGGCATAGTCGTAACGGTACAGCGGGGAGAGGGAACGTTCACTGCCGCGCACAAATTCCACGGGGAAGCGGAAGTTGGCATGGCCCACGGAGAAATCCGCCAGGTAGGTTTTGCGTAGCTCCAGGGGGATTTTATCGTTCAGGAGAAAGGTGAGGCCGCCCCGGCTCACGTCATGCATGACGCCGGCGCATACCAGTGCCCCCGGCTGGTCGGGCTGGCTTTCGTCCACTTCGTGGAGGTTGACCGCCATCTGGGCCCGAATGCGGTGGGAGCCGCGCCGACTGTGGGTGCTGATGAGGGTCGTGGCCGTTACCAGCAGGACATTCTTATGAATATATCGCTGTTTTTCCACCAGCTTGCCGTCAAAGGTATAGATTTCCGCCCCACGGAAAAAGGTGAAGACGTAAATTTTATTCAAATCCAGCTGGTCAAAGTGCTCGAAAAGCGGGTCGCAGGAAACGAGGAACGACACGCCCTTGTCCATCTTTTCAAAAATGCCGTAATACATTGGCGCGTCGGGCGCGTCCTTTTGCTGGACGTCCAAACGCGTGCCTTCGTCAATAAAACGAAATTCCATGTACATCCCTCCCAATGGTGCCCGAATTATACTATAATGTGTACAAATTTCAATATTAAGGCAAAAAGGCACATGAGAGGATGCGTTAGCATGAGAACGGACATCGAAATCGCCCAAGCCACATCCATAGTACCCATCGGGGAAATTGCTACGAAGCTGGAAATCCCCGATGAAATTGTCTCCCCCTTTGGCCGCTACAAGGCCAAAATCAACCACCGTTACAAGGGTATAGCCGAAAAAAAACCGGCAAAAGTAATCCTCGTCACCGCCATCAGCCCCACCCCCGCCGGGGAAGGGAAGACCACAACCACTGTGGGCCTGGGCGACGCGCTGGCGCGGCTGGGCAAGCGCACCATGATTTGCCTCCGGGAGCCCTCTTTGGGGCCGGTGTTCGGTGTGAAGGGCGGCGCGGCGGGGGGCGGCTACGCCCAAATCGTGCCCATGGAGGACATTAATCTGCATTTCACCGGGGACCTCCACGCCATCACCACCGCCAATAATCTGCTGGCCGCTTTGGTGGACAACCATATCCAACAAGGGAATATACTTGATATCGACCCACGGCAAGTCACGTGGCGGCGCGCCATGGACATGAACGACCGCCAGCTCCGCTATATCATTAACGGCCTGGGCGGCAAGGCCAACGGCCAGCCCCGGGAGGACGGCTTTGATATTACCGCCGCCTCCGAGGTGATGGCCGTATTTTGCCTGTCGGAAAACCTGCAAGCCCTCAAGGAGAATCTGGCCCGCATTGTGGTGGGCTACAGCTATAGCGGCAAGCCCATAACCGCCGGTGATTTACAGGCCCAGGGAGCCATGGCGGCCCTGTTAAAGGAAGCCTTCGACCCCAATTTGGTGCAGACTTTGGAGGGCACCCCCGCGCTGGTGCACGGCGGCCCCTTCGCCAACATCGCCCACGGTTGCAACACCGCCGTAGCCACCAAGCTGGCCATGGCACTGGGGGAATACGTGGTGACGGAAGCGGGCTTCGGCGCGGACTTGGGCGCGGAAAAATTTATTAATATCAAATGCCGCCGCATGGGCATCGCGCCGTCGGCTGTGGTGCTGGTGGCCACCATCCGGGCCCTGAAGCACCACGGCGGGGTGGAGAAGGCCGACCTGGGGAAGGAAAATCTCCCCGCCTTGGAAAAAGGCATGGCCAACTTGCGCCGCCATATAAGCAATATCACACAGACCTATGGCTTGCCCTGTGTGGTGGCCGTCAACCGTTTCCCCACCGACACGGAAGCCGAAATCGCCGCCATAAAAAAAGCCGCCGCCGATGAAGGCGTGGCCTGTGCACTCTCCGAGGTGCACGCAAAGGGCGGTGCCGGGGGGGAAGCCCTGGCCCAAGCCGTGCTGGCCGCCATGGAAGAGCCCAATCACTTCCGCTTTACCTACGAGGCCGACACGAAGCTGAAAACCAAAATGGAGACCATTGCCCGGAAGGTGTACCGGGCGGACGGCATTACTTTTGCCCCCGAAGCCGCAAAACAGATGCGCAACCTGGAAAAATTGGGCTATGGCCGCCTTCCCGTGTGCATGGCCAAGACCCAATACTCCTTCTCTGACGACGCGAAGAAACTGGGTGCCGCCGAGGCGTTCACCCTCACCGTGCGCCAGGTGCGCCTTTGCGCCGGGGCGGGCTTCGTCGTGGCCATCACCGGCGATATCATGACCATGCCCGGCTTGCCGAAAATCCCCTCCGCCAACCATATCGACTTGAACGAGGAGGGCGTGATTAGCGGGTTGTTTTAATACATCCCCGGCGCATAACCAATTACCTTTTCGTACGCCTCAGCCACTGTCTGCTTAAACGCGTCAACTTTCCCTTTCTCCACCAGCGCGATGGCACAGCCCCCAAACCCCGCCCCGGTCATCCTGGCCCCGATACAGGCGGGGTTTTGCAATGCCGCGTCTACGAGGGTGTCCAGCTCAAAGCCGGTGACTTCATAGTCGTCCCGGAGGGAGATATGGGATTGGGTGAGCAGTTGCCCCAGGGCGTGCATATCCCCGGCCTCCAGGGCTTGCACCGCTTGCTTGACCCGGTGGTTTTCGTATACCACGTGGCGGGCGCGGCGGCGAAGGGTTTCCTCGGGGAGGGTATGGGCGATTTCTTCGAAGGCATCGGGGGCCAGGCCGGTAAGCTGTTTGATGGGGGTTGCCTTGGAAAGCAGTGCCAAGGCCCGCTCGCAATCCCCCCTGCGCTCGTTGTATTTGGAATCGGCCAGCTCCCTGCGCTTGTGGGTATTCATCACGACAAAGGTATATTCGCCAAGATTCAAGGGAATATACTTGAAGTCCAGCGTGTCGCAATGGAGATAAATGGCGGCGTCCTCCCGCCCCATGCCCACGGCAAACTGGTCCATAATGCCGCAATTCACCCCGCAGAACACGTTCTCGCTTTTTTGGGCCAGCTGTACCAGGTCAATCATTTCATAGCCCAGGGAAAAGACCGTGTTGAGGGCCTTGGCGGTGACAACCTCAATGGAGGCCGAGGAGGAAAGCCCCGAGCCGTTGGGGATATCGCCGGAGAACAAAATGTCAAAGCCGGGGATGGTATGGCCGTCTAATTGCATGTGCCGCACAATGCCCTTGGGGTAGTTGGCCCAGCCGTGGCCGGCTTCATAGGCCACGTGGCCGAGGGGGATTTCCACCAGATTACTCATATTGGTGCTGGCAAAGCGGGCGGTGCTATCGCCACGCTTGCGTATCAGCGCGGAGGTTCCCATTTTTATGGTGCAGGGCAGTACATAGCCCCCGTTGTAGTCAATATGCTCGCCAATAATATTAATCCGCCCAGGGACAAAAAACGCAACCGCTTCTTCCCTTGAATCACCAAAAATACGGTGAAATTCCTTAGTTAAATCACCCATATCTTACCTCCAGCCAGTTTTACGCGTACTCTATCACAGCGGTGGTTCGTTGCCAAACCTTTCCTTGTTTTGCTATACTTGTTTTGTAGCAAATAACAAATAGGAGGTATTTTCATGCAATATAATACATTTGGTAACACAGGTATAAAGCTATCCGCCCTGGGCTTCGGCGCGATGCGTTTGCCCATGACCAAGGAAGGGGACAAAACCGTGGTGAACGACGAGTTGGCCATTCCCCTGATGCGGCGGGCCTTTGACTTGGGTGTAAACTACATCGACTCCGCGCCCTATTACTGCGAAAAGCAAAGCGAAATCGCCGTGGGCAAGGCCATCAAGGGCTACCGCGACAAGGTATACATTACATCGAAGAACCCCATCGAAAACGATTCCGGCGCGGACTGGACGGGACGCCTTGAACATTCCCTCAAACAAATGGACGTGGATTATATTGATTTCTACCATTTTTGGGGTATCAACCAAAAGAACTTTAAACACTGGGAAACCTTGACGGACGGGCCTTTGCAGGCGGCGCGCAAGGCGTTGGAGCAGGGGCTAATCAAGCATTTATGCTTTTCCTTCCACGACAAGGCAGAGAATCTAAAATACATCGTGGACAGCGGCCACTTTGAATCCTGTTTGATTCAATATAATTTACTTGACCGTTCCAACGAAGAAAATCTGGCCTATATGCGCGGGAAGGGCCTTGGGGTGGTGGTTATGGGCCCCGTGGGCGGGGGGAGACTGGGCGCGCCCAGCGAAATTATTCGTGGTCTGCTCAAGGAAAAGCCCGCAAGCACCGCCGAAATGGCTCTGCGCTTCGTGTTGGCTAACGAGAACGTACACATGGCCCTCTCCGGCATGGAAAACATACAAATGGTGGAGGAGAACGTGAAAATCGCCTCCAAAACGGGTCATTTGAGTGCCGACGAGCTCCTCCAGGTGAAGGCCATGATGGAAGAAAACAAGAAGCTGGCCGAGCTGTACTGCACCGCCTGTGACTATTGCAAGCCCTGCCCGCAAAATATCAATATCCCCCACCTCTTCGGCATGATGAACACCCACAAGGTGTACGGCTTGACGGAGCACGCAAAAAAAACCTACGCCGAAATGATGCGCGGCGAAGGCTGGGTAAAAAGCGCGGACGCGGCCCAATGTACCGGATGCGGGGTGTGCGAGGAAAAATGTCCGCAGAAATTGCCTGTGGTGAAGCAGTTAAAGGAAACCCACGCAACCCTGGCGGGATAAACGAAGGCTTTATTTATTCCCGTAGCATCCCATGGGCGATGAAGTCTACCAGTTGGTTTATGGTGGAATCGTCGGGCTCGGATTTATCGAAGACGAAACATTTCAGCGCGACGAAGCTATAGATGCCCATCAGGGCGTAGGAGAGGAGGGCGGGGTCCATTTCCCGCGCCTCTCCTTTTTCTTTGGCCTTGGTGATTTCGCCGATGTAGCCCTGGGAGAAGCGTTCGTAATAATCCTTGAAGGCTTGCTCGTCCACGAACTGGGCTTGCCACACAATGCGAAACAGGCCGAAATGCTCCCGTACGAAGGAAAACCAGACCCGGATGGAAATGCGCTCCTGCTCGATGATGGAGGTGTGCGGGCTCTCCTGCTTGGCAAGGCGGATGGCCCGGCGCAGCTTGCGCCCCAGATTGTCCATCAGGTGCAGGAAAAGACTCAATTTATCAGGAAAGTATACATATAATGTACCTGTCGCAACCTGTGCTTTGTGCGTAATGTCGCTTATCTCCGTGGCGTAGTAGCCTTTTTGTGCGAAGAGTGCTTCTGCCGCTTCGCATATTTTTTTAAGGGTTTGTTCGCCACGTTTGGTTTTGGGTTGCTTTACATATTCCATTATGTGCCTCACCTTGAAAAATGATTTTATGCCTTTTGTTAATATAGCATATATTATTGTTGACGGGGAATAAATTTTATGGTAGTGTTTACTAAATATGAAATATGAATCAGTGTTCATGTTGAGGGGCGAGCCGGATGGACTTTGCATTATCCAAGAAACACCTGCTTTTGCAGGATTTGTACACCAAATTTGCCACGAACGAGGTGAAGCCTCGCGCGGCAGAGGTTGACGAGGAAGAAAGCTTCCCCCACGACACGGTGGCGAAGCTGGGGCGGTATGGCTTCATGGGGATACCCGTGGCCAAGGCGTATGGCGGCGCAGGGGCGGATAATTTGGCCTATGCCATGGCCGTGGAAGCCCTGTCAAAAGTATGCGCCACCACAGGGGTCATCGTTTCGGCCCACACCAGTCTCTGTGTCGCGCCGATAATGGAGAACGGCACAGCGGAGCAAAAGGAAAAATACTTGCGCAAGCTGGCCACCGGCGAATGGGTCGGGGCCTTTGGCTTGACAGAGGCCGGCGCGGGAACGGACGCCGCCGGACAGCAGACCACTGCTGTCCCGGACGGGGACAATTATATATTAAACGGTACAAAGCTCTTCATCACCAATGCGGATGCCGCCCACGTGTATATCATCATCGCCATGACCGACAAGGCGAAGGGTACGCGGGGTTGCTCCGCTTTTATTGTGGAGAAGGATTTCCCCGGCTTTTCCGTGGGGAAAAAGGAGAAAAAAATGGGCATCCGCGGCTCGGCCACCTGTGAGCTGATTATGCGTGACTGCATCGTGCCCAAGGAGAATCTGCTGGGCAAGGAGGGCCAGGGCTTCAAGCTGGCCATGCAGACCTTGGACGGCGGGCGTGTGGGTATCGCGGCCCAGGCGGTGGGTATCGCCCAGGGTGCCATTGATATTACGGTGAACTATGTAAAGGAACGGATGCAGTTTGGCAAGCGGATTTCCCAGTTTCAAAATACCCAGTTTGAGCTGGCGGACATGCAGACGAAGGCCGACGCGGCACGGCTGTTGTGTCACCGCGCCGCCTTTTTCGAGGATAAGAAAAAGCCCTTCGCGAGCCACGCGGCCATGGCCAAGCTGTTCGCGTCGGAGGCGGCGTCGGACATCACCCGGCGGTGCTTACAGCTCCATGGCGGGTATGGCTATTCCCGGGAATATGCCATCGAGCGCATGATGCGCGACGCCAAGATTACGGAAATCTACGAGGGCACGTCGGAAGTGCAAAAAATGGTTATCGCAAGTCATATGAAAGTGAATTAGGGGGTGGGCGCGTGAAAATAATTGTATGCATCAAGCAGGTACCCAATACCAACGAGGTCAAGCTGGACCAGCAGACGGGCACCCTTATCCGTGAAGGGGTTCCTTCTATTATAAACCCCGACGATTTGGCGGGTATCGAAGCGGCCCTGGCTATAAAGGACAGTCTGGGCGCGCACATCACCGTGGTTTCCATGGGCCCGCCCCAGGCGGACATTGCCCTGCGCGAGGCGTTGGCCATGGGCTGTGACGCGGCGTGCCTGATTACCGACCGGGCCTTCGCCGGTGCGGATACCTGGGCTACCTCCAGCACCTTGGCCGGTGCGGCGCAATTGCTGGGCTATGATTTAATCATCACGGGCCGCCAGGCCATAGACGGGGACACCGCGCAGGTGGGCCCGCAGATGGCCGAGCATTTGGGCATCGCCCACATCCCCTATGCCGAGGATATAAAAGCGGATGGGGAGAAAATTATTGTAACCCGGCAGTTTGAGGACAGGTATCAGCTGTTGCAAGCCCATTATCCCGTGCTGGTGACGGCCTTGTCCGAATTGAATCAGCCCCGGTACATGTCCGTGGGGGGCGTGGTGGACGCCTACGACCAAAAGGAAGTCCGTCTGCTTACCTACGCGGATTTGGAAACCTTCGTCCCCGTGGAAAATATCGGCTTGAAGGGTTCCCCCACCCGGGTAAAGAAATCCTTTACCAAGTCCCCCAAGGGTAAGGGGGAGCTGCACCAGGTTTCCGAGGACGAGGCCGTGGAAATCATCATCCAAAAATTAAAGGGGCATCTCATATTATGAGCAAAGATGTGTTGGTATTTTGCGAACAGCGTGACGGCGTTTTACAAAAGGTGTCCCTGGAGCTGTTGGGCGAGGGTAAGAAACTGGCCAACACTTTGGGGCAGAGGCTTATCGCCTTGTTGCTGGGCCATGAGGTAGAAGCCTTGTGCCCGTCCCTTGTCAGCCACGGTGCCGACGAGGTGATTCTGGTGGATGACGCGCACCTGCGGGATTATCTCACCGAGCCCTACGCCATGGCCATGGCCGATGTGCTTAATGAAGGCAACTTTGAAATTGTGCTTATCGGTGCCACAGCCATTGGGCGGGATTTGGCTCCCCGGGTGGCCGCCCGGGTAAAAACCGGCCTAACCGCCGACTGCACCTCCTTGGAAATTGACCCGGAAACCCAGGATTTGCTGATGACGCGCCCCGCCTTCGGGGGGAATATCCTGGCTACGATTATCTGCCCCCAGCATAGGCCGCAGATGGCATCTATCCGGCCGGGGGTCATGCTGGCACCGGAGCCGGTGGCCGATGCAACGGGCACGGTACGCCGCTTCGATGTGGATTTCAGCGGGCTGAAAAACGCCGTTGTATTGCTGGAGAGCGTCAAAGCCACCAAGAAGGCCAAGGACATCACCGAAGCGAAAATCCTCGTTTCCGGTGGCCGGGGCACGGGCAAGGAGGGCTTTGCCACGTTAAACCGGTTGGCAGATTTGCTTGGCGGCCAGGTATCCGCTTCCCGTGCGTCGGTGGACGCGGGCTTCGCGGACAAGGACCGTCAGGTGGGCCAAACGGGGAAAACCGTGCGTCCCCAGCTCTACATGGCCTGTGGTATTTCCGGGGCAATCCAGCATCTGGCCGGTATGGAAGAATCGGAATTAATTATCGCGATTAATAAAAACCCCTCTGCTCCCATTTTCGACGTTGCCGATGTGGGCATTGTGGGGGATATGCATAAAATTTTGCCCAAGCTTATCACCAAGCTGGAGCAAATGGCATGAAAGGGCAAAACGTAGGCATTGCGGGGGTGGGTACATATATTCCCCGGCAGTGTATGACGGCACAGGAGATTTCCGATGCCACCGGCAACGCGTGGACGGCCCAGGCCGTGGCGGAAAAGCTGGGCATTGTGCAAAAGCCCATCGCCGGGGCAGGGGAGGGTACCCAGGAGATGGGGTATCTGGCGGCGAAAGCCTGCATGGAGAACGCAAATGCCGACCCCGCTGAAATTGACGTAATCCTGTGCATGGGGGAGGAATACAAGGAATATCCCCTCACCACGTCGGCTTTGTATATCCAGGACAGAATCGGCGCGGTCAATGCCTGGGGCATAGACGTACAAAACCGCTGTTGCACCACCGTGTCCGCCATCAAAATGGCCAAGGATATGCTGATGGCCGACGACGAAATCAACACCATTTTAATCTCCGGGGGCTACCGCAACGGGGATTTTATTGATTATACGGACAGCAAGGTGTCCTTCATGTTCAACCTGGGGGACGGCGGCGGCGCGATTTTGCTTAAAAAAAATTTCGGGCGCAACCTCGTGCTGGGTACGCATATTATCGCGGACGCGTCCTTGTCCCGGACGGCAGGGGTGGAAATCGGCGGGCAGATGAACCCCATTACGGCGCAGAACATACACGAGGCCAGAAAATCCCTGCGCCTGATGGACGCCGAGTACATGAAAAACCGCCTGAACGAAGTGTCCATGCCCAATTGGTATACCTGTATCGACCGGGCCTTCGAAAAATCGGGGTTGACCCGGAAGGACATGGATTACCTGGCGATTTTGCACATTAAGCGTTCCGGCCATATGGCCATGCTGGACGCGCTGGGTCTGACCCCGGAGCAATCCATTTATCTGGAAAATTTTGGCCACTTGGGGCAAATCGACCAGATTCTCTCTTTGGAGCTGGCTCTGAAGGCCGGCAAGGTGGAAAACGGAAGTGTTGTGTGTATGCTGTCGGCGGGCATAGGCTATGTGTGGGCGGCCAATGTTATAAAATGGGGAGGGTGATATTTTGGGCAACATATTGCTACGGACGGAGAATCTTTCCATTCAGTTCGGTGCGTTGAAGGCGGTAAACGACGTAAGCCTGTCCATAGAAGCGGATAAATTTACGGCGATACTGGGCCCCAACGGCGCGGGCAAAACCACGTTCTTTAATTTAATAAGCGGGCTGTACAAGCCCTCCAGCGGAAAAGTGTTCTTCAAGGACAAGGAGATTACCAAGCTTACGCCCCAGCAACGCATCCACGCGGGCATGGGACGGAGCTTCCAGCTCACCAATGTATTTCCCGCGCTGTCCGCCCATGAAAACGTACGCCTGTCGGTACAATCCGCCGCCAAGGTGCGCTTTAACAAGCTTGTTAAAAGCTACCGCAAATACACAGACATATATGAAGAAACCGACCGGATTCTTCAGCGTATACTCTTGTTCGACAAGGCGTATACCCGGGCGGGGGATTTATCCCACGGCGAGCAGCGCAAGCTGGAGCTGGGCATGGTGCTTGCCCAAAAGCCCGAGGTCTTGCTGTTGGACGAACCCACCGCCGGGATGAGCATTGAAGAGGTGCCCGTCATGATTGACCTTTTGCGCAGCATAAAGGACGCGGGGGACACCACCATCGTACTTATTGAGCACAAAATGAACATGGTTAAGGCCCTAAGCGACGTCATCGTGGTGCTGGTCAACGGTGAGGTGCTGTGCCAGGGAGACCCCGAGGCGGTATCAAATGACCCTGCCGTAATGGCGGCGTATCTGGGAGGCGGTGTGGTTAGTGTCGCTACTTAAAGTGAATGACTTGGTGTCCTACATCGGTTTGTTTACCATTTTACAGGGTGTAAGCATGGAAATCCAACAGGGGGAGGCTGTGGCCATCCTGGGGCGCAACGGCGCGGGCAAGACTACCTTTTTGCGTACTGTTATGGGGCTGGTTAAGACCCGTAGCGGTAGCATTACCTTTAATGACGCGTCCATTATAGGAAAGGCCACCCATAAGATTTCCAAGCTGGGCATTGGCTACTGCCCGGAGGATTATGGCGTTTTCGATTTGCTCACCATCGAGGAGAACCTGGTATTGGCCACCCATAAAAAAAACGCGGCTACCCGTGACCGCATTGCCTATGTCTTGGATTTGTTCCCGGATTTAAAGCTGGCGTACAAGCGTCATGCCCGTACCCTTTCCGGGGGGCAACGGCAGATGCTGAGCGTGGGGCGTAGCCTGGTAAACAGCCCGGCCCTTATCCTGATAGACGAGCCCAGCAAGGGCTTGGCTCCCGTGGTAATAGAAAAAATGGCCTTGGCCTTAAAGGAAATCGCCAAGCAGTCCACCATTGTATTGGTGGAGCAGAATTTTCACATGGCCCTCATCGTCACCGACCGTTATTACATTATCGACGAGGGCCGCACCGTCCATGGCGGCCTGATGAAGGACCTCGAAAACGACAAAGAATTACAGCAACGCCATCTTGGCTTGTAGGAAGGTGGGTATACTGTGGCAAATATTTTAATCCTTTTGTTTAATGGTATTTCGGAGGGAGCCTTGTATTTCCTGATGGCCGCCAGCCTGTCCGTTATTCTGGGGCTGATGGGGGTGGTCAACTTTGCCCATGGCACCTTGTTCTTGTGGGGCGCGTATGTGTTCCGCTGGGTGTATGTCTATATTTTCCCCAACAATTTTATTTTGGCCATCATATGCGCCACCCTTGCGGGGTTTTTAATCGGCCTGATATTCGAGAAGGTGTTTATCTCGCGGGTGTATGGCAATATCGGCGCGCAGATTATGATTACCTTGGGCCTGTCCATCGTATTTACGGAGCTGGTGCGTGTAATATGGGGGCCGTCGGCCTTGGTGGTGGGGCGGCCGCCCATGCTGGCGGGGGCATCCCACCTGGAATTTGATTTTGGCACGGTGATTATTTCGCACTACAGGCTGTTTGTGATTATCGTGGGCGTGGTGGTGGCTGTTCTGGGGCACTTTTTGCTTACGCGCACCCGGGTAGGCATGACCATCCGTGCCGGGGTTCAAAACAGCGAAATGGTAGGTGCGCTGGGTATTAACATAAACCGGTATTTTACGCTGGTTTTCGCGGTGGGCGGTGCGCTGGCCGGCTTCGGGGGCGCGTTGTTTGCCCCGCTGTCCACGACGATTACCCCCCTTTCGGGGAATCAGTTCCAGCTTATGGCCTTTATCGTTGTGGTAATCGGGGGCATGGGTAGCTTTGTAGGCTCCGCGCTGGGGAGCTTGTTCATGGCCGTTATGATTGCTTTGATAGGCTGGACCATACCGGATATTTCCCTGGTGGCTCCGGTGGCGTTGATGGCGTTGATACTTATTTTCAAGCCCCAGGGCCTATTCAAGTGGAGGTGAGCGTATGATAATGAATAAGCTTGCGAATATGGATAGGTTGCGCTGGATAGAGTTGGTCTTGCTGGCGGTTGCGTTTATCGTATTGCTGATTATCCCGCAGATATCCGGTGCCGCCACCATTACCATGGTCTCGCGCATTATGATTTTCGCGGTATTTGCCATGGCCTATGATATCCTGCGCGGTTTTATCGGGGTTATCCATCTGGGCTTTGCCCTCTTTATCGGCGGGGGCGCGTACTTTGTGGGTATTTTGTTCTTCCATCAGGGTGCCACCATACCCATGCTTTTGCTGGCGGTGGTGGGCACGACGATATATTCCGCCATTTGGGCATTAATCGTGGGTAAGATTTCCGGCAAAAGCGGGATGCTGGCCACGGCGATGATTACCATGGCCTTCAGTGAAATCATGCGCAACCTCATGACGGTGTGGCGTACCGTTACCCGGGGCGAGGACGGCATTGCCTTCCGCGTTCCCGCTCCCTTCAACGACAGAACCATGATGTTCTACGCCTGTTTTATCTTTATGATACTGATGGCCTTTGTGCTTTATAAATTCACCAAGTCACCCACCGGGCGGGTATGGCAAGCCGTGCGCGAGAACGAACAGCGCGCAATATTTTTGGGCTATAACACGGCCCGGGCGCGTACTATAGCCTTACTGGTGGCCAGTATCGTCGGCGGCCTTGCGGGGGTTATGTTCGGGCTCAACAGCCGCTTTGTAAACACCGAGGCACTGGGTATGCAGATGACCTACGACGCCATGCTGTACTCCTTGCTGGGCGGTGCCGGCACCCTGTTCGGCGCGATTTTGGGCAGTACCGTGGTTATCCTGTTCCAGAATTTCCTGCTGGATTTACGGCCCATACACGCCATTTTTGAACGCTGGCTGTTATTCTTCGGCGCGCTGTACATCGTGGTGGTCATGTTCATGCCCCATGGCATCATGGGCTATTACAACGCCTGGAAGGAAAAGAGGGCGCAAAAGAAGCGCATGGCCAAAGAGGCCGCGTCCTCATGACAGGCATAGTAAAATACACAACGTATACGCCGGAAAACACCATGACGGCAGACGCGCTTTCCCAGCTTACCGGCGTCCCCGCGGATGTTTTGCGGGAGAAAATGGGTATCCGCCGGATACACGTGGCCGGCCCGGAGGACCAGCCCGGTGCCATGGCGGTGCAATGTTGCCGGCGGCTTTTGACCGAGACAGGCATGAACCCCCTGGATATTGACATGATTCTATACGCGGGGGAAACCTATGCCGAATACGTGTGCTGGACGGTGGCCATCAAGGTGCAGGAGGAAATAGGCGCGAAGAATGCCTATGCCTGGGACTTATCCTTCCGTTGCGCGGGTCTGCCTTTGGCCTTGAAGGTGGCCAAGGACATGATGACGGCAGATGCCTCCCTCAAAAATGTGCTGGTATGCTGTGGGAACATCAACGCCCAGCTGGTGGACTATAAAGACCCGAGCCAAACCATGCTGTTCAATATGGGGCCCGGTGCCTTCGCCTTGCTTTTACAGCAGGGGTATGGCGCAAACGAAGTGCTGGGTACGGGTATCATCACGGATTCCCAGTTTCACAGCGATGTAATTGGTCTGCATGGGGGCAGTCTCAACCCCCTTACCCAGGAAATGGTCATGGAAATGGCCAGCGACCCCGAGAAGACACGGAAGTTCAATTTGCTTTCTTTGCCCGACGCCGCCGGAATGAAAAAGCGGCTGGGGGAAGCCTCGTTGCCCAATTTCGCGAACTGTGTGCGGCTGGCTTGCGAAAAAAGCGGCATCCAGCCCGGGGATATTGACTTCATTGGCGTGGTGCATATCGGCAACCGCGCCCATTATGGCCTGATGAAGGAGCTGGGCATAGCAGAGGAAAAAACCGTCTTCCTGTGGGACGACGGGCATTGCGGCCAGGTAGACCCGTTGCTCGCGCTGGATTACGCAATAGCGCAGGGGCTGGTGAAGGAGGGTTCTTTCGTCGCCTTGGTGGGTGCCGGTACGGGATATGCCTTCGCGTGTACAATAATCAAGTGGGGTGAAGCCAATGCCTGAATGTAAAGCGTTGTATGACTTGAAGAAGAAAAGTATTCCCGAGGCGTTACAGCTGATAAAAAGCGGTGACGCCGTGATGGTGGCCTTGGGCGCGGCGGAGCCGGTGGCCCTTTTGGCCCAGGCCCATACCATTGCCGAGAACGGCGTAAGGGGCGTGGACATTACCAACTGTCTGCCCATGGGAAATTACGAGTTCATCACTGTCCCCAACCCGGAGGTGATAACCAACAGCGGATGGTTCTACGGTGCGGCCCAGCGCAAGGCGGCCAAGGAAGGCCAGCCCCATGTATCCCATGTGCCGCAACGCTTGCATAACGCGGGCATCCGCCGTTATCAGGCCATGCGGGGGGACGGGCGCAGGGTGGTGTTGCTGGTGTCGTGCAGTCCCATGGATGCGCACGGCTATCTGAGCCTTTCCTTGAGTGCCACCTACGAGCGGCAGCTCATCAACGAGGGTGTCTTCGTTATCGCCGAGGTGAACACGCAAATGCCCCGTACCTTCGGGGAAACCCTTGTACACATCAGTGAAATTGGCGCGCTGGTGGAGTCCGACCGCCCGGTGCCGGAGCTTCCCCATGTGCCCTTTAACGCCAACGACGAAAAAATAGCCAATTTCATAGCCGAAAGGGTGGAGGACGGCTCCACCATTCAACTGGGGATAGGCGGCATACCCAACGCCCTGGCCAACGGACTGAAGAATAAGAAGCATCTGGGCATACATACCGAGATGCTTACCGACAACATGGTGGATTTGGTGCGGTGCGGTGCCGTGGACAATTCCATGAAAACCCTGATGAAGCACAAAACCGTAGGCACCTTCGCCATGGGTACCCGGAAGCTGTATGATTTTGTCAATAACAACCCATCGGTTGTGCTGAACATGGGTTGCTGGGTCAACGACCCGGCGGTAATCGGGCAGAACTATAAGATGCAGTCCATTAACACCGCCATAGAGGTGGATTTGTTCGGGCAGTGCGCTTCGGAGTCCATCGGCCCTGTGCAATACAGCGGCAGTGGCGGCCAGGCGGATACGGCCATAGGCGCGCAACGCTCGGCGGGGGGCCATTCCTTTATTTGCCTGTATTCCACCGCCACGATAAAGAACAAAGACGGCGAAAAGGAGGTGGTATCAAAAATCACGCCCATGCTGAAGCATGGCTCGGTAGTAACGCTGAGCCGGAACGACGTGGACTATGTTGTCACCGAGTACGGCATTGTGAGCCTGCGCGGCAGGAGCCTGAAGGAACGCGCAACGCGCCTTATCTCCATAGCCCACCCCGACTTCAAAGACGAATTGAACTTCCACGTGAAAAAACACCCGGAGATTTATTAATGCTTCCAATTATTAACGGCTTTAACAAAATCCAAATAAAAGAAAGGTAGAGAAAAATGAAAAAATTGAGCAAAATCCTTGTGGCGGTACTGGCATTGGTACTTGTCCTGGCTTTGCCCACCGCCTGCGGGCGCGACGACGCAGACGACACTGTAATCCGTATCGGCGCGATTACCTCCCTGAGCGGCGCGTTGCAGGATTACGGCGAGCAATTCCAGCGGGGCTTTCGCCTGGGCCTGGAGTTCATGACCGACGGCACAAACATGGTGGCCGGGCGTGAGCTTGTGGTAACTTGGGACGATACCACCAATGTGGCCCCCGTTGCCCGGGAACGAACCCTGGCTATGCTGGAGCGCGGCGTGGATATCGCTACGGGCTTTGCGGCCTCCGGCGACGCGCTGGCCAGCCTTGACTTGTTTGAAGAGTTCAGAACCATTGCCGTTATCGAACCCGCCGCATCCGACTTTATTATTATGTACCCCAACTGGAACCCCTACATCTTCCGCACCGGCAGAACCTCCGGCCAGGACGCGCTGGCCCTTGCGGCGGTGCTTGCGGGTCAGCATCCCGGCGGCGGCCGCACCGTTGCGGCCCTCGCGCCAGACTCCACCTTCGGCCATGCCATGGTTGACCCCTTTATCCCCGCGGTACAGGCCCTTGGCTTTACCTGGGTGGAATCCGTACTGGCACCCCCCGACGCCACAGACTTCACCCCCTTTATCCTCAGACTCAGGGAGCTCGCGCCGGATTACCTGTATGTAATCTGGGCCGGTGCCAACAATCCCTGGATGCAGCTCATGGAATTGGATTTGGCCGCTGTGGGTACTACTATCATTACCGGTGCCCCCGAGCTTGCCGCTTTGCAGGGTATGCGTGAACTGGGTGCCATCGGCGGCTTCGGCTTCTGCGTATACTATCCTACCTTGCCCCAAAACAACCCCATGAACGAGTGGATGAAACGCCGTCACATGGAGCAGTACGGTATCCCCACGGATATCTTTACCTCCGGCGGCTTTGCCGCTGCCTCCGCCATTGTCACCGCGCTGGAAATCACCGGCGGCGATACAGACCCCGATGTGTTGCGGGCCGCCATGCAGGGAATGCATTTTGACTCCCCCACCGGCGAGCGTTGGTTCCGCGCAGAAGACCATCAAGCCATGCAACCCCTCTTCGCCATCGAATTTACCTACAGCCCCACCCACATGGTACCCAGATATGTACGTACCATTCCCGCACACGAAATTATACCCCCCATTATGAACAGACCCTAAAGGGTAATTACTTGTAACAGTAAAGGGGCTGTCTTGCCTTCGCGATGCAGCCCCTTTTTTACCCCCGCGAGGAGAATGACATGGCAAACTTCGAATATAAGGGAAAAAAAATATATTACGAGACCCACGGCGAGGGCGCGCCGCTGATTTTGCTCAATGGCATCATGATGTCCACCCTTAGCTGGCAAGCCTTCATTGCACCGTTAAGTGCCGGCAACAGGCTTATTCTGCTGGACTTCCTTGACCAGGGGCAGTCGGACAAGCACAGCGAGGATGCCTATGGCGTTGCCTTGCAGGTGGAAGTGTTAAAGGCCCTCTATGACCATCTGGGTCTCGAAAGGGCCGCCATCGCCGGTATATCCTACGGCGGCAATGTGGCACTCAAATTTGCTTCGGAGTATCCCGCTTTGGTTCATCGTTTAATCGTATGCAACGCGCTGGCGAAAACCGGCGCGTGGCTGACGGAGCTGGGTAAGGGCTGGGTTATGAGCGCGCAGGACCCGGCGCAGTTTTACTACACCACCATCCCCATCATCTATTCCCAGGAATTTTACAATGCCAGACCGGATTGGGTGAAGGCGCGGCGGGAGTTTCTTACCGGCCAGGTGTTTACAAACCGGGAATGGATGGACGCCATCGAGCGGCTTACCGCAAGCATGGACAGCTACGATGCCCAAGGCCAATTGGATAAAATCACGGCGAAGACCTTGCTGGTGGCCAGTGAATGCGACAGCATCACCCCGGCATACGAGATGTGCAAGCTACGCGATTATATAAAGGGCGCGGATTTGGTGCTGTTGCCCGGCACGGGACATGCCACCATGTACGAACGCCCCGCGCTGTTCGCCAGCTTAATTATAGGCTTCGCCAACGCGGAGCTGGAAGGGTTGGTCATATGAAAAAGGTATTTATCGCCGCCGCCAAGCGGACGGCAATCGGAAGCTTCCTAGGGACGCTGAAGGACATGCACCCCTCCACCTTGGGCGCGGCCGTGGTGAAGGCCATCCTGGAGGAAACCAATATCGCCCCCGACGCCTTGGATGAAGTCATTGTGGGCAATATTTTGTCCGCCGGGGTGGGGCAGGGGATAGCGCGGCAGGTGGCGGTAAAGGGCGGTGTGTCCCATGACGTGCCCGCCTATGCTGTGAACCATGTGTGCTGTAGCGGCATGAAGGCGGTAATGAACGCGGCCAGCGCGATTCAGGCAGGACAAGCCGATTTGATTCTGGCCGGGGGGGTGGAGTCCATGAGCGGCGCGCCCTTCATCCTGCCGGGTAAGGTGCGAAACGGCAACAAGCTGGGGGACTTTACCGCTACCGACCACATGGTATACGACGCCCTCACCGACGCCTTTGAAAATTACCACATGGGCATCACCGCGGAAAATGTGGCCGAGAGATACGCCATCACCCGGGAGGCCCAGGACGCCTACGCGCTGGAATCCCAGCGCAAGGCCATCGCCGCCGTGGACGCGGGGCATTTCGTCAGGGAAATCCTACCCCTCACCGTGAAGGCCGGGCGGACGGAAATTGTTTTCGACAAGGACGAATACCCCAACCGCGCCACCAATGCCGAGAAAATGGCCGCTTTGCGCCCCGCCTTCAAAAAGGACGGCACGGTGACGGCGGGGAATGCCTCGGGCATCAACGACGGTGCCAGCATGACCCTCATCGCCGGCGAGGACGCGGTGAAAAAATATAACCTCACCCCCCTTGCGGAAATCCTTGGCTATGCCCAAGCGGGCATCGACCCGGCCATTATGGGCCTTGGGCCCGTCCCGGCGGTGAAAAAAGCCCTGGCGAAAACAGGGCTGACTTTACAGGACATGGATTTGCTGGAGCTTAACGAAGCCTTCGCGGCACAAGCCTTGGGCGTAGTCCACGGTCTATCCGAGGCGCATGGCCTCTCCCGGGAGGAAATCACCGCCAAGACCAATGTAGGCGGCGGTGCCATCGCTTTGGGACACCCCATCGGAGCCAGCGGCAACCGGATTCTGGTCACGCTGGTTCACGGCCTTATCCGCACCGGCCTGACGTATGGCCTCGCGTCCCTGTGCGCGGGCGGCGGCATGGGCACGGCGGTAGTGGTGAGAAATGTAGCTAAATAAAGGAGGAAAAATAGTATGCGGTTAAAGGATAAAGTCGCCGTTGTTACCGGCGGCGCGAAGGGCATCGGCGCGTGTATCGCGCAGCTGTTTGCCAGGGAAGGCGCGCAGGTTATCGCCTGTGACATGAACGAACCGGGCTTCAGCGACCCCAATGTGGCGTTCTACAAGCTGGACGTAAGCGATTCCGGCGCGTGCAAGGCATTTTTTGACTACGCCACAAGCAAGCACCCCAAAATTGACATCCTGGTGAACAACGCGGGCATCACCCAGGACGCCCTCACCCGGAAAATGACCGACGCCCAATGGAACCAGGTCATTGACGTGAACCTGAACGGCATCTTTTATCTCACCCGCCACATCGGCCCCTTTATGCAAGCCGCCGGGAGCGGTTCCATTATCAATATTTCCTCTGTGGTGGGGGAATACGGCAACATCGGCCAGGCCAACTACGCCGCCACCAAGTCGGCTATCTTCGGCCTGACCAAGACCTGGGCCAAGGAATTTGCCATGAAGGGCGGCAACGTGCGCACCAACGCCATCGCGCCGGGCTATATCATGACCGACATCCTAAAGACCGTGCCCCAAGACCTGCTGGACAAATTTGCCTCCCAAACCATGCTGGGCCGCCTGGGCGAGCCCGAGGAAATCGCCAACGCCGCCCTGTTCCTCGCCGGGGACGAATCCATCTACATCACCGGCCAGACCCTAAGCGTGAATGGCGGTATGCGCTTGTAAAATAGCCTTCTTCCCCCCTTATTATAAGAAAAGCTCCCTCCGGCAGGTATCCTGCCTAGTTGAGGGGGCTTTTCTGCATTCATCAGCCATCTCTTGTAACGAACTTACGCTTAAAACCATTTCAGACTTAGGTGTTTTACAAAAACTTTTGGAGTATTGGCGGCCCTATAAAACAATTAATTTCGTAGAAATCCTTTCGTTAAAGGTGCTGTCATGTTCAACAAATAAAATGGTTGGCGCGTATTCCAGCAGTAGCTTTTCAATTTGCATCCGGGAAAGCACATCAATGAAATTGAGGGGTTCATCCCATACAAGCAGGTGTGCCTTATCGCAAAGGCTCTTTGCGATAAGCACCTTTTTCTTTTGCCCGCCGCTGAAAGTCTCAATGGATTTTTCAAATTGCACCCTTGAAAAATCCAGTTTTCTCAGTATCGCCTTAAACAAGCTCTCGTCAATATCATGCTGTAATGCGTAATCAGTGAGGTTTCCGCTCAGGTTGGAGGTGTCTTGCGAAACATAGGAAATTTTCAAGCCGGCACCTATGTCCAAATCGCCGGAAAAGGAAAGGCTTTCGCCGCAAATTAATTTTAGTATACTGGTTTTGCCGGAGCCGTTTTTTCCTTGCAGGGCACAGCGGTCGCCTTTTTCAATGGTGAAGCTGATGTTTTCACATACAGCCTTGTCACCATATGAAATTTTAATACCGGCCAGGGAAAGGAGCTTGTGCTTGTGATAGTCTAACTGAGAAATTTTCAAAACATCTGAACGCTCAATGTTTTTCAGCAGTTTGGATTTATCCTCGATGGATGATTGTTGCCGGCGTTCAAGGTTTTTTCGCCGTTGTTGCATACGGCGGGATTGTTCGGCACTATATTCCTTCGAGCCGGCACCGGCATGGCCTTTTTTGCGCATAGCGGCGGCACCTTTTCCCATTTTCGTGGCTTCAACCTTGTCCGCCCAGTGAGCACTTTGCCTTGCGGCTTTTTTCAGCCGTTTGATTTCCTTTTTCAAACGCTGGTTTTCGGCCAGTTCAAATTCGTCGGCGCGTTTTTTATTTTCCCACCACGAGGAAAAATTACCGCGCTGTACTTCGATATTCGCCCGGTTGATAGACAGTATATGGTCTACGCAACCATCCAGGAATGCTCTGTCATGGGAAACCAAAATGTACCCGGACTTGCCATTAAGATAGCGGCTGACAATAGCCCTGCCGTTTATATCCAGATGGTTGGTGGGCTCGTCAATGAGTAAAAAATTATGCTCATTCAAAAACAATGCCGCGAGAAGCACCTTGGTTTGCTCACCGTTGGACAGTGTTTCAAAGGGGCGTGTCAGTACATCATCCGCCACCTCCAAAAGAGATAATTCCCGCGCCACTTCCCACCCATGGCTTGCCGGCGCGATATCATGGATGACCGTCTGTGTGTCGGCGGTTTTGTCAGCTACATGGTGGGGAAAATATTGAAATTGAACCGAAGTTGCGATGCTCCCGCTGTATTCATATTTGCCCAAAAGCAAATGCAAGAAAGTGGTTTTGCCCCTGCCGTTTCTGCCCGTGAACCCCAATTTCCAATCGGTATCAATTTGGAAACTCACGTTTTCAAATATGTTGTCGTGGCTACCTTCATATGCAAAGGTTAGATTTGTGATGTTTATTTGTGACATGGCTTTTCCCCATCATCTATTTCATCGTCTTCGGGAGCCTCGAAAAAGTGGTTGATGTCATTTTCGTCTGTGATGATATAGCCCAGTGAACCGTTTCGGATGTCATTGTTGCGTTTTTTGATGTATTCGCGCCGCTGTTCCTCCGGCGTGTCTATGTAATGAAGGGCGCACGCTACCCCCATGGCGGCATAGTATTTTCGCAGGGCGTCGCGCTCTGCCCGGGACCAAAAGCCATTTGCGCAGATAACGGTGGCACCGGCTTTTGCGGCCTCTCCCGATTTGCGCTTTACATATGCCTCGACCCAGCCCGCGTATTGGTGAAACCGCTCCCGGTCATTTTCATATAGCGAGGCCCCAAACAAGCCGAGGATGATTTCATCATGGGAAAAAATGACGGCTCCCAATTCCGCCGCAAGTTTGTGGGCGTAAGTGGTCTTGCCAGAGCCGATTTTCCCGCAAACTAAGATTACTTTCCCCATAAATCTCCAATCTGCGTGGCTTTTTTAACGGAGCGTAGTTTTATTCCCTCAAAAATTGTTTAACCTCGTCCTCGGCGAAGGTTTTCCCATGAACCTTGATGCTGGCCACCACTTGGGACAATTGCTCGCGGGTGATGGCCTTGTCAATGGTCAGCGCGCCCACCACACGGATATGAACTTTGGCGTTGAAGGTAATCAGGTTTTCTACATAGACATGGGTAAGCCGGAAAATACCCAGCCCGCCAAAATAGCGCATTCCGTCCGTTTCCGGCACTGCCGGGGCCAGGAATTGGTTGATGTCCCCGGTGTGGGAGTCGGCCTGCTTGCGGATGGCAAGCCGGATAAAATCGGAGCGGTTGGTATACAATCCCCGCTCCACGAGGTAGTCAATTTGACCCACCTCGGTAGGCGTCAAATTGATGGTGATTTTTTCCGTTTTCACTTTTTTTGCTCTACGTAGCCTACGCATGGGTTTAAACTCCTTTTAATCTCTCGTCGCCCAGAAAAACCGCCGCCACGGTGCCGGGGCCCGTATGCGCGCCGATAACCGGGCCGATGCTGTTTACAAGAAATTCCAGGTTGCCATATTTCGCCGTGATTTTTTCCTTCAATTGGTCAGCCAGCTCCGGCGCGTCGCTGTGGACGATACCCACTAGCTGTTCCTCCATTTTGTGCACTTCCATGCGGCTCAAAATGTATTCAATGGCTTTCTCGTGCCCGCGTACCTTATGAATCGGCACAATCCGTCCGTCGGCCACCACGGTGAGCATGGGCTTTATTTTCAGCATCGACCCCACAAAAGCCGCCGCGCCCGAAACGCGTCCGCCCCGCCGCAAATGGTGCAAATCGTCCGCCATAATCCAGTGGAAAAGGCGGGGGACTAAGCCTTCGACGTAAGTGGCCGTTTCCTCCAGTGTCTTGCCCTCGCGCTGGGCACAGACGGCGTAATACACCAGCAAGCCCTGCCCCAAGGACGCGGATTTCGTATCAAGTGAAATTACTTTACGCTCGGGATATCTTTTGCCCATTTCCGCCACGGCAAGCAGGCTTTGCTCATAGCTCTTGCTCAACGCGCCGGACAAGCACAGATATAAAATATCCTGCCCGCTTTTTAACAAAGGCTCCCACGCTTCAATGTAGCGGAAAGCCGTAATCTGCGTGGTGGAGCCGGTTTTCCCGCTCCGCAACAAATTATAAAAATCCTTTGTACTAATATCCCTGCCGTCCAGATAATTGAAATAATCCTTGCCGTCAACGGTGACAATATAGGGGATGACAGTGTGGATTCCCCACTCCTGTGCCCACTCGGGGCGAAGGTCCGCAGTGGAGTCGATGACAATTTGAAATTCCTTGCGCATGTGCCGCTCACCTCAAATTATTTTTCCACCCAATATCTTATCACAATTTTATTACAGCCCGCAAACAACAATGCCATAGCAAATTAAATTATAGCCGAATAAAACGGGGCTACCCCTATGTATGGCCGGATATTGGCTATACGTTTCAGGGTAGCCCCAAGCATTGAAAATGGCGTGGTATAGATATTATGCTTCGGTTGGTGTTTGTGCTTCCGGTGTTTGTGTTTCTGGTTCCGGTGTTTCTGAAGTGTTGGCACTTTCCTCCGCGCTGTTGGCCAGTGCTTCTTCGTACCTGGCGAGTATGGCGGTTTGAATTTTTTCCCTGAACCCCGCTTTTATCGGGTGGGCGATGTCCTGATAGGTTCCGTCATCCATCTTGCGGCTGGGCATGGCAATGAAAAGCTTTTCTGTCCCCTGAATCACCTTGATGTCATGAATTACGAATTCGTGTTCCAGTGTGATAGAAACCACCGCGCGCATTTTGTTGGTTTGTGTGTTGGTCGTGTTCAACCGGCGTACGCGCACATCTGTAATTTCCATGGTTCTGCCCCCTTTTGTATAATAGATTTATTTTACGGTGCCTTTGGGAATGATAATGGGTTCATCCGGTGTACCAATAACAGAAGTCCACGGGCTCAGCACCACTTCCTTGTCCAAAATGGCATACTCAACCACGCATCCCTCTCTTATGCGCGTCCCTTCCATGATGATGGAATTACGTACCTGCGAACCCTCTCCGGTATACACCTTGCGGAAAATAACACTGCTGTCCGCCACGCCGTCCAGTATCGCGCCACTGCCTACCAGGCAGTTGGTAACTACGGCGCGGGCGTTGAATTTTGCCGGGGGTTCGTCCTTGGGCTTGGTCTTGATATAGGGGTGGTCGATGGCCAACAAAGCCCGTATGTCACGTTTAAGAAAATCCATGTTACAATCGTAATAAGACGAAATACTGCTTAAATTGCGCCAGTAACCGTCAAACTTGTACCCGTAAATCATGAGCCGCTTGCGATAGCGGGAAAAAATGTCGCGCACCAAATTGTGGCGGCCTTCATTAGAGATAGTCTCCAGCAGGTTAATCAACAGCTCGCGCTTGATAACATACACGCCAATGCTGGCCAAATCGGATTGGGGGTCCAGCGGTTTTTCCTCCAGGTCGGTCAGGCGTTCGTTTTCGTCCAATTCCAGCACGCCATAGTTTCTGATGTCCTCGCTGTCCGGCACGCGGCGGTAGGCAATGGTGATTTCCGCATTTTTGCGCTCGTGGTAGGCAATCACATCGTTGAAATCCATTTTGTACACGCAATTGCCCGAGGAAATGACCACATAGGGCTCATTACTGCGCCGCAAAAACGTCAGATTCTGGTAGATGGAATCCGCCGTGCCCTTGAACCAGCCGGAATCACTCCCGGCCAGGAAGGGAGACAGGACGAACATACCGCCCTGCTTACTGCCCAAATCCCACCACTTGGGGCTGGATAGGTGGTCGTGCAAGGAGCGCGAATTGTTCTGGGTGATGATGGCTACCTTTTTAATGCCCGAATTGGTCATGTTGCTCAGGGGAAAGTCGATGGCGCGATAACAACTGCCCACGGGTATGGCCGAAGTGGTGCGGTAATTGGTCAGCTCGCCCAACCGCTCGTAGCCGCCCCCGGCTAAAATGATACCTACGGCCTTCATGCCTTCGCCCCCTTCTCGTTGTTTTTTTGCTCCCGCAGGATACTCTTGCCGCTGGAAAGCAATTTGTCCGGGTAGTCGGCGGGGAGGGTCTCTCCGTGGATAACGCAGTTTTGCCCGATGCGCACGCCGTCGGGGACAATGGAATTTTCCCCAAGGACGGTGATGCCCGTATTGTAAATCTTGGGGCGCAGTTCGTTGGGGATGTTCCCGCCGCCGCCGCAACCGATAACCACTCCATCGCCCACGGTGCAGTTGATATCCACAATGCAACGCTCCAGCACGGAATTTTTCCCGATATAGCCGTTTTCAAGGATAATGGAATCCTTCACCGACGCGCCTTCCTCCACGATGACCCTGGGCCCCAGCACCGAGCCCGTGACTTGCCCCAGCACCTCACAGCCTTCCGAGAGAATCGTGCCCTGAATCACCGCTCTGGGCCCGGTAAAAATAGGGGGCTGGTAGTCCGCGTCGGTATAGATTTTATTAAATTCTTCGTACAGATTAAATTCGGGAACCGTTCGGATGAGGTCCATATTGGCTTCCCAATAGGACTCGATGGTGCCCACGTCGCGCCAGTAGTCGCTGAAGGGATAGGCAAACATGCGCATTCCGTCGGCCAGTAGCATGGGCAACACATGCATACCAAAATCGGAATCGGGGTGCACCAGGTTGTCGCGCTCCAGTGCGTCGCGCAGGACATCCCAGTTAAAAATGTAGATGCCCATATTGGCTAAATTACTTTTGGGGTTGGGGGGTTTTTCTTCAAATTCGTGGATGCGCTGGTCGGCGTGGACGTTCATCAGGCCGAAGCGGGAGGCTTCCTCCCAGGGAACCTCCAGCGCGGCAATGGTGACGTCGGCTTTATTTCTCTTGTGGAAGTCCAGCATTTTGGAATAGTCCATTTTGTAGATGTGGTCGCCACCCAGGACGAGGACATAGTCGGGATTGTATTGTTCGATATATTCGATGTTTTGATAGATGGCGTTGGCTGTGCCGGTATACCACGCGCCGTGCTCGGATTTCATATGGGGGGAAAGAATGGTAACGCCCCCGGAGCGGCGGTCCAAGTCCCAGGGTATGCCGATGCCTATGTGCTGGTTAAGCTTCAAGGGCTGGTATTGTGTAAGTACCCCCACCGTGTCTACACCGGAGTTGATGCAGTTGGACATGGGAAAGTCAATAATGCGATACTTCCCGCCAAATAATACGCCCGGTTTCGCTTCCGTTGCGGTGAGTACCCCCAGCCGGCTGCCCTGTCCCCCAGCCAGTAACATGGCAATCATTTCTTTTTTCCGCAAATTTTTCACGCCCCCCCGTATATAATTTAAGAAACTTAGTTTATTATACCATAAAAAAATACATTTCTACAAAATTTTTGCCAGGGAGTGGAGTTATGCACAAAATCGACTTGGGTAACGCGGAAAATATACACTTCATCGGCATCGGCGGCAGTAGTATGAGCGGCCTGGCGGAAATTTTATCTCAGGACGGCTACCGGGTAAGCGGCTCGGATAACAAAGCCTCAGCCGTCACCGACCGGCTAAAAAAACTGGGTATGGACGTAAAAATCCCCAACGCAGGTGAAAATATCCAAGAGGCGTATGATTTGGTGGTGTACACGGCGGCCATCCGCCCCGACAATCCCGAATATATAGCAACGCGAAAATGGGGCATCCCCATGATGGTACGGGCGGAATTGCTGGAGGCTATTCTCCGGGGCTACAGCCGGGTGGTGTGCGTGGCGGGCAGTCACGGAAAAACCACGACCACGGCCTTGCTCACGGGTGTGGCCGTAGAAGGCGGGCTGGACCCCACCATGAACATGGGCGGGGTTATGGGCAATGGGGCAAATTTCCGCGTGGGCAAATCCCCTTGCTTCATATTGGAAGCCTGTGAATACAGCAACAGCTTCCTGCACTGGCATTCGTACATCGGGGCGATATTGAATATCGACGCCGACCACATTGATTTCTACGGCGGCATGGACGGGCTGATTGATTCCTTCGCCCGGTTTGCGCGCAATATCGCGCCGGAGGGGGCATTGGTCATTAACGCGGAAACCCGGGGGTATGACCGCATCGTCCAGGGGTTGCCCTGCCGCGTGATTTCCTTTGGCTGTGGCGGAGAATATTACCCGGAAAATATTGTATTTCATGCCGACGGCAAGCCCTCCTTCGACGTCATGCGCACGGGCCAACGCCTGGCGCGGGTCAATTTGCCCTTACATGGAGCGTATAATATTGCAAACGCGCTGGCTTGCTTCGCCTTGGCGGAGCTTTTGGGGGTTACAACCGAAAAAATCACGCGGGGCCTGGAGGAGGCCCAGGGCGTTAAACGGCGTTTTGAATACAAAGGTACGTTCAATGGCGCGGATATCATCGACGATTATGCCCATCACCCCACAGAGGTCCGCGCCTGTTTGGCCGCCGCCCGCCAAGGGCACAAGGGGCGCGTTTTTTGCTTGTTCCAACCTCATTTATATTCGCGTACCCGGGATTTAATGAATGAATTTGCCACGGCCTTTGGCGACGCGGATATTATTTTGCTTTTACCCATATATGCCGCACGGGAGCCCTTCGACCCAAACGTAACGTCGGTCATGTTGGGCGAACGCTTGCGCGAAAATGGAAAAGACGTGAAATGTTTCGATGATTTTTACACGGCAGAGCAATTTTTGCGCGCAACGATTGTCCAAGGCGACCTGTTGATTACTATGGGGGCGGGAGAGTCCCATTTGGTTGGCGAACGTTTGTTATAAACAGAGTTATCCACATTATCCACAGAATTGGAAAAAAGCAAAAATTCTATTTATTTTCATGTTGTGACACAAATCGTGGTTGCCCGCAAAGCCCGTAAAGTCAAGGCTCTTTTAAGAAACCTTGATATATCGGGCTTTTTTCATGGTATAACCGATTAAAACATCGCACCGGTGTGCATAAGTTTTCCTTGACAGGATTTCAACAAGCCGCAAAATGCGATAAAATCAAACACCACAGGCACTGGGCGTTATCCACAGGGTTATTCACATTATCCACTGGTTTTGTTGATAAAAAACCGTGTTCAAGCCCGTCCTTTTCGCGTATGATTACTATAATTTTCTATTGCAAGGGGCGGCGACATCCATGGGCGCGATACGAATAAGAATGGGATACGAGAGTCCGGTTGTAGCCATTCCCTGTCCTTTTATTGATAATTATATGAATACCTGTCCGCCGGTATACGCACTAATTTACCTATACAGCCTTCGCCGCTTGGCCGAAGGTGAGGCCATAACCCTGCAAGCCCTTGCGGCCCACTTCAATGTCCTGGAGTCTGACGTGCACAACGCATGGCGGCACTGGGAGGAGGTGGGCATTATTTCAATTGAGGGAAGCGCGCCGGATATGTCCATTCTGTTCCTCCCCCCAGAGCAATGGGGGAAGGGGAATGCCCACAGCCCGCCGCCACCCCAAAAGGCCCTGGCCAACGAACGCCCCCAATACGCCGTGGAGGAGCTGACTTTGTTCAAGGAAAGGAGCAAAGAGGTGGAGCAATTGTTCACCCGTGCGGAGCAGGCACTGGGCAAGCTGTTGACCTACCATGACATGAATCTGCTCTTCGGCTTCTATGACTGGTTGCGTCTGCCGGTGGATGTACTGGATTTGTTGCTTACCTACTGTGCCGAAAACGACCACCGGGATTTACGCTACATTGAAAAATGCGCCCTGGACTGGGCTGACCGCGGCATCAATACCGTGGAAAAGGCCCGGGAATATATCCAGACCTTCGACGGTGTGTACCGCGCTGTTTTGCAGGCCATGGGCCAAACCGGCTGTATAGCCACCCCCACCCAGAAAAAATACATAGAGAAATGGCGCAAGGATTGGGCCATGCCCCTCACGCTCATCATGGAGGCTTGCGACCGCGCCGGGGTGCAAATCGGCAAGCCGAAATTCACCTATGTGGATAAAATTATCGCCTCCTGGCACAAGGCGGGGATAACCACCATGGACGGGGTACACGCCGCCGACGCGGAATTTTCCAAGTCAAAGGAAGACATGAAAACCCCGGCGCGTATCGTCAAGCCCAAGTCCACCCGCTTTGCCAACTTTACCCAGCGTAAGAACGACAACGCCTCCTTTGAGCGAATGGAACGCGAAGCCTATATACTAAAAGAATTGCAGGGATAAATGATGGGACACACAACGGCGTACAGGGAAATTATGCGGGAGTATGAATACGCCCGAAACGAGGCGTACCATTTGCGCGAGAGGCGGCAACAGGCCCTGTATGAAAATTTGCCCCGGGTGAAAGAAATCGACCGGGAGATGACGGGCATCGGCCTGAAGCTGGCCAAAATGGCCCTTACGGGGAAGGCCAGCCCAGCGCAAGCCCGTGCCGACTATGACGCGCTGAACCGGGAAAAATCCGAGCTCCTTGCCGCCAAGGGCATACCCACAGATTATTTGACGGATGTATATCGTTGCAACCGCTGTGCCGACACGGGATTTTTGGATGTAGATACAACCCGGGCCCAGCGATGCAATTGCTTGAAGCAACGGCTGATTGACCAGGGCTACGCCCTTTCCAATGTACGGGACGTACTGGCCAGGGAAAACTTCGCCACGTTCAAGATAAACCATTTCAGCCAGGAGAAAATTGAAAACGAGGGTCTGTCCCCACGGGACAACATGAAGGCCGTGCGAAAAATCGCGGAGCGGTTCGTAAAATCCTTCAAGCCGGGCACGGAGAATTTGCTTTTCTACGGCACAACGGGGCTGGGGAAAACCTTTGTGTGCCATTGCATTGCCAAGGCGTTGCTGGATGCGGGGCATACGGTGCTGTATGTCACCGCGCCGCGTTTGTTCAAATGGGTGCAGACACAGCAGTTTAGCCGCGACGGCACGGAAGAGGTGGAAGGGCAGCTGGACGCGGTTGCGGAGGCGGATTTGTTAATTTTGGATGACCTGGGCGCGGAATTTTCCACCATTGTCACCGACTCGGCCCTCTTCGACGTGATTAACCAACGCTTGCTGGACGGGCGTTCCACGGTGATTTCCACCAACCTGACCACGGACGAGTTGGAGGAGCAATACACCGAGCGCATCGTTTCGCGGCTTAAAGGGTTTTATAAAATGCTTAAATTTTTTGGCGAGGACATCCGCGTGAAGAAAAAACACCAAAACATGGCTGATTGATTTTATTCCCGGGCGGCATACTATATCCACGAAAATGTATCACATTTGAAGGGACTGTATGCCGAAATGAAAAAAACATTGTATGTATTGTGCACATCGCTGGCTTTGGGCTTGATGTGTATTTTTTTTGCCTTGGAAATTAAAGCCGACGACGGCGACCTGGACGACACCGCCGTGTTCTTCTGGCGGGAAAAGGAGGCCGAGGTGCCCATCATCATGTACCATCTGGTGACGGAAAAGCAGAAATATCTGGGTAAATATGGCATCACCCCCGCAGAGCTGGAGGCGGATTTGCATTACCTCAAGGACAATGGCTACAAAACTGTGGTGATGGCGGATTTAATTGATTTTGTGCAAAGCGGGAAAAAATTGCCCAAGAAGCCCATCGTCCTGACCTTCGACGACGGGAACGTGGGGGATTTTGACTATGTATTGCCCCTGTTGGAGCGGTATAAAATGAAGGCGGTGTTTTCCGTTATCGGGGAGGCCGCCGATAAATATACCCTGGAGCGGGAAAAGCACCCGAAGGCCAAATATCCAAATTTAACCTGGGGTGAAATAAAAATCATGCACGATTCCGGCTGGTGCGAAATCCAAAGCCACGGGTACAATCTGCACGGCCGAAACGGCGCGGGCATACGGCGCAATGAATGCGCCGACGCCTATTACAACCGGCTGTATGAAGATTTGCATACATTGCAAAAGCGTTGCCACGAAGAAATCGGTTTTACGCCCACTACCTTTACCTATCCCCTGGGGGTCATCAGCAAGGGCTCACGGGAGGTGCTGGAGGAGCTGGGCTTCGTGGCCAGCCTTTCGTGCCAGGAGGGCATGAACCTCCTCAAGCAAGGCGACAGACACTGCCTTTTCCGCTTAAACCGCGTAAATCGCCCCTCCGGCAAGCCCATTAAGTTTCTGCTGGATAAAATTGAAAAATAGTTGTTTCTATTCATCGCATGGGTTATAATACGCAAAATGCCCCGATAGACGGAGGAGCGATTCTATGCAATTCTTACTTGTACCCAAGCCGTTATTCACCAGCGGTATGATTGTTGAGGGCTATTATTTATCCTATCAATACGGGAACGCCATCCTGGAATCCGTTAAATCCAACCCGCTGGACCGGGCGATGAACTCCCCCTTTTTTGACTTTATCAACGCGGTGGGCATGGACGCCCTCACCCAGAACAAGCCCCTCTTTGTCCCCATCACGCAAATATTGCTCATGACTGACCTGGAAGCGGACATCAACGACGACCCCGATAAAATTGTCTTCATTTTGGACAAGCGCGTACTGCCCGAGCCCACGGTACTTGAGCGTATGAAGCACTTTACCAATATGGGCTTCCGCTTCACCATTATTTATCAAAACAACCTTGAAGAAATCAGGGATTTTGCCCCTTATGTCAGCTATGTCTTCCTGCGCCTCCCGGCCAGCCATCTGGTGAGCCATGCGCGTATCGTACAAAAGGAATTTCCGAAAACCACGGTGGTGGCCACCGATATCGAAGAACAGCCCATTTTTGACATGATAAAGCATTCCAGCATCAATTTGTTTGACGGGCCTTTCTACAAAGTGCACATCCCCACCTCAGCCATACAAAACGCCCTCACCCCCTTGAAGGTGAACTATATCCAGCTGTTGAATATCGTGAACAAAGAGGACTTCGATTTCCAGACATTCACCCGTACGGTGCGGCAGGATATGGCCTTGGCGGTGCAGTTCATGAAGCTGGTGAACACCGCCTCCAGTGCACGCACCGAAATCAAGAACCTGAACCAGGCCGCCGCCATGCTGGGCCAGCGCGAAATCAGAAAATGGGTGGCCGCCGCCGTAACCAACGCCCTGTGCGCCGACAATCCATCGGAAGTCACCCGGATTTCTTTGCTCCGCGCCAAGTTTTGCGAAAATATGGGTCAGCACTTTGAAATGGCCATGGCCAACGAGAACTTGTTCCTGATGGGGCTCTTCTCCGTGCTGGATGTGGTGCTTTCCGTCCCGATAAAGGACGCGCTGGGCATGGTGTTCGTTCCCGCCGCCATCTACGAAGCCCTGGTGGACCGCAAGGGCGGGCACTACGAGGTGCTCCAGTTTGTCCTTACTTATGAGCATGGCGCGTGGGCGGAGATTTCCCGCGTGGCGTTGATGCGGCATATTTCCGTGGAAGCCATTCACATTGCCTACCGGGATGCCCTGATTTGGTACAGCGATATGATTAGTATGTCCGTAGAAACCGAAGATATCTAATTTTATGCGGGCACGGAAGAAAAAATGGGCACCGGCAGAGCTAGAAAATAATCCACTGATAATAAAGAGCGATGCCGCACAGGCCATTGACCTAAAGCGGCACTTTGGGAACAGCCAACCCATACACATGGAAATCGGTTGCGGCAAGGGGCGTTTCATCACGGAATGCGCCCGGCGCAACCCCGATATAAATTTCATAGCCGTCGAAAGGGAATCCGCCATTCTGGCCGCCGCGGCCCGGCGTGCCGCACAGCTGGCCCGGGAAAGCCCACTTTCGGTGGCTTTTTTATTGCTGGACGTAAACGAGCTGGCCCGGTGCATCCCTCCCGGTGCGATATCCCGCCTGTATATTAATTTCTGCGACCCGTGGCCCAATAAAAAAAAATGGGCCAAGCGACGCCTGACCCACACGAATTTTTTACAAACATATGAAGCACTGCGCATACCGGAGCTACATTTCAAAACTGACAACCGCCTGCTTTTCGAATTTTCCATAGAAAGCCTGAGCCAAAACCGGTGGCAGATGCACAATGTCTCCCTGGATTTACACGCCAACCCAGACGAAAACAACATCGTAACCGAATATGAAGAAAAATTCTCCCCCTTCGGGCCCATCTACCGGCTGGAGGCAAGCCCACCGGGGTTAATTAATCCACCTATACCCTCGAAAATATAATTTAGTTCATTAATTGCCCGCTTTGTTTTTTACCGCGCCACCTGTCAAAAAAGACCAGCGCAAGCGACAGCACGGAAACGGCAATAAATATAATGCCAAACCAAACGAAAGCCATCGGCCAGCCTATCACTTGAGGCTCCATGAAAAAATATGGGAAATAGTTAATTATTTCACCGATAGAAATAAATACTATCCAATAAATTATTGGGAAAATTACTCCGGCTATAATGTGACTAAAGGTAAAAGTCCCTTTCTTTTCAAACACAAAATAGTTCCCCAACGCAAGCACCATCGACAAAAAGTGTGTAGAAAAGTTTGGAAAGTCTGAAGTTATAGGGAGTATTTCTTCAACGGCTGGAACAAGAACCAAATTATACACCAGCCCTGTGATGGTAATACTCACCATAACGCTAAATGCTATGTAGCTCCTCAGCTTGCACTCCCTATTATATAAAATTACCATTAATACAAAAGCGATTGCGGTTAGTAAATTACTTTGTACTGTGAACGATAAAAAACCTTGCGCATCAAAATAATCCCCCAAGTTCATTATAAGTATCGCTCCGGCGGTAATTACTGCCGCGCTTATAAGTAAAAAAGCCTTGTGCATGTTTTGTTTTGTAAACATTGTTATTTCCTCTTTTATCGCATAATCACGCGCCGTCCAATGGCCCACAACAATCGGAGCGGCGGGGATTCAAAGCGGCGTGATACTTTTTTTAGGTCTTTACGAATGGGAAGGTACTGTGGGCATAGCTTTTCGCATTTACCACATTGATTGCAAAGCCGGGTACTTGCCGGGGTTTTTGAAGTCAAGGCGGTGGTACTTGTCATATACTGTTGTAATCCTGTTAAAAAGCCTTGCGCATAACTAGAATTGTACGCAGAAAAACAAGCGGGGATATTTATGCCCTTTGGGCAAGGCAAGCAATAATTACAGCCGGTGCAATTTACTTTGTACGATTTCTTGAAAATATTTACAACATCGGAATACACAGCCAGTTCATCACTTGAAAGCGGTTTGAAGTTATCCATTGAGTGGAGATTGCGCGCCATAATTTGGTTGCTACTCATCCCACTTAATACCACAGTCACTTCGCTTTGGTTCCAAAGCCACCGCAATGCCCAATCAGCGGGGGTGCGGTTAGCATCGGCTTTATTGAAAATGTCAACGGCTTGTTTGGGTAAGCCCGTGGCAAGTCTGCCTCCAAGTAAGGGCTCCATTACAATTACGGGCACATCTTTTTCGGCGGCGGCCAATAAACCTTTTTTTCCCGCTTGATAGTTTTCATCATAATAGTTGTACTGTATCATACAGAAGCCCCAGTCATAGGCGTCCAAAATTTTCAAAAAATCATCACAGGTACCGTGATGGGAAAATCCTATTTGCTTGATTTTCCCGGTCTTTCTTTTTTCTTCTATCCATTGCTTGATGCCCATTTTGCACAGCGTATCCCACCCAGAAAAATCCGACAAACTGTGTATAAAGTAGTAATCAATATAATCTGTTTGCAGCCGCCGGAGCTGTTCGTTGAAAAACTTGTCAAAATCCTCCGCGCTTTTGCACAAAATATAGGGCAGTTTGGTAGCAATATACACATCTTTTCGTTTATTATGTTTTGCAAGAATTTCCCCTAAAGTAGCCTCGCTGTTTGGGTACGCATAAGCGGTATCAAAGAAATTCACACCACCTTCTATTGCGGTTAAAATCAAGCGTTCGGTTTCCGCTTTATCGCGGGGAAAGCGCATACAGCCAAGCCCCAGCGCGGAAAGGCTGATTCCCGATTTTTTGTCTTCCCGATATTGCATACTGTCCCCTCCCCAATTACAACCCCTTTATAATGCAGGCTTTTCCATCGACTTCATTTTATGCTCCCATTTAGCGGATACTTCTTGTAATTCCATTTCCATTTCCAGGGTGTCACCTAATGTGGCTAGCCCCTGGGATAATCGGTTAAGTAAATCCATGCCAATTCTGTCCGCCACCCTTTTGTTTAGCGCAAAAAATGGGTCGAGGGTTTCTTGGATATATTTTTCACCGAGCGGGGTGAGGCGTATTTCCTTCTCTCGCTTATCCCCCTTGCCGGCCGTAACCGTGATGCGCTTATCGGCTTTGAGTTGTTTAATGACGCCATTTACGCTCTGTTTTGGCATTTCACATATTTCTGATATTTGCTTTTGCGTAACGGGGTTGTGAAGTTTGAGCACATAAGACACTTGTATAATTCCATATGGAATTTCGTGCTTCTGCGCGAATTTTGTGTATAATCCCTTGATTCTGCTTACCCCTGCATCAATCGCTCCAATAGCGACATCCGCTTCATAACCCATAAAATCCCTCCACTTATTGGCATTTTCGCTGGTGGTTTTCTATCTGCCAAAGAAATTGCCAACGATTAACTTAATATAGTATGTAATATTACTATATATAGTATAAAAGCACATCTGTCAAGGCTTATATTAATCCTAAAAAAAATAAGCCCCCGAAAAATCGGGGTTAGCCTGTGTGTACAACGCGGAAGCCATTCCCGTATTCGATGATGCTATAACCCTCGTTCAGGTACATTGTCCAAGACGAATGGCGGCGGTTGCCGTACAGGGATTGCGATGTAATGCGGTTGCCGTCCATTTCCAGATTTTGTGCCGGCACCATGAAGAAGCGAGTGGCATCCGCCGCGTCTATGCGGCAATAGCCGCTGCGTAAGTTAAGCGTGCCAAAACTGCCGGTTAAATCACTGCCCCCGATGATAATCGAACCGAACTCCGCAAAGCTTACCATATGCCCGGAAAAGCCGGCCGAAATACCGGCGGTTAAATCGCTTTCGTATATAATTAACGTGGGCTGGTTGACGAAAATTCCTGTCAGTCGCGCCAGCATTTGTATACGGTTGTCCGCCCATTGGCGTTCCTCGCGGGAAATGGCGGCATAGCCGAAGCGCGTTACATCCACCGTCTCGATGGGCGGCAGTTCGTTGATGTCCATGGCTTCTTTTAGCATATAGCCCAAGTCGGCGCGGTTGTGTACATTTCGCGCCCAGGGGGCGTCGGTTTCGTTCAGTAAAAATGCGTACATCGCGCCTACGAAGTAGCCAAACATGCGCTCCAGACCCACATCGCGGATTTGATACGCCATGCTTTCCATTTCTTGCAGTACCCGTGCGCGGAGTGCCGTCGCTGACGTGGCGGGCAGTGCCATTTCCGTGAACTGCGCCAGCCCTTCCAGATTCAAGAAAAGATTTTCGTCCTCGGCATGGCCAAAAACGCGCCTGCGTTCGGCGCGGATGGCCAGCGCGTCGGCCACATAAGCCCTACGGGCATCCCCCGTGGCACGGAAGGCCGTTGTCAGCGCGTTCATCTCCAAACGAATGCTCATGCGCGCTTCCAATTCGTTCATATGGCTATTATCAAACCCCACAAACCCGCCAAAAAAATCTGCACATCGCTGATGCCAGTGCATGGCGTAATGCGCCGCAAGGCCCAGCCGATGCGCCGCGCTTCTGGATTGCACCGTGGGCCAAGACATAATCACCCATTCCTCGCCGCCGAAGGAGGACGCCGTAACCACGCCCACCGCCCACACATGCACCTCCTCCGGCAACGTGCCGTAGAACACATCGCCGAAGGGTGCCAGATACCCCGCAGGGTCGGCGCGATTGGCAATGGCATCCCGCGTCACAGGGTCAACCACCATTATGGGCACGTGGAAGGGGAAGCCCCACAACGCACCGCCATCGCGGTCGAACATATCCTGCGTGTGCGCCAAAAACGTTGCGACTGTATCAAAAGGAAGCGATATTTCGGGCGGTGGTGGCGCGGGTGTTTTAACAGGAGTGGGTTCTTCTACGGGGGAGGCCACAGCATAGATGTCATCCGCCGGAATCGTATCATCTTCGGATACGCTCAAGGGCACTTCGCTATATTCCGCTGTGCTACGCGAACAACCTACACACAACGTCAGCAACAATACTGCCAGCAGTAATCCGCGCTTCATCCCCGTTCTCCCCAATCACAAATTATAGCCGATTAAATTGGAAACCGTCTGCCCGACAAGTACTTTGTATGAAATGAACCGTGGGAAGCTTCCGTCCTCGCTTGTACACGAAATTCGCCCGAAAGGGCCCAGCGGCGGCGCAGTGCGCCACGAATGCGCGGGAATTTCCCGCGGAGCGATTGTGAGCGAAGCGAACACCAGTGACGCGGGAACATTCCCGCTTGC
>WQSR01000023.1 GCA_009787785.1 Defluviitaleaceae bacterium
AAATTTACCGACCCGCCGCTGACCACCATCAGCATAGATGTGCATGACCTGGGCGTACAGGCGGGTAAATTGCTGGTGAGTATAATCAAGAAGCCCGGTATGCACGTGCAAAGCTATTCGACCTTGCCCGCCTTGGTGACGCGGGGCTCCTGCCGGAGCCTTGACACCCCTCCCACCGCCCGATAAAATGGGCGGTAGTTTTATTATGTGCCCTTGGCGCAGAGGATAGCGCGTTCGGCTCCGGACCGAAAGGTCACAGGTTCGACTCCTGTAGGGCACAGGTAGGATGTGGTATATATGAAAGACGGCATGAGCTATGCTCCCCAAGGCAAGCCCAACCCGGTGGTTGGGGCCGGGGAGTTTATTTTTGCCGCTGTGGGGCTGGACCATGGGCATATCGGCGGCCAGTGCAACGGTTTAATCGAGGCCGGGGCCACCTTGAAGTGGCTCTATGACCCGGACGAAAAGAAGCTGGCCCATTATATGAAGATGTATCCCGGCGCGAAGGCCGCCCGCAGTGAAGGGGAGGTGCTGGCGGACAGGGAAGTACAGCTGGTGGCCGGGGCGTGTATCCCCGGTGAGCGGTGCGCCTTGGGGATACGCGTCATGGAAGCGGGGAAGGATTATTTCACCGACAAGGCACCCCTGACCACCCTGGCGCAATTGGCGGATGCCAAGGCGGCGGTGGACAAAACCGGGAAGAAGTACGCGGTCTATTACTCCGAGCGGTTGCACAGCGAGGCGGCGATTTTCGCCGGGGAGCTCATCCGGGACGGAGCCATCGGGAAGGTGGTGCAGACCATCGGCCTGGGGCCCCATCGCCTCAACGCGGGGAGCAGGCCGGACTGGTTCTTCCGCCGGGAGCAAAACGGCGGCATCTTGTGCGATATCGGGAGCCACCAAATAGAGCAATTTATGTACTATACCGGTGCCGCCGACGCGGAAATTATGGCGGCCAACATAGAAAATTATGCCAACGGGCACCATCCCGGGATGGACGACTTTGGCGATTGCACCCTGCGGGGCGACAATGGGGCCACGGGGTATTTCCGGGTGGATTGGTTCACCCCCGACGGCCTTTCGAGCTGGGGCGACGGGCGCATGTTCATCATGGGGACGGAGGGCTTCATCGAGCTACGCAAATATGTGGACATCGGCCGGGTTGCCCGGGGCGGGCATCTATTCATCGCCAACGCAAAAGGCGAGGAATACATCGATGTGGAGGGCCGGGTAGGCTTCCCCTATTTCGGCCAGCTGATTCTGGACTGCCTGAACCGTACGGAAAACGCCATGACCCAGGCCCACGCATTCAAGGCGGCGGAGCTGTGCGTCAAGGCGCAGATGCTGGCAGAGCAAGCCAAGGGTATAGTATAATGAGCTTCTTCCGTACATAAAAAATATTTGGACATAAACGATGATGGAATCATCGTGGAAAATTGAAAAGAAACGGACCTTGTTGGCGAGCTGGAAAAGACGGCAGAAAGAATCAGGGGTTGTAGGCGATGGAATGGAGTCCTAAGTATCTGACCGGCAACGCATTGGTGGACAGCGAGCATGAGCAAATCTTTGCCATGGTCACGGATGTAATCGGCCAAAAATTCAAGGAACGGGGCGAAAAAATTGAGACGGTTATCAATTTTTTCGTCAGCTACACCCTCCAGCATTTTTCTCATGAATTGAAGCTGATGGAAGATTCCGGCTACCCGGAAATCCAGGAGCATAAGCGGCAACATGCCGAATATATGGAAAAAGTCAACGCCCTGAAGGCAAAAATCGAGACAGACCCCAACCGGGATATCAGTGTCGAGGTTGGCGATGTCATTGCGGATTGGCTGGAAAACCATGTGCTGTGTAGCGACAAAAAAATGGCACTCCATTACCGGGACTGGATGAAGGAGGTAGGCAACGAGGATGGCTTTGGCGCAACAATTTTAATGGGTCTGTAGGAGGCGTGTGGTTAGGAGGCAGCAATTGAATCCCAATAAAATCGAAAAGAATTTAATCTATACGGATGAGAAGAATTGCATTAACTGCAATAAATGTATACACGAGTGCCCTGTGCTGGAAGCCAATGTAGCCCTGGAGGGCGAGGATGGCAAATACAGGGTGTACGTCGATGAAAAGAAATGCGTACTGTGCGGAGCCTGTTTGCAAACCTGCGTGCACGGGGTACGGCATTATAAGGATGATTTATACGCGTTTTTGACGGGGCTGAAGCGGGGCAAGGTTTTTTCCGTGCTGGTGGCACCCTCCTTTTACTTGAATTTTCCCAACGAATATAAACAGATTTTCGGTTATTTGAAAAGCCTGGGGGTAAAAAGCTTCTACTCGGTGGGCTTCGGCGCGGATATCGCCACCTGGGGATATCTCCAATACATCCAAAGCAACGATACGGTAATAAAAATTACGTCGCCCTGCCCCACTATTGTACAGCACATAGAAGTGCACCGGCCGGATTTGATACCCAACCTGATACCGGTACACAGCCCCATGATGTGCCTTGCCATATACCTGAAGAAATATCTGAACATAGAAGAAGACCTTGTTTTCCTGAGCCCCTGCGTGGCGAAGAAGGTGGAAATCGACTCCAGCCGGGGCAAGGGGCTTATCCAGTACAATGTCACCTTTAAAAAGCTCATGACCCATATCGGAACCGTGGATTTGAACAAGTACCCCCCTTGCGAGGACGAAATGGAATACGGCATGGGTACTATGTTCCCCAAGCCGGGCGGACTGAAGGAGAATATCGAATACTACCTGGGGGCAGACGCCGCGGTTATGCAGATAGACGGCTATGATTGCTACCGGCACATCCAGCATGTCGTAGACAAGCAAGCGAGCACGGGCGAATCCTTTCAGGTTACGATAGACGCGTTGAACTGCGTTGCGGGCTGTATGTCGGGAACGGGGACAGAGGCGGCCAACCGGATAGACTATTTCACCGCTTACCAATCCACCATCATGCGCAAAAGAAAATTCGGCACCTTGCTGGACCCGGCAGACCGCCTTGCCCAGCTAAACGAAACCTTCCAGCATTTACATCTGGAGGATTTTTTATGCACATTCGAATCCAAGGCAGACCCGGAGGAACGCGTCATCTCCCACGCAGAGGTGGAAATTACCTTAGAGCGCGTGCTGGCAAAGAAAACAGAAGCCGATAAAAGCATAGACTGCTCTGTGTGCGGCTACAAAACCTGCCGCGAAATGGCGAAGGCCATCATCCTGGGCATCAACTATTGCAATGCCTGTATATACTATGTGAAAAATTCCCTGGAAGCGAACCTGCGCCAGTTAAACGATGTAAGGCAAAAGCTCACCCGGATTACCACCATAATAGACAACATGCCCATGGGGGCCAATATCTGCGACAAGTTTAACAATGTATTGGACTGCAACCACGCCGCGGTGGAGCTCTTTGGCCTGAAGGATAAAAACATATACAGGCAAAACTTCACCCAGTTCCTGCCCAAGCTCCAGCCCGACGGGACGGATTCCATGAAGCTGGCCGAGGACCTGTTCGCCAAGGCGTTAAAGCGGGGATACGCCCGCAAGGAGATGTTGCACCAGGACCTGGACGGGCACGAAATCCCCTGCGACGTCACCTTAATTCGCTTCAAATGGCACGACGAGTACCATGTGATGAATTTCATGCGGGATTTGCGCGAGCAATACAAAAACGAGGAACTGATGCGCACCATGGACGAAAGGCTCAATGCCATGCTGGACGCGTCACCCATTCTCTGCGCTATCTTCGACGAGCATAGCCGGGGCATTGACGTAAACTACGCCGCAGTCCCCATGTTCGGGCTGAAGGATAAACGGGACTATCTCGACCGCTTTTTTGACCTGTGCCCAGAGCATCAGCCCTGCGGCACCCCTACCAGGGAAAAGGTGCCGAAAATCGTAGGGGATGCCTTGCGCGACGGGAAAACCTCTTTGGAGTGGATGCATCAGACCCTGGACGGGGAAACCCAGATACCCTGCCAGGTGAAGCTGGAGCGCGTGCGCCTTGGGGACAAGGAAGTTGTCATCGCCTATGTCCAGGATTTGCGCGAGCAAAAGGAAATGTTCAAGAAGGTGGAGGAGGCGTTGATTAGGGAGAAGGACGCCAGCGCGGCAAAGACCAAATTCCTCTCCCACATGAGCCACGAAATCCGTACCCCCATGAATGCCGTTTTGGGCATCGCGGAAATGCATTTGCAAAGGGACGGCCAGTCCCCTGAAGTGGAAGAAGCCTTTTTGCGCATATACACCTCGTCGAATATGCTACTGTCCATCACCAACGATATACTCGACCTCTCCAGGGTTGAAGCGGGCAAAATGGAAGTGGTGGAGGGGATATACCAGACGGCCAGTATGATTGTTGACGTGGTTCTGCTCAACCTTATCTACAGTGATACCAAGAAAATAGATTTCCAGCTCTATGTGGATGAAAACATACCCGCACGGCTTGTGGGCGACGAAATCCGTATAAAGCAAATCATGAACAATCTGCTCACCAATGCCTTCAAATACACCACGGAAGGCATCGTCGCGCTGACTGTGTCGGTGGAGTATGGCGAAAATGACGATATTACCATGCTCTTCTCCGTAAGGGATACGGGGCAGGGCATGACCACAGAGCAGGTGGAATGCCTGTTTGATGAATTTTCCCGCTTCAACGTGGAGCGCAACCGGGCAACGGAGGGCAGTGGCCTGGGCTTGAGCATCGCCAACCGGCTGGCCAAACTGATGAAGGGGAAAATCTCCGTGGAGAGCGAGCCGGAAAAGGGCAGTACCTTCACCTTGCACCTGCCCCAGAGGCGGCAGGGCGCGGAGATACTGGGCAAGGAGACCGCAACCCGGTTGCAAAACCTGGAAGGCACCAAGAAAATGGTGAAGAAGTCCGACAAGAAATACCGCGAGCCCATGCCCTACGGGCGGGTGCTGGTGGTGGACGATGTGGAATCCAACCTGCATGTGGCCAAAGGGTTCTTGCAAATGTATCAAATCGACGCCGAGACGGTAAGCAGCGGGATGGCGGCCATCACCAAGGTGGAGGAGGGCAATGAATACGATATTATCTTCATGGACCATACCATGCCCCAGATGGACGGCGTGGAGGCCACGGAAATTATGCGTGCAATGGGCTACAACCAGCCCATTGTCGCCCTTACCGCCAACGTTTTAAGCGACTTGAAGGATATGTATACGGTGAAGGGCTTCTCCGGCTTCATAACCAAGCCCATTGACATTGAAAAGCTGGAAGTATTCCTGATTAAGTTTATCTACGACAAGCAACCGCCGGAGGTCATCGCCCGGGCCAGGACGACCCGTGCCGTAATACAAGCCGACAGAAAGGAAATGAACGAACGCCTGATAAAAGCCTTTATGCGCGATGTGGAAAAAGCCATGAGCGTGTTGCGCACAATCATGCGCAACGCCACCTTTGACGGAGGGGATTTACGCATATACACCGTCCAGACCCATTCCATGAAAAGCGCGTTGCACAATATAGGGAAGGTTGAGCTGTCCGAATTGGCGGAAGAGCTGGAAAACGCAGGGCGCGCCAGTGACTTTGAAGTAATACGGGACAAAACACCCGGGTTCATGACCTCCTTGCGGGCGGTTGTCAACGAGCTGAAGCTACCGGAGGAGCCCGAGGAAAAGCCCACGGACAAAAACGCCGTGGCCTTGCATGGCCAGTTCCAGCTCATATGCCAAGCCTGTGAAGCCTATGAAATTGAAACCGCCACGGAAATCATCAACACATTGGAAAAGGTAGTTGCATACAAGAGTATTAAAACGGTGTTAAACGATATATCGGATTATTTGTTGACCGGCGACTATGACGAGGCCGCAAAGCTGGCCCGGCAGACGGCGGAAGAATTGCTTCGAGGAGGTGGGTGATGGAGCGTATTGCCCGTAAAACGATTTTTCTGGTGGATGACAACCGGAGCAACCTGGTGCTGGCCAACAACGCCCTCACCGGTGCGTACAAAGTACTGACCTTCGACTCCGGCGTGAAGATGTTGCGGGTCATCGAAAAAATAACGCCGGACTTAGTCCTGCTGGACGTGGAAATGCCGGAGATGGACGGCTACGCGGTGCTGTCCGAGCTCAAGGCCAGCCCCCAAACCACAGACATCCCCGTCATCTTCCTCACCGCCTTGACCGACAGCCAAAGCGAAGCCAAGGGACGGGCCATGGGTGCCGTGGACTATATCAGAAAACCCTTTTCCCCGGAATCCCTGAACCAGCGGGTTTGCTCGCTAGTTTAAAATGCGGATGGATAATCGAGCGTTGTACGTAGTGATATGGAGGATAATATAAGGGGCCGCTCCGGCGAGACAGCCCCTTAAATTAATAATAGGTAACTGACCCAATCCAGGCAGAGGCCCTACAAAATTAGTGAGATGTGTGTTGGTTCCTGGTATAAGAGTCGATACAACAACATTGCTGTTAAGCCGGATAAGACTCACATCGGCACCTGTGCTTGGGTTGAAAGCACTGTTAACAACAACACCTAGTGGCGACCCTGAAGCATCTGTAACCGTCGTACCAAATGAAGCGGCTCCCAACCTTAAAAACGATATCCTCCTGCCCATATCAATAACGGTAGGGCTTCGGGCTTCATTTTCTTCTGTGCTATCTGGCTGACAATATTCATCAGACAGCACAACGCCGGATTCGTAGGATATAGATGGGGGCACAAAACCAAGAAAAAACGATCTCCCACTTGGTCCAATTCTTAACATATATCTGGGTATGCCCATGAAGTCGAGAATGATATCTACGAACACTAGATATTCATCACGAGCAAATCTGACGCTAAATCCTGTTTGCAGTGGGTTAGGGCCACTCCAAGAAGCAATTATGGAACTAGGTGCTTCCACACCCATCATGCGATTTTGTTGGGTTGCCGCCTCTCGTAATATGTTGCCAATTTCCTCCAGCAACGCAAGCCGGGGGTCGTACCCCATTGCAATAACATCATCAAAGTGAAGTTCATTTCGGCTTCTCCCCGTCACAGTCGTTTCACAAACCGTACCCGTACCAAAGTTTGTTATGACATCAATAAAATAAGGGTGAAAATGTAGGTTCTCTGGCAATCGGGAGGCAGAACCTAACGGGTGTGCTTTATCGCGTTGAATAATTAAATCATGTACAATTGACATCAATTCATCAACGTCCCGGTCGGCCTCTATTATGTGGGTTGCATAAACTGCTATGGCACTTACGCATAACAGTGTAACCGCCATAAACATAGTCAGCACGCATTTTGGTAAAAGATGATTTACACATTTCATAATTTTATCCTCCTCGAAATTTGTAACCTCAAGGTGCACGCGTGTTTTCACCCGGGGTGATGGTGGGAGCATAACGTGGATTTACTGCGTCTGTAAAGCCTCCGAAAATCATTACATGCGTGTCCCGCGCTATGATGCCGTACACGCCGCCACCAGCGCGTCCTCCAGTTCTGATTCCGGTAGCTTTTGTATAACTTGCCCTTTTTTGAAGAGTAAGCCTTTTTTGTCCCGGCCACCGGCGATGCCGATGTCGGCCTCCCGCGCTTCCCCCGGCCCGTTTACCTCACAGCCCATGACGGCAATGGTCAGGGGCTTTTTTATGTGGGCCACCCGGGCTTCCACCCGCTGGGCGATTTCCGCCACGTCGATGCCCGTGCGACCGCAGGTGGGACAGGCGATAACCTGGGGGCCAAAGGCGCGCAAGCCCATGGCGGCCAAAATCTCCCGGGCGGCGGCGATTTCGTGTACCGGGTCGCCGGACAGGGAGATACGCAGGGTATCGCCGATGCCCATGGCCAGAAGCGCGCCCATGCCCGCGGCGGAGCGGATGGCTCCCTTGTGAATCGTGCCCGCCTCGGTCAGGCCAATATGAAGGGGATAGGGGAGCTGTGGGGCCAGTATTTTGTGGGCCTCCAGCATTAAAGGAATATTGCTTGCCTTGACGCTGACCACGATGTGTTCAAAGCCGTGGCGTTCCAGCCGGGCCACGTTGCGCAAGGCGGATTCGGCCAGCCCCTGGGGGGTTACGCCGGCGTATTTTGCTAATAAATCCTTCTCCAGGGAGCCGCCGTTCACCCCCACCCGGATGGGGATACCGGCGGCCTTCGCCGTCAGGGCAATTTGGCGCACCCGGCTGTCCGCGCCGATGTTGCCGGGGTTGATGCGGAGCTTGTCCGCGCCGTTTTTTATGGCCTCCAGTGCCAGGCGGTAATCGAAATGGATGTCCGCCACCAAGGGGATATGTATGGATTTCTTAATTTCACCGATGGCTTGGGCGGCTTCGGTGTCGAGGACGGCCACCCGGACGATTTCACAGCCCGCTTCCTCCAAAGCGTGGATTTGCGCCACCGTGGCGGCAATGTCGCGGGTGTCGGTATTGGTCATGGACTGAACCACGATAGGATGCCCACCACCCACGGGCACCCCGCCGATGTGAACCACCCGCGTCAGCGCGCGCTGTTTCATGAGGGTAGTAGCCGCACGATGTCGCGGTAGGCGATGAAAATGGCCAGGGCGATGAGCAAGCCAAAGCCCACGAGATGCACCATCCCCTCGCGCTCGGGGGATACGGGCTTGCGCCGAATGCCTTCAATGGCGAGGAAAACCAGCCGCGCCCCGTCCATGGCAGGGATGGGCAACAGATTAAACAGCCCGATGGCCGCGCTGATGACAGCGGCAAAGAGGAGTACGAACAAAAAGGTTTCGATGAGTCCGTGCTCGCTGGTTTCCTGGGCGATGGTGACGAACTGGTTGCCCAAGTCGATGGGCCCGGCCAGCCGCGCCTCGGCGGGCATACGCTGGTTCGACACCCACCGCGCCAGCATGGTAAAGGGAATCCGTATGTTAAAGACCATCATTTCCGCAGAAGTCACCGTGGTGCCCCACAGCCCCACCCGGCCAAAGCCCTCCCGGGGTTCCTCCAGCAAGCCAAAGCGGATATCCGGCATGAAGCCCAGCCGGAACATCCCCGGTGCCACCTCCAGCGGGGTAATGGTGACATGGTGAACCGCCCCGTCCCGGACAAAGCGCACCTCCACCGGTTCGCCGCCGGAGAACTCCATTTGCAACAAAAAATTTTCATACAGGGAAACCCGGGCACCGTTAATATGGGTTATCCGGTCCCCCACCTGCAACCCGGCTTGCTGGGCGGGGCGGCCCTCCACCAAATCCCGGACCTCCGTGACTTGATACCCGGTGAGCAAGGTGAGGACAAAAAACAAAACAAAGGCCAGGAGAAAATTCATCAGGGAGCCGCCGGCCATGACCAGCATCCGGGCGGGAATGGATTTATTGTTCAAAGCACGGTCGTCTGCGGGCATGTCGTCGTCCTGGCCGCGCATCTTGCAAAAGCCCCCGATGGGGAACATGCGCAGGGAATACACCGTGGCGTGTTCCTCCACGTATACGTATTCTACGTCCTCCCCCTCATTGCCGGCGGGCGCGTCCTCCGGTTTTTCTACTTTTATCTGCTCCGTTTTCCCATTAAAGGAAAAAAGCTTGGGCCCCATGCCCAAGGCAAATTCCTCCACGAAGACCCCCGCCCGCCGCGCCGCCAGAAAATGCCCCAGCTCATGGACGAAAATCACCACGCCCAGAATAAGCAAAAAAAATAAAATCCAGATTGCAGTTGTCATATGCTCACCCGTCCAACGAAATTATTCGCCCATGCCTCCGCCGCCCACACATCCCCGGCCTTTGTCAAGGGCTGTACAGTATATGAATCCAGGGCTTGGCTTATTATCGCCGAAATATCATAGAATGTAATCTTCCCCCGCAAAAATTGGCCAACCGCCCATTCGTTGACGGCGTTCATTACGGCGGGAGCGGTACCGCCCAGCATGGCCGCCCGCTTCGCCAAGGCAAGGCAGGGGAATTTCTCCTCCTCCGGGGCTTCAAAGGTCAAGGTATTATGCTTTAACAAATCCAGCCGGGGGAAGGGGGTCTCCACCCGCTTAGGCCCGGTAAGGGCATATAGAATGGGCAAACGCATGTCGGGCAGACCCATCTGCGCCATCACCGACCCATCGGCAAACTGCACCATGGAATGGATGATGCTCTGGGGGTGGACTAGGATTTCCACCTGCTCGGGCCGGACACCAAAGAGCCACAACGCCTCCATGTATTCCAGCCCTTTGTTCATCAGTGTCGCGCTGTCTATGGTTATCTTGGGGCCCATGTGCCAGTTGGGGTGCCGAAGGGCTTCTTCTGCGGTGGCTTCCCTGGCGATGCGGGAACGTTCCCACGTGCGAAAAGGCCCGCCGGAAGCCGTGAGGATAATCTTCTCCACGGCGTTCCCTTCATTCCCCTGTAAGCACTGCCAAATGGCCGAATGCTCGCTGTCTATGGGGGTGACGTTCACCCCCCGCGCCCGGGCTTCGGCCATAATTAAGGCCCCCGCCGTCACCAGACTTTCCTTGTTGGCAAGGGCCACATGCTTCCCGGCCTGTATGGCCGCAAGGGTGGGTGCCAGCCCGGCGCGGCCCACCAAGGCGTTGACTACCACGTCCACCCCTTCGTGGCGGGCGCAGGAGAGGAGCCCCTCCTCCCCGGTAACAACCTCGCACCCCCAATTATCTGCGGGAGGCTCCGGCATCCACACCTTTTCCGGGGAAAATTCCGCTACCAGCGCGGCCATCTCGGCGGTTTTCCTATAGCCCGTCAGCACCCGCACCCGCCCGTGGGGCAAGCATTGGCGCACCGCGTCCAGGGTTTGCCGCCCGATGGAGCCGGTGGCACCCAGGACGGCAATCCCACGCGCTATATCCAGGGCCACACCGGCACCCAAATGAGTAAATTGATTACCAAATAGACCATGGGTGCCACCACCACAATGGAATCCATTCTATCCAGAATCCCGCCGTGGCCGGGGATAATATAGCCAAAATCCTTGATTTTCGTGTGGCGTTTGATGGCAGAGGCCGCCATGTCCCCGATAATGGAGAACCCCGCCCCCACAAAGGAAATGGCCGCCGCGTTCAGCATAAAATTCCCCTCAAATTCCAACCCGAAAAAACGCGTAACCAGCCACCCGTATAACAGGCCCAGCAAAGTAGCCCCCACCACTCCGCCCACCAGCCCCTCCAGCGACTTCGAAGGGCTGGGGGAGCCCTCCAGCTTGCGCCTACCCAAGGTCATCCCCGTAATGTAGGCAAAGGTATCGCACCCGAAGGAGCTGATAAAGATGAGCCAGACATAGAAGGCCCCCAAAGCTTCGTGCTCGCGCACCAGCACAATGAAGGACAGCAGAAAAGGCACATACAAAAAGCCGTACACCGCCGTCACGCAATCCTCCAGGGGCAAATGCCTGAAGAAAATCACAAGGCAGGTCTGCACGGCAATCATAAAAAGGGTCAGGCTAATCAACAGCCAATATCCCGGCCCAAAAAAATAAATGGCGATATAATACCCCACCGTGGCAAGATAGCCCACAGCGTGGATGGGCTTATCCTCCTTGGCGAAGGCCAGATACAGCTCCCGCAGACCCACCAGCGCGGCGAAGGCGCACACCACCACCAGGGGAATCCCCCCTATATGCACCACGGCCACCACCAGGGGCAGTCCCACAATTCCCGTAATTACGCGCTTTGCCACAGAACTCATGCCATATTACCTTCCACCATATCTGCGCTGGCGGCCGGCGAACCACGTCAACGCCCCTTGCAAATCCTTCGCGCCGAAATCCGGCCACAGCACATCGGAGAAATACATCTCCGCGTAGGCCAGTTGCCACAGCATATAATTGCTTATCCGCTTCTCGCCCCCGGTACGGATTAGCAAATCCGGGTAGGGGGTGGGGAAGGTGTCCAATGTACGGGCCAGGGTTTCTTCATTTATGTCCCCGGGGGATAGATTTCCGCTGGCGGCTTCCCGGACCAGTTTTCTGGCGGCGCGTACCAGCTCGTCGCGCCCGCCATAGTTGATGGCCAAAGTCACTTGGAGGCCCTTTTTCTCCCGGGTCAGCGTTTTCAGGGTTTCGATTTTTTGTTGCAATTCCGGTTCAAACCGGGTGGTGTCCCCGATGAAGCGCATTCTCATGTCGTTCTTTTTGCTGTCTTCGATGTATTGCTGGAAGTATTCGTGCATGAGCTTGAGCAAGCCCTGCACCTCTTTTTCCGGGCGGGAGAAATTCTCGGTGCTGAGCGCGTACACCGTCAAATATTGTATCCCCAGCTTCTCGATTTCCTCGGACAAAGTACGCAGGTTTTGGGCCCCCGCCCGGTGCCCCGCGTTGTGGGGCAACAACCGTTTGGAGGCCCAGCGTCCGTTTCCGTCCATTACAATGGCTACATGCGCGGGCAGCTTAGCCGTCATACGGTCATGATTTCCTTTGTCTTCGCGTCCACACGCTTGTCCAGCTCGCCCACGTATTTATCCGTCAGGTTCTGGGTTTCCGTTTCAAGTTGCTTCAAGTCGTCCTCGGTGACATCGCCCTTTTTCTGCGCCTTCTTGAAGGCGTCCACGGCGTCGCGCCGCACGTTGCGCACGGCTACCTTTGCGTCCTCGGCTTTTTTCTTCACGTCCTTGGCCAGTTGCTTGCGGCGTTCCTCCGTCAGCTCCGGGAAGGTAAGGCGAATCACCTTGCCGTCGTTGGTGGGGTTGAGCCCCAGGTCAGAGGCTTGTATCGCCTTCTCGATTTCCTTTAGCATATTACTCTCCCAGGGGGAAATCTGTAGCATACGCGCCTCGGGCACGGTAATGTTGCCCACTTGGGCCAGGGGCGTGGGGGTTCCGTAGTAGTTCACGCTCAATTTATCCAGCACCCGGGGGTTGGCGCGGCCTACCCGTATGGTTTCGAAATCGCTTTCCAGCACGCTGACGGTCTTCGCCATGCGCTCCTCATAGGGCTTGGTCAGCTCGGAACGCTGTACGTTTTCGCTCCGGTTTTGCTTCTCGGGGCGTTTAACTCCTCCTGCCGGCATAAAAATCCTCCTTATCACTCAATGATATATAGGTGCCGTCCAAATCCCCAGACTGGGGGTAGGCACAGGCCAAAACAATGCTATTGGGCTTGCTCAGGCTAAATACATAGGACGGAATCTCCGCCTCGGCAGAGAGATGCATGGCCGCCATATCCGCCGCGTTAAGCCCCCGGGCAATGGCGGTGCGATAGCTCAAATCCTTGAATTTGCGTGCGTTGGGCTCCAGCACCGGGTCGCGGTCATATACGCCGTCAATACTTTTTGCGTACAGTACGCAATCCGCCTCCAACTCCGCCGCCCGCAGTGCCGTCACCGTGTCCGTGGAAAAAAAGGGATGCCCCACCCCCGCGGCGTTAATCACCACGGTCTGCTCGGCCATCATGGCGAGGACGCGTTCCTTTTCATAGTGGGTGGTCATCCGGCCTATGGGAATGGGTGTCACCACCTGGGCCTTCATATGCTGCCGCCGGCACATGTCGGAGAGGTACAGCGCGTTCATCACCGTAGCCAGCATACCGATGTGGTCGGCCTTCACCCGGTCCATATCCGGGTTGGCCGAACGCCCGCGCCACAAATTGCCGCCGCCTACCACCAGGGCCACTTCCACCCCCGCTTGCATTACTTCCTGTATTTGTCGTAGGATGTCCTTAACAATTTTATCATCGTACCCGGAAGGGCTGTCGGCCTTGCCAATGGCTTCGCCGCTGAGTTTAATCACGGTGCGTTTTATCATGGATGTCCCCCTTACCAGTAAAAATATACCATACGTACTATAAAAAAGCTATGTTTTTGGAGTGGAAAATCAATGGATGTCAAAACCGTGCAAAAGGATATCGACGCCCGCCAGCTGAAACAAGTATATTTACTTTATGGCGAGGAACGCTACCTGGTGACGCATTACGCCGCCGCGCTGGGGGAGGGCCTGGACAAGGACGTCTTCGACGGTGCGGCTCCCGTGGCGCAGATTATTCTCGCCGCCGACGCCTTCCCCTTCATGGCACATAAACGCGCCGTGTATGTGCGGGATTCCCGCCTCTTCGCCACAGGCCGTAAAGCCGACACAGAGCAAATGGCCGACTACCTCACCAAAATCCCCGAAGAAACCGTGCTCATCTTCATAGAATCCGATGTGGACAAGCGCACCCGCCTATATAAAAAAACGGCGGAGTTGGGCCGCGCCATAGACTGCGCCCCCCTCAGCCCCCCCGAGCTCTCCCGCTGGGTGGCCAAGCAATTTGGCAAAAAGGACAAATCCATTTCCCCGGCCGCCGCCGAACAGCTCACGCGCTCCGCCGCCCACAGCATGACCGCCCTGGAAGGGGAAATCGCCAAGCTGGCGGCCTACGTGGGCACCCGCCCCGGCATTACCCCGGAGGATATCACCGCACTGTGCACCCCCACCCTCCAGACCCGCATCTTCGACCTGCTGGCCGCCATGGGCAAAGGAAAGGCAGGGCAAGCATTATCACTTTATGCCAACATGCTCCACATGAAGGAACAGCCCCTGATGATTCTCGCCATGCTCATCCGCCAGTTCCGCATTCTCCTACTATGCAAATGCGCCAACGAAAAAAAACACACCAAGCCTCAAATGGCCAAGGCATTCGGCCTGCGGCCCTTCATGGTGGACGAAGCCCTGACCCAAGCCCGCCGCTACACCACAACCCGCCTTCTCCACGCCCTAGCCGACTGCCAGGACACAGACCTGCGCATCAAAACCGGGCGCGTGGACGGGGCCATGGGGGTGGAGTTGCTCATTGTGAAGTATGTGGATTGAGGGTTTATCGGTCGAGGGTGGGAAAGGCGTGGGCACCCGGACTGCGGAAATGGCGGTGCCGCGCTAACGCGGTAAAAAAGGTCGTATCAACCCTGAAATAAAAGCAAGCGTTGAGCCGATACTAGCGGCAATAGGTTTGTCTTTTAGCGATGTCTTTAACCTTACGCTTAGGCAAATTTATCTCAAACGCAAAATCCCCTTTGAGCTGTCCTGCGCACAACTAACCGAAAATGGCTATACCCCGGAATTTGAAGCGGAGGTTCTTAAAACATCCGAAGAAGATTATGCCGCTATTAAAAACGGAACCGCCCAACCATACAGCAACACCGCAGAAATGTTTGCGCAATGGGATAAAGATGACGATAATTGAAAAATACAGACCATTTGAAAGCAAGCAATTCAAAAAAGAGGAACGCATTATGAATATAGCCAATAATATTTTAAAGCGTAGCTTGCAAAATGTGTATTTTTTTGTTGGAACTGCGTGCGGTGGAAAAACTACGATGGGCAGGGAACTAGCTAAAAAATATGGATTTACCTATTTCAGCGATAACTGGAATGAACCCAATTGGAAAGCGTGGGAATCAATAATCGACGAAAAATATCAGCCTTATTCACACAATGGAGGGAAATCGCTAAGCAATGAAGCATATTTTAGCAGGTCTGTTGAGGAATTTTTAGCGGATAAAAAAAGTGAAAACAACAAAGCCGCCGCCATGGAAAACATAGCATTTTCCATAATAGAAATCATCAAACTGGCGCAGAAGAATACAGTTATTGCTGACATTTGGATACAAGACTACGATTTTCTTTTGGAAATCTCCGATTACAGCAGAATTGCCTGTTTATTAGCCCCGGGTGAGGTAATAATCCGCGATTATTACCAACGGGACGACCATATGGACTTTACAAGGGCTATCCAATCCTTGGAAAATCCCGAGCAAAAATTTGAAGTGCAAAACGAATTGTTTAGAATACACGCGAAAGAAGAAGCTGAAAAAGCCATAAAACATAATTTGTTTAGTATAATGAGAAGCGAAGAAAGCACGGTTGAAAACACGTTGCTATTGTTAGAAAAACATTTTTGTTTGACATTCTGTATGGTGGATTTGTAAAAGAATCCCTATAAAAAACCTCCTTCGTAGGCATTTCCCTACGTCAGGAGGTTTTTCTCAATTGTCCGATTTACGTATTAATTTAATCTTCCGTGCCTTCATCCTCTTCTTCCTTGGGTAGTGCGGTGATTATAGCTTCGTTGGTTATTTCATCCATCTGATGGCTCCCGTGTCCGGCGTCAAAGATAATTTCGGCACGGCTTTCCTCGCTGTCCCATGAAACATACGCGCCGAAAAATTCACTCACAAACCGCAGGGGAACCATGGTACGCCCATTCATAAGCTGGGCGGGCACATCCATACCCAGCGCGGCAAGTTCGGGGGTCACTTCCCCGATGGGGAATGACAATGCTTCATCGTTGACGTCAATGAATATAGTCATGGGCGCGTAATCCGTTGCGCGTTCCCACGTAACCGTTGCGCCAAGTGCCTCGGCTACGAACCGGATGGGCAACAGTATGCGGCCATGCTGAATAACGGGAAGTACATCCATGCGCTGTGTTGGCGCGTTGTCGGCTATGTCTGTGATATAGGGCGTACCTATGCGCAGTGTCAGCCGGCGCAGTTCAGGAATATAGGCAATGACAAAGTAGCTCAAGCTTTGCGTTGCAAATTCGAACAGGCCCGTAGCGGGATTGAACCTGCCGCCGATACGCTCCCCGTTTTCGTTGATGGCTGTCACCCGGTAAGGGTTGGAAAATTCTGCATCGCCTAAGTCTGTGCCGATGGTGATGGGAGCGTTGAAAAGTTGGTGATACAATATATTTCCACCCTGCCCTTGCCGGATAGTCACGCGGACGGCGGTAAGACCGTCACCCGCCTCCACCGTTTCCACTCGGAAGGTGAAATCCGTGTTGCCTTGCCGCCTTGCCACATTATGCAATTCATCCAAAAAATCCGGCGTAAGCGTAACATTAAAGTCACCATTGGGTATAACCAAGCCCAGGTCATAATTGTTTATTCTTCTTAGGTCATTCAAGGGTAGGACTAAAATATCGTCATTGCCTTGCCCTTGTGCGTTGGGTTGCACTGGAAGCACAAGCGCGTCAATATCCTCCAAGAACCTTAACTGCCGGTTAATTTCACCATTCACACTACCCGGAGCCCATGGATTAAAATTGCCCGGCTCTACGGTGCGCAGTTCTGACGGGAGCGGTTGGGGAAGCTCGGGTTCGGGCTCAACTTCCGGTTCAGGTGTTGGCGTTGGCGCGGGGCTTGGCGTGGGTGCGGGCTGGGATTCGCCTTGATAGTTGTTGCCATCAGGAATATAGTCTGTAGGTGGTTGCGGTGGGGGTTGCGGTGGCGGTGGAGCCGGTACTGTAACGGTCAATGCAAACGCCGCCGGCGATGTAAATCCGGCAATATTGCTTGCGGTTATCGAAAAGTTATGCAAACCCAATGCGGCGGTTTGCCCTACAGATATGACCCCACTGGGGCCGTCAATCGTCACCCCTGTCGGCGCGCCTTCCAATGCGAAGGTGATAGGAGTCGTTCCCGTTGCCGTGGCTGTGAATGTCCCGCCCCTGTGTACCGTGGCATGGTTGGGGCTGGTGATGGTGGGGGGAATGGGCATTTCAAGGTGGAGCGTAAATACTTGTGATGCGGTATCCAGTTCATTGGTGGCTGTTATTGTAAAGGTATACATTGCTACGCCCCAATGCGGCGCAACCGTGATTAAACCCGTTGAAGTGTCAATTTGTACCGCCCCAGGGGCATTTTCCAACGAAAACGTCATGGGTCTTGTTCCGCTGGCTGTAACTTGGAATGTGCCGCCCATTCCTTGGTAAAGTGTTGTATTGTTAACACTGGTAATGACGGGTGGACTGGGGGGTATGGGGGCAAAAATACCCTGAAGCGTAACACCGAGCGCGGGCATGGTGAATTGGTATGCACCTTGATTGGCAACAGGGGTGACATTGCCCACCCACCCTTGAAAATAATAGCCATCATTTGCCTCGGCAGAAATGGTCACGGTTGAATCGGGGGACAATCTGTACGCCAATAAATTTCCCGCTGACCAGCGGTTATTCCATGGGTTATATATTGAAACCGTACCCCGTGTATTGTAGTTGGGCGTAATATTAATATCATGCGCAGGATACCACCAGGGTACAAAAACGGCTTGAATGGTAGCATCATTGGCGGGCATGTTGAGTCGTGTAATATGTCTATATACATCGTCAATGATTGCCGTCCCGGCAGTCACTTCCCAGCGCACAAATCGGTACCTGTGCCCATCCACGGTATATGCCCTTAGCTCTACCCTCCAGCCCTCTCTGGCGACTGTGCCCGAACTAACAGAGCCCCTTGACGGGTCGTTTATAGTTACCGTCAACGTATGTGTAGTAGCCGGAATAAACACAGCCCGGATAGTAACAGCGTTATCCGGCATAATAAATGTCGTATTCGGGTTGTTTGCATCGGTAAATGTTACGCCTCCGTCCCCTTCCCAATGCGAAAAATATTCGAATTGGCCAGGCGAAGTCCATACCTCAACTTCATACCCCGCATACACGAACCAAGTGGCTGCTATACCACCTCCACTTATACGGCCACCGTCTTCAACCCAAATATTAACCCAGCCCCCGCCGGCTTGCACAACCGTCACGGCCCAGTCAATCGGATTAGATACGGGTGGCGGATTAGGTTCGGGTGGTGGCAAATAGCTAAACACAGCTATCCCAAGTGGGTCATAATCATCATAGTAATAATCATCTGCATACGCATAGCCATCCACAGGGTCGTAATCCTCTATGGGGTCGTAATCCTCCACCACAGGGTAATCTTCCACTATAGGGTAATCCTCCACCGCAGGGTAATCTTCCACCACAGGGTCATAATCATCCACAGGGTCATAACATACCACTGCAAGCACTTCATCCGTATACGAGCTATAGGCAAAAATATTCACCGGCAAGCAAGCGATAAATAAAATGAGTGCGAGGTTAAGGGCGATAATTTTCCCAACTTTGTTCTTTTTCATTTTAATTTTCCTCTCTTTTTGAAATGCAGATTCCCAAGCATACCCACAACAAAGGTGTCACAATGGGCATGGATATGCCAAACAACGCCTGTATAGCGTAAAATAGTACCCCCGCCCCAGCCACCGCTGTTGTTTGGTTGCCGGGGTTGTTAATCCATTTTGCCGCCGCATAGCCCAGAAGCCCCAAGTAACAAAGTAGTGCAAGCAGTCCTTGAGTCGCCAATATATGCAGGTATACATTGTGTGCCGCGTCAACTTGGGCGAACAGCACCCTGTCTGCCGCGCTGACAAACTGGTAAAACGGCTCCAGTCCCCAAAAGCCCAATGTGTCTGGCCCTGTGCCGAACAGCAGATGCTCCGGCCTTATTCCTTCCAACACCACGCGCCAGATAAATACGCGCCTTGTGCCGAAAGTATCATCCCACCTTCCACGTAATATTTGTGATGCTTCATATGCCATCCCTCCATGATGACTGCCAAAAAACCATAAATATAAAACCGATGCGCTAATCGCCAGCAAAACGAAGCCCGCCGCCCACAACCTATATTTTTTCACAGCCACATGGGTAACCGGCTTTGTTTGGCTTATCCTTGCGCAAAGCAATAACACAGCCGCAGGAATAACGAACAACAATGCATCTACCCGGAAAGCCGTATATATGCCGAACACAATAGTCTGTGCCATAGCAAAAGCGGCAACGATTATCGAGGCGGCTACGCATGTGCGCGAAAGGCTTGCCCGGCATGTTACCGCCATCGGTAACATCAGCAAAAACCCCGCGCCAAGAGCCAAAGCAGCCGCGTCTACCCCCATTTCAAAAATAATGAACGCCGACAGGAAAAGAGGGATGCCCAGTAGCCATTTGTACGCAAATGCATATTTAATTAAAGTCATTGCCAAGATGCCCGACACCAAGGACAAAAACGCACCCACCAGCCCCGCATTGCCCAAAGTCCCGATAAAATAGCCCGAATAGTAAATATTGGCTCCGAAAAAATTAAGCCCCGGTGGGTATAGTGAAAATGGGTTCGCTCCGGTAAGCTGTATCATGGCAAGCAGACAAAGCAAGCTTGTTGACCCACCCAGCAAAAAAAGCATCCATTTCTTGGGTTGCAGGTACAACGACATGAAGTAACAGGTAAGCACATAGATGCCGATGGTCAGCACCCCATCGTACCGAAAACGTCCAACCATCACCCCGGGAAAGCCGGAAAGCACCGCCGATGCGACAGTAAAAAGCATGTACCCTATTAGCAATAACATTGCGGTCATTTTTTTTACATTTGCCCAACGCACATGCAGTCTTTCACCATTAACCAAAGCAAGCTGTGAACGCAATACCAACACCGCAAGGCAGTAACCGCCGCATATTAATAAAAATAGTCGGTACTTAAACTCCACGATGACTGCATATCCACCAGCAGGAATGGCAAGCACAAAAACACTAAGTAATAATGCTACACAAACAGATGATAACCGTTGCACAATTTTGCTCCGTTCAACTGTCAACACACTTTAAACCGTTTTTCTATAAAAACCTCTAGGTTTTTATAAAGTCCCTTTTCGGGTAAAGATGAGCATACCCGGCAGGGGACTTTTTATAGTCATTCATACAAATCCAGTAAAATAGCTGAAAACATCGTGTTGCAATTTTTGCGAATAGTGCTATACTGCCCTCGAAACCAACTATAAAAACCTAGACTTTTTTATAGTTGTGAATCTTCCTGCTGTGCCCTCAATTCCCGCAACCTGTTGTAGAAAGTGGCTTGTTTCAGCCCCGTTCGCGTCAGTGCCTCATCGAAGGTTATCGCCCCGTCTTCCCATTGCGCAACCACCTCCGCGAAGTTTTCCGGGGGCTTTTTTATAGGACGGCCAAATTTTACCCCCCGTGACTTGGCGGCGGTGATGCCCTCGGCCTGGCGGGTACGGATGTTCTCCCGCTCGTTCTGCGCTACGAAGGATAGGATTTGCAGTACCACGTCGGTAAGAAACGTGCCGACCAAGTCTTTCTCCCGCCGGGTGTCCAGCAGGGGCATGGTGATGACGGCAATGTCCACGCTTTGTTGCTTTGTGAGGGCGCGCCATACCTGTTGGATTTCCTCGTAGTTGCGCCCAAGGCGGTCAATGGAATGGACGTAGAGTAAATCCCCCGGTGTGAGCTGGCGCACCAGTGCCGTCCACTGGGGACGCCGGAAGTCCTTCCCCGACTGTTTGTCTACATATATGTAGGCGGGGGAAATACCCAACCCCGCCAGCGCGTCCAGTTGCCGTGCTTCGTTTTGTTCCGCCGTGGACACACGGCAATAGCCGTAGATTTTCATAGCTCCCTCCAGGGGTTCGTATTTTCTGCAAAAAAAGCACGCCTTGAATGGACACACAAGGACGTGCTTGAAATAAAATCATAATCTTTGGGTGTTGGTGTTGCCCACGGTTGGCCTCTCTACCGGGACCCTTCATGGTATACACGTCTGTACAGGCGGCTTTTCAGCCGTGGAAATCCCCGTGTAGTGCATGAACGGCAAATCGGCGGTTCCGTGTGGATAATCAAGGGCCTTGGCTTTGAAAGGGACAAACCGCACCGGCACCGCCACGCGTGTGAATATACGCGGTACCGGTTTGGTTTTGACAAGTCCAAAGCATGAAAATCCTATGTTGCCCGAGGGGGTGCCCTCTTGACTTGGGTGTAGTTTACAACAATACAACCGGACATTTGTTCAGAAAATGTCTGAGAATTTGTCCGGTTGTTTTCTGGGCATCGGGCCTTTCCCCCGCGCTTGCCCATATTTGGTAATTACGTTACAATTTGCCTTGCGAGTAGGTATTATATATTCCTGAAGGGAGCTAGATTCCATGGGTTTCATCGAAAGGATAAAACAGCAAGCGAAGTCAAAGGTGAAGACCATCGTACTGCCCGAGTCCTTCGAGGGGCGCAACCTGAAGGCCGCGGCGCAAATCCTTGCGGAGGGGCTGGCGAAAATCGTGCTTATCGGTGCGCGTGATGCCATTGAAAAGGAAGCCGGGGGATTGGATTTGTCCGGCGCGACCTTCATCGACCCCCAGAGCTACGCGGGCATGGGCGAATTGGCCGAAAAGCTGTACGAACTGCGCAAGGCCAAGGGGCTGACTTTGGCGCAAGCCGCAGAGCTATTAAGTACAAAGCCTTTATACCTGGCGGCTATGCTGGTGAAGGAAGGCATCGCCGATGGCATGGTGGCCGGCGCGCAATATTCCACCGGAGAGGTTATGCTCCCCGGCTTGCAAATTTTAAAGACTGCCCCCGGCGTATCGCTGGTGTCCACTTTCTTCGTGATGGTGGTGCCGGATTGCGAATACGGCAACGAGGGCATTTTTGTTTTCTCCGATTGCGGGCTGGTGCAAAACCCCGACGCGGCGCAAATGGCGGCCATCGGGAAATCCGCGGCGGATTCCTACCGGCGGCTGGTTGGCGAGCCGGTGGTGGCCATGCTTTCCCATTCCACCAAGGGGAGCGCGAAGCACCCCGACGTGGACAAAGTCGTTGAGGCCACGCGCCTGTTGAAGGAAATGGCCCCAGACTTGAAGGCCGACGGCGAGTTCCAGCTGGACGCCGCCATTGTGCCCAGCATCGGCGCGGCGAAGGCCCCCGGCAACCCCGTGGCGGGTAAAGCAAATGTACTTGTTTTCCCCGATTTGGACGCGGCCAACATTGGCTACAAGCTGGTGGAGCGGTTGGCCAAGGCCCAAGCCTACGGGCCCATCACCCAGGGCATCGGCAAGCCGCTGAATGACCTTTCCCGGGGGTGCTCCGTAGAGGACATCGTGGGCGTGGTGGCGATAACCGCCGTCCAGGCCCAGGGATAGGAACACCAAAACTTTATTTTGGAGGTATAAATATGAAGGTACTCGTAATCAACTGCGGCTCCTCGTCGCTGAAATACCAGTTGCTTAACATGGAGGATGAATCCGTACTGGCCAAGGGGCTGGCGGAGCGTATCGGCATTGACGGGAAGCTTATCCACGAAAGGCCCGGCCAGGAGAAATTGACCTTTGATTTGGATATGCCCTGTCACGGCGCGGCCATTTCTTGGGTAATGGACGCCCTCATGCACAGTGACCACGGCGTCATCCGGGACAAGAGCGAAATCGAGGCCATCGGCCACCGGATTGTACATGGCGGCGAAACCTTTACGAAGTCGGCGTTAATCACCCCCGAGGTGGAAAAGGCCATCGAGGACGTCAGCGAGCTTGCACCCCTGCACAACCCGGCCAACCTCACGGGCATCCGCGCCTGTGCGCAAAACATGCCGGGGGTGCCTCAGGTGGCGGTATTCGACACGGCCTTCCACCAGACCATGCCCGAGAAGGCGTATCTCTATGCCCTGGACTACGCGCTGTATGAAAAATATAAGATTCGCCGCTACGGCTTCCACGGCACCAGCCATATGTATGTTTCCCAGCAAGCGGCGGAGCTACTGGGGCGTCCCATTGGGGAGTTAAGGATTATTACTTGTCACCTGGGCAACGGTGCCAGCGTGTGCGCTGTAGACGGCGGAAAATCCGTGGATACCTCCATGGGTCTCACCCCTCTGGAGGGGCTCACCATGGGCACGCGGTGCGGCGATATCGACCCCGCCGTTGTCACCTTCGTCATGGACAAGGAGAAGCTGACCACCCAACAGGCCAATGACCTGATGAACAAAAAATCCGGCGTGCTGGGCATCAGCGGGGTGAGCAGTGATTTCCGGGATTTGGGTACGGCGGCCAAGGAGGGCAATGCCCGGGCCCAGGCCGCCTTGGATATTTATGCCTACAATGTGGCGGGCTACATCGGCCGTTATGCCGCCAACATGAAGGGCGTGGACGCCATCGTGTTCACGGCGGGGGTAGGGGAAAACGATATCTCCGTGCGGGAGAATGTGTGCGCCTACCTGGGCTTTTTGGGCGTGGATATCGACCCGGACTTGAACGCCAAACGCGGCACGGCCTTGGATGTTTCCAAGAAGGACGCCAGAACCCGGGTTTTGGTCATCCCCACCAACGAGGAGCTGGTCATCGCCCGGGATACGAAGGAGATAGGAGGATTATTATGCTGGTAAACGCGAAGGAAATGCTGGTAAAAGCCGCGGCGGGCAATTATGCCGTGGCGCAGATTAATATTAATAACTTGGAATGGACGAAGGCCGTCCTCACTGCGGCTCAGGAGCACAAAAGCCCGGTGATTTTGGGCGTGACCGGCGGCGCGGCAAAATGGATGGTCAGCTTCTCCACGGTGGCGGCCATGGTGAAGGCTATGGACAAGGCCCTGGGCGTTACCGTGCCTGTGGCCTTGCATCTGGACCACGGCACCGACGCCCAATGCAACGCCTGCCTGGAGGCGGGCTTCACCAGTATTATGTTTGACGGGAGCCATTACCCCTTTGCCGAAAACCTTTCGAAGACCCGGGAATTTGTTGACCTTGCCCACAAGAGCGGCCTTTCCATTGAAGCGGAGGTGGGCTCCATCGGCGGCGAGGAGGACGGCGTGGTAGGCGCGGGAGACCTGGCTTGCCCGGAGGAATGCCGGCAAATTGCCGCCTTGGGTGTGGACTTTTTGGCGGCGGGGATTGGCAACATCCATGGCGTGTACCCCGAGGGCTGGCTGGGTCTGGACTTTGACGTGCTGGCCAAAATCCGGGACGTTTCCGGCGGCATTCCTTTGGTGCTTCACGGCGGCACGGGCATCCCCACCGAGATGATTCAAAAGGCCATTTCCTTGGGCGTGGCGAAAATCAACGTGAACACCGAATGTCAGCTTTCCTTTGCGGCGGCCACCCGGGAATACATCGAAGCGGGCAAAGACCGCCAGGGCAAGGGCTTCGACCCGCGCAAGCTGCTGGCACCCGGCTATGAGGCCATTCGCCAGACGGTAAGGGAAAAATTTGAGCTCTTCGGCTCTGTGGGCAAGGCGTGAGATATTATCTGAAGGACCTGGCGGATGTCATCCGCTCTAAAAATTCCGGGCCCTATGAGCTGACCTTTGACATCATGTTCAAAACCGAGGAAATCTACCAGCGGGTGGCCCAGGCCGGGGTGATTAGCAAGGACGCTTTCGCCGCGCTGTACCGCATTCCGGTGGGGGACGTAATGGAGGTTGTCCATTTCGACCCGGCCAAGGCCATCAAAGTGACCATCGTGCGGCCGGTGTGCTCTGGGGATTTGCGTGAGACGGACGTATACGGTGCCCAACAGCACGCCCCCCTGATGGATTTCTCCTTCGCGCTGGACGGCCCGGTATGAAAAAAATCTTCATGCAGGAATTTTTGCTCAATTGCGTGTATCTGGCCCCCCGGGGCAATGACCGCCTGATGATGCTGGGGGAGCAGATTTCCCACCGGCATTTGAGCATCAATGACCGACTGATTGGCATAGTGGGGGACGCGGGCTCGGGGAAATCTTCTTTGATTAAGGGGATGTTCCCCGGGCTGGAGCTCTCCAACGACGACGACGGCATCAACCCCGGCAAGATTATGCAAATCCGCGACCCCATCGGCAGTATGCAAAACGCCGCCACCTTTCACATGGACATGCGCTTCCAGACGGCCTTCACCCAGATGTTTGAAATCGTCACCTTTGTACGCACCGCCTTGCTCAAGCAACGCCGCCTGATTATCGAGCATTTTGATTTGCTCTACCCCCATTTGGATATGAACGCGGAAATCCTGGTGGGGATAGGGGAGGAAATTATCATCGCCCGGCCCACGGTTTTCGGCCCTTCCCCCAAGGACGTGTACGATATCGTGTACCCCTCGGCCAAGTACCGGAAAATGGCCCACACCGCCGAGGACATCATGAAGCTCATTATCATGAAGGAATATAAAATGCCCCGCACCTGGCACAACCTGGATGTGCGCAGGGGCTTTGTCATGGCCTTTGACAACCCGCCGGACGTGAGTGCCGCAGAAATCACCGCTTTGGAAAACCGCGCCAAGGAAATCATCGCCGCGGATTTGCCCGTGAGCTATTTCAGCGAGGAATATATTAAAATTGGCGACGACCCCGTACAGTGTGCGGGGCCGCGCATCCATGTGCGCTCCACCGGCGAGGTGGAGAATTTTCGCCTAATGAAAGAAATCATCCACGAGCCCTTGCGGGGGGAATATCTGCTGGTGGGGCTTATCGGCGAGCAGGGACACGAGGAGAAATTAAATAACTTGAATAAGCTCAGTGCCTTCTGATGCGCACCCTTGAGGCGTCGCGCATTACAAAAGCCGTGGCGGAGCTGTGCATCGCCGCCAATGTCCACGCCGACCCGGGTATCCGTGAGGCTATCCGGCGCGCTTATGCCCGTGAAAGTGTTTGCGCGGCGAAAAACGCCCTGGACATGATAGTGCAAAATATGGACGCCGCCGCCGGGGAAAAAATGCCCCTGTGCCAGGATACGGGGATGGTGGTGGTGTTCATGGACGTCGGCCAGGACTTGCGGATAATCGGGAACGTTACCGACGCGGTACACGCGGGGGTGGCCCAGGGCACCCGGGAGGGCTTTTTGCGTGCCAGCGTGGTGCGCGACCCCCATGACCGGGTGAACACCCAAGACAATACCCCGGCAGTGATTCACTATAACCTGGTGGACGGGGACAAAATTAAAATCACGGTGATGCCCAAGGGCTTCGGCAGTGAAAACAAAAGTACGGTGAAGATGCTCCTGCCCAGCGATGGCATGGAAGGCGTAGTTGAAACGGTGCTGGAAACGGTGCGCAAGGCCGGGGCCGCCCCCTGCCCGCCCATTATAGTGGGGGTGGGCATCGGCGGCACCATGGAGAAGGCCGCTCTTATGGCCAAGGAGGCCCTTTCCCTGGACATAAACGGCGAAAACGCCGACCCCCATTGGGCGGCCATGGAGAAAAGCCTCCTGGAGAAAATCAATGCCCTGGGCATCGGCGCGGCAGGGTTTGGCGGGGAAGCCACCGCACTGGCGGTGCGGATTTTGACATATCCCACCCATATCGCGGGCCTGCCCGTGGCGGTCAATCTGGGCTGTCATGTTTCCCGCCACAAGTCCGCAGTGATATAGATACGTAGCGCGAGGGGGATGGGGGCATGGAAATTTTCACGCCGCTTACAGCGGAAACCATAGAAAAACTGCGCGCGGGGGACACGGTACTGCTCTCGGGGGTAATTTACACTGCCCGGGATGCCGCCCATGCCCGCATGGCGGAGGCTTTGCGCAATAAAAAAGAACCGCCCATGGACTATGCCGGTCAGGTGGTTTTCTATGCCGGGCCCTGCCCCGCGCCGCCGGGAAAGCCCGTGGGTTCCATCGGCCCCACCACAGCGGGGCGCATGGACGCCTACGCCCCCGCGCTGATAGCCGCCGGATTGAAGGCCATGATTGGCAAGGGGGAGCGTTCCCGCGCCGTAACCGACGCGATAAAGGCGCACAAGGGGATTTATTTTGCCGCAGTGGGAGGGGTGGCGGCCTTGCTGGCGAAGTGCGTGCGTTCATCACAGCGGGTAGCCTACGACGATTTGGGCACAGAGGCCATACATAAATTAACCGTAGAAAAATTCCCCCTGATAGTGGCCACAGATTGCACCGGGGAGAGCGTGTACTTGTAATATAGCCGAATAAATTGAAAACCGACCGTCAAGCCTTGCTTTGAACCGCAAAGCGGGTGGCTGTCAAGGAATTATTAATCATGGTCTGATAAGGCACGCCCTGCACCTTTGCCTGAGTGCGAAAGAAATCAAGATTTTCGCGGTCTATCATGATAGTAATGCGCTCCTTTTTGTTCTGCTTAATTAAATCCTCAATGGATATATCCAGCACCTTGCCTCGCGCCATGGCTTCTTCTATGTCTGCCGGTGCATCGGAATAGATAATCTCACCCATTTCATTTTCTCCCTTCATATAATTTTTTGCCTTTTCTCCAATATCCCGCCCCGATTATGCGGATATGCTCATCCCTGAGCGTAAACCGTACTGTTGCCACGCCGGCACCATCGAAGCCAATTAAAAAATACCGGGGTTCATTTTTAGAATGTGCCACATCCTCGATGATAATGTGCATCGGGTCATAAAAAGCCTGGCTGGCTTGCGCAAAGGATAAGCCATGGCTTTTTTGGTTGGTTTGATTCTTCTGCTCATCCCATTCAAATCTATATCGTATCATATGCATATATTATGCATATGATGTGCGCATGTCAAATAACAGGCAAGCACAAGCATATTTTTTCCCATACCGCGCAAAATAAAAAAAAGTAGTGGAGTGATGCACATGAGAAAGCTTGGCTTTATTTTGTTTTGTCTTTTTATGGTTGTGGTGCTGGGTACCCATGCCTATGCCGGAGAGGGCTGGGGATTGAATTTTGGGGAGAAGGGAGCCCAGCCCCGGGGGAACAAGAGCGCGGAGTATTTGCTCCAATTTGACGCCTACTATGTGGGCGCGGAAGAGGACAAGGTGATTTATTTGACCTTCGACGCAGGGTATGAGAATGACCTGACGGCGGGCATTTTGGATACCTTGAAGAAGCATAACGCCCCCGCCGCCTTTTTCCTGGTGGGGACTTATATCCGCGACCAGCCCGAGCTGATACGCCGCATGGTGAGCGAGGGGCACATCGTGGCCAACCACAGCATGAGCCACCCGGACATGACCCAGATTGGCGGGAAGGAAGCCTTCCACAAGGAATTGAAGCTGGTGGAGGATGTGTACCGCAATATCACCGGGCAGGAAATCCCCCGTTTTTACCGGCCGCCCAAGGGGATATACAACGAAGCGAATTTGAAGCACGCCAAGGAACTGGGCTATACCACTGTGTTCTGGAGCCTGGCCTACCGGGACTGGGAAAACGACAACCAGCCCACAAAGGAAGAGGCTTTCGCCAAGCTCCTTCCCCGCATTCATCCCGGTGCGGTAATCCTGTTGCACAATACATCCAAGACCAACGCCGTGATACTGGATGAATTGCTGACCAAGTACAAAGAGCTGGGATACCGCTTCGAGGGTTTAGCACATTTGACACATTGACAACCCCATGCCCTACCCTTAACATGTCCCCATCGCGCAAAGCGAAGAGAGGAGCATGTTAAATGAAGAGAATCAAACCGATTCTTGCCGCTGTGCTGGTCTTGGTCTTGGTGGCCGCCTTATCGGCCATACCCACCCGGCACATGGCGGCCGCCCCCGAGGGCAGTGTTACCATCAGGATTTTGCACACCAACGACGTACACGGTAGATTCATAGGCACCGAGCCCGGGGCCAGAACCCCCACCATTGGCATTGATAGGATAGCGGCGATTTACGCGGCTACGGTCAATGCCATTTTGGTTGACGCGGGGGATGCCATCACCGGGATGCCCTTCGTCACTTTGACCCAGGGCATTAACGCCATTAACCTGATGAACGCGGCGGGCTACCGCCTGATGGTGACTGGTAATCATGAGTATAATTATGGTATTGACCGGCTGCTGGAGCTGGAAAATTACGCGGACTTCGCCTTCCTGGCCGCCAATGTAGCGTGGCGCGCCACCGGGGAGCTGGTTTTCGACGCCTATGAAATCATTGAAATAGACGGCGTGCGGGTGGGTTTTTTCGGCTTGGCAACCCCGGAAACCCCCATCAGAACCCACCCCAACAATGTAGTGGACCTTACCTTTGGCGACCCCATCGCCGCCGCACGCCTTGCGGTGAGCACCTTGCAGACCGCCGGCGCGGAAGTGATTGTGGCCATCACCCACCTGGGCCTGGACGGGAACGCGGTTATTGATGTGGCCGAAGCCGTTGCGGGCATCCATGTGATTATAGACGGGCACTGCCATACGGAATTGCCCACGGGCAGAAGGGTGGGGGATGTACTTATCGCCCAAACCGGTGAGCACGGTGCCAACCTGGGCGTGGTGGAAATTGTGGTGAGCAACGCCGGGGTATCCGCCACCGCTTCCTTGATTACCCACGAAATGGCCCAGGAATTTGCCCCCGACCCGGCGGTATCGGCCCTCATCGAGGAAATGAATGCCGCGCTGAACCCCATTTTGGACAGGGTGGTGGGCTACAACCCTGTATTTCTAAGCGGTGACCGGGCCCTTGTGCGGGTGCAGGAAGCCGCCTTGGGCAATGTCGTAGCCGACGCCCTCCGCTGGGACGTGGACGCGGATTTGGCCATGATGAACTCCGGCGGCATCCGCGCCAGCTTGCCCGCGGGGGATATTACCAAGCGCGATGTCCTTACCGTGCTGGAGTTCCCCAACTATACCGTAAAAATGGAAATCACCGCCGCCCAGCTGTGGCAAGCCATGGAAATCGCCGTGGGAGGCAGTGGCGGCGACGCACAGCCGGGGCAGTTCCCCCAGATTTCCGGCTTTTCCTTCGTATATGACGTGACGGCCCCTGTGGGTAGCCGGGTGGAGGGCGTGCGCGTAGGCGGCAGGGCCCTTAACCGGAACGACCACACAACCACGTTTTCCTTTGCGGTGCCGGACTTTTTGGCCAATGGCGGCGACGGCTTCGCCTTGTTTATGGACCTTCCCGTGCTGGCGGAGGGCATTCTGATGGCTGATTTGTTTATCGCCTACCTGGCCGAGGGCCACATCAGCGGCGCGGCCGTTGAGGGCAGAATCACCAGGGCCCTTCATGCCCCGGTTTTCTTCCTTCCCGTCCCCGTAGCGGGGCAGGATTTGCGCTACACAGCACAAAAAGGCGAAACCCTGTGGAGTATCGCCTATAATTTCTATGGTTCTATGAACGAAGCGTTAATTCGCCGCATCTTCGCCGCCAACGCGGAAGCCCTGCGGGAAAACCACGGCGCGGTTGTGCCGGGCATGGTGCTGACCCTTCCTGCCGCGGGTCTGCGTGACCCCATCACCCGCACCCATGCCGGTGAATTGCATCTGGTGCGCGCCGGGGATACCTTGGGCAGTATCGCCTACGCTTTCTTTGGCAACACAGCCTACGCTAACGTAATCTTCGAAGCCAACCGCGCACGGGTGCGGAATGTGAACCGTATCATTGAAGGGCAGTGGATTGTAGTTCCCGCCTAATTACCCAGCATTCGGTTAAACCGGAGCAAAATCGTTACCAATTGCTCCCGCGTGGCCGGCTCCCTTGGGTTGGTGCCGTCGATAAGATTGTTTTGCACGGCCCATTCCCAGGCTTCACGGGCAAAATTGCTGGGTGAGGCACTTGGGTTTTGTGGGGCTGGCTGCGCGGTGTTTTCAGATAACCGGCGGATGATTTCGTCGAAGGGGAATAATCTGCCGGGGCAGTTGGGCCGGGTGCGGGGGGTAATCTCGTGGTGGCCTACGATGTGCTGGCGGGTCATGGGGATTTCCAGTCCAAAGAGCCGTTTTACCTCCGAGCGGATGTGCCCTATGAGGAAAATGGTCGCCTCCAGCTGGGCTGGGGCGAGGGCACCTGCGGTTTCGGCGTGGCGGCCTTCGTGCTCGATGCTGATGGTGTAGCGGTTGGCGTTGACATTGCGCTCCCGTACCACCTGCAAGGTGGAATGCCCGTGCCACTGGTTATTGCTTTTTGTGCCGCTGGTGCCGTTGGCCCATGCGGTGTCGGTGAGTTCCACCAGCTGGGTGATGCGCCCGTCACGGGCCACCACAAAATGGGAAGATACCCGGGATTCCGGGTTGGTCAGCCAGGAAACTGCCCCCTCAAAGCCGCCGTCGGTAATGTGGCAGACAATCATGTCGGGGGTGTGGCCTTGGCGGCCGGTGTTGATGTTGGGGCTGGGTTTTCTTACGATGTTCATTTTGGTACCTCCTTTTTTTTGTGCAGTATACGACGGTTGTACTGACTTTATATAAGAATATGTCCGGTTTTGTCCCGGGGTGAAGTTGTGCTATAATTTGCAAGTTCTCGGGGGCGTTGCCCCCGAACCCCCACTTCTTTTTTGAAAAAAAGAAGCAAAAAACTTTATCATAGAACATAGAACACGAAATCGTCGCGAGGCGACGATTTCACCGAAGGTTTTGTCCCGCTTTTTCATTCGCATAATCGCTTCGCGATTTTGCTTAAAAGAAAAGCGGGGTGGGGTTCACGTGTAGAGCAGAGTAAACAGTAGGATTGGAAAAAAGGGAGGAAAGTTCATGAACAACGAAGACAAAATTATAAAGCTACTGGAAAGCCGCTTTGACGTATTGGAAAATCGACTTGACGTAATTGAAAACCGGCTTGGCGCATTGGAAGGTCGTTTTGACGCATTGGAAAACCGGCTTGATGTATTAGGAAACCGACTTGACGCAGTTGAAAGCCGGCTTGGTACCCTTGAGGGTCATGTTGCGAGGTTGACCGCCGGCCAAGCCAAGTTGGTTGCCGATGTGCACAATATCAAGCATAGCGTTGAGGATTTATATAATCATTTCAAATATGCCTTTGAGGATATCCACATGCTGGATAAGCGTACACAGTCCCTGCGAGTGGCACAGTAAAGACAAGTCCACAAAGTAGATTTCAGAGTGGAGACAAAGTATAGCCGAATAAAACAGAAACGGGCGCACCCTAATGCCCGGGGCGTAGTATTAGAACCGTTCTAATATGTATAAATCCTTCTTCGGGAACAGCGCGGACAATACGTGCAGGTTCCCGTTTATTTTTGTGTCTGTGCGGTAGTGGGCTTCGCGGGGGTGGATGTACCCCGTGACGAGCTGTGCCAAGGTGGTTATGGGGGTTTCCAGGTCGGCGTCTGCATGGAAGCCTTCCTTTTTATGTGCCGTCAGAATATCGTTTTCCCATTCCAGGGTGTAGTGGCCGCTGTTTTCCGGCTGGAAATCGTCGGTGACATGGATACGCGCCCGCCCGCTTCCCGCCGGGGCGGGGAGCATGGCCAGCACCGCATTTACATCCACGATACGGTTCATGCCCGTGGCCCTGATGGCCCATTCCACGGCGTAGGGGTCGGGCAAAATGGCCTGGAGGTTCACCCCCTGGGGGATGTTCCAGTTCACGGCACGGTATTCCGGGCTCATTTTGCCAAAGAAGCCGAAAATGGCGTGCAAGCCCTGGGGGGAGGCCCAGCACAGCTCCCGCACCTTGATGACATTGTCACTGCTGTGGCTACGCACCCCGGTTTCGTACAGGACATAGGCGTCGGGGTTGCCGGCGGGGTCGCGATTTAGATAGGTGAATTGCAATTTCAAATAGGGGTCGCGGTTGAGGAGTCGCGCCCAGTCCCGGGCGTTGCGTACCGCGCAGAGGTTGCGGTGGCGGGTGAAGGCTTCGTAGATTTGCGCGAAGGGCGTGAAATCTTCCTCCGGCGCGTGGGGGGCAATATTTGCGGGATAGGGAAAGGACGAAAATTCCCCGATGGGTATCGTGGCCTGGCGGTAATCGTAGCACAGCGCGTAGCCGAATTTTTCGTAATAAGCAAAGGAGAAGGGATATAGGAAGGAATACACTTGCCCGGCTTCGCGCATGGCGTCGAAAACGGGCCCCATGAGCTTGCGCACCAAGCCCCGCCCCCGGGCTTCGGGCAAGGTAGCCACACCGCCGATGCCGCCCATTTTCACTTCGTGGCCGTTCATGCGGAGGGTGTAGGGGTTGATGGTGAGTGCCGAAAGCAGTTTCCCTTTTTCAAAGGCCCCCCAAACGGGGAAGGTGGGGTCGTCGCTTTCCTCGCTTTTGGTGGGGTCGGCCAGGGCGGCGCGGACATCCCACCGCCGCCCGGTTAGGAAAACACTGAGGCACAGCGCGGAATAGTGAATCCGCTCCGATGGTGAAATTTCGCGGACTTCTATCATGATTTACCCCGTTTCATTAGGAACCAGGTGGAGCCGGAAAGCAGTACCGAGGAATACGCGCCGAAGAGCAGGCCCACGATGATGGGCAAGGTAAAATCCCGGATGGTGGCCACGCCGATAATATATAGCATACCCACCGCCAGGAAGGTCGAAACCGTGGAGAATAGGGTGCGCCGCAGGGTTTGGGTCACGCTGGTGTTAATCAGCAATGCCGTGCCCGCCTTGGGCATACGGCTCCGGTTTTCCCGTATGCGGTCAAAGACGATAATGGTGGCGTTGATGGAATAGCCCAAAGTGGTGAGCATGACGGCGATGAAGGCATAGTTCAGGGGAATACGCAAGATGGCGTAGACGCACAGCACCACCAAGGCATCATGAAGCTGGGCCAGCACCGCGCTGCCCCCCTTGCGCACATCCCGGAAACGGATGGAAATATACACCAGCATGGCCAGAGACGCCACGCCGATGGCCAGCAAAGCGGAGCGTTGCATGGCCGCGCTTACCGCCGCGCTTACGTCGGAGTAGGAGAAGGCGTCCGCGTGCAGGGCATACCGGTCAGACATGGCGTAAATAATGCCAAGGCGCACCTCCGGCGTGGTTTGGGGTATGCGAATCATCACCTGGTTGGTGCCCAGGATTTGCTGTACCTGGGGCGCGGTTGCCCCGGTGGCGCGCCGTATAATGTCCTCGATTTCGCTGTTTTCGAAGGAGCCGACGCCTTCCATGTCGATGATAAACTGGGTGCCCCCGGCAAATTCCACATCCAGGTTAAACCAGCCGTTGCCCCGCACGGAATGGATGAGCATGAAGGCCAGCCCCACCGCCAGCACCGCCGCCGAAAAGGCAAAGTATACCTTCCTGCGCTCCACGATTTTGATGGGCTCGGGGGGGTTCTCCGGGTCGTCCTTTTGGCCAAAAAGGGAGAAGGCCCGGCCTTTGAAATGCTTGGCTTTTATCACGCCCAAATTCATCAGGCATACGGTGAGCACCCGCGTCACCAGCAAGCAGGTGAACATGGACACCAGTATCCCGATAATCAAAATCTGGGCGAAGCCCATGATGGGCCCCGTCCCCAGCCAGAATAGCACCACCCCGGCAATCAAGGTCGTCACATTGCTGTCGATGACGGCGGGCAATGCCCGGCGGTACCCCACCCGCACGGCGGCGCGAAGGGTCTTCCCCGCGCTTACCTCCTCCCGGATACGCTCGAAGATGACCACGTTGGCGTCCACCGCCATCCCTATGGAAAGGATAATCCCCGCGATGGCCGGGAGGGACAGGGTAATGGTAAAGGCACTGAGCACCAGCAACACCAAAAATACATAGACAATCAAGGCCCAGTCCGCGCATATCCCCATACTGCGGTACACCACCGCCATAAAAATCAGCACCAAGGCCAGCCCGATTATCCCGGCGAGAATCCCGCTTTCCAGGGCACCCTCCCCCAGCCGCGCTCCGATATAGTTCATGCTAATAACATCCAAACGAAAGGGCAACGCGCCCTGCTGGATAAACTGGGCCAGTTCCCGGGCACTTTCGCGGGTGAAATGGCCGGTGATATGGCCGCCCCCCCCCGTGATAACATGATGCACCATGGGCTCGCTTTTGATTTCCCCGTCCAGTGCAATGATAATGGGCCGCCCGATGTTGGCCCGGGTGGCTTCTTCAAAGCGTATCGCGCCGTAGGGTGTGAGGGTAAATTCCACCACATATTCCATGCCGCCGCCGGGGCGTTGGTGGGTGCCCACATTGGCGCGGGATACCTCCGCGCCGTCCAACAGCACATTACCGTGTATATCTTCAAAAGTAAGCAAGGCCGTGCGGCCAATGGCGGCCACGGCGGCTTCCGCGTCCTCTACCCCCGGAATTTCCACCCGAATCTGGCGGTTGCCCTCCAACGTGGCGGTGGCCTCCATATATCCCCGGGAATCCAGCCGGTTGCGCAACAAATTCAGCGCGGTGTTCATCTCCTCCGACCCGGGGAAAATCTCGTCCGCTTCATATACAATGCTTACCCCGCCGCGCAAGTCCAGCCCCTGCCGTATATTGCCCACGCCGGCGAAGCTGAAGTACCCTTCCTCCCGCTCCAGGGTAATGCCAAAGATGGCCAGCAACCCCAGCCCCACCGTTGCCGAAAATATCAAAAATAAAATTAACGCGCTCTTGCCCTTCATATTCTTCCTTCTTCCTTGGCTCAAAATTTTTGCAAACGCTATTGTACCTCTTTCCGCTATTTTCCACAATCAAGGGGGCAGGGAAAGAAGGGGGTAGGGAAAGGACAAGCCTTTAAAAGTATGTTAAGCTTTGAAAGGTGAGCAGTAGAAAAATCTAATTGATGGAGGTTTTGATATGGATTCAAGTAAAAAAATAGCGTTCTTAGTTTATCCGATGTTCTGTAATTACGAAGTTTCACTCGCATTGTCGTCTTTAGAAATGGAAGGAAGAGAAATTGTTGTCTTCGCCAAGAACAAAAATCCTGTGCGATGCGAAGAAGGCTTGAATATTTTGCCCGACAAGTCTTTGGATGAGTTTGTGATTGATGAATATGATTGCATTTTATTATCGGGTATAGGCGGCGACCCAACGGCTGTTATTTTTGATGATGATTACAAAGCATTTCTGCAACAATTCATTGGCAGGGATGATATTTTAATTGCAAGCAACTCTATTTCCCCTGCATTATTAGCACGAGCGGGGTTATTGAAAGATAAAAAATTCTGTGTCGGAATGTACGAAGAAGCAAGAACACAGCTTAACTTTTTTGATTATAAAAATTTGCAAAGGGCACCTATTGTTATTGACGGAAACGTAATTACAGCTATGGGCATGGCTTTTAGAGAGTTTGCAATAGCGATAACACGCAAACTCGGTTACGATTGTGAAGACGGGAGTTGGGGCGAAATAAAATATCCAATCAACCCGGAGGATTATATTTTTAACGCAAGCCAATAAGTTTAGCTCTATATTGTACATTCACTCTTTGCACAATTTTTCCCTTGTATTAAATCCGCTTGTGCAAATTGCGGGTGTTTATGAGAAGTGAAGTTACTTTGTCACGTGGATTGCGTCTTTTTTGGCTCGTGGGAGGGGGCGGGTGACTGGGCAAGCGCGTCTAAGCGAAATAGGTGATGGGCGGTGCCCAGGCGGCTTATGTACTCGGCGTTGAGGCTTCGGAGAAGACCAACGCGAGTACTTGCCGCATGGGTGCCGTCCATTGCCTATTTCGTTTGAACGCGCTTGCCCAGTCACCCGCCCCCTCCCACGGGAGGCGAAAAAGACGAGAACGACGAGTACAGAGAGAAAAATAAATTTTCTGGCATAAAATACCAAAATGGTGTTGCAATGGAAAATGTTTCCTGCTATACTGTCAATAATTGGTAAACAATGCCAAAGCAAATCGCCGCGGGCGAAGGCAGCGGGCCAAATCAAAGGAGGATACAAATGGAAAAGAAAATCAGCGTACTCATGGCGGACGACAACAAGGAATTTTGCGATGCGATTATCAACTATCTGGGCAAGCAGAGCGACATCGACGTGGTGGGCGTGGCCTACGACGGGATGGACGCCTACGAAAAAATCCAATCGCTAAAGCCAGACATCGCCATCATCGACGGCGTGATGCCCAAACTGGACGGGCTGGGCGTGCTGGAAAAGCTGAACCTCTCTGCCGAGCAGCCGGGCTACGCGCCAATTTGCATTATTTTGTCGGCCATTACCCAGGATAAAATCACCCAGAAAGCAATCGAACTCGGGGCTGAGTACTACATAGCCAAGCCCTTCGACCTCGATTCTCTGGTGACGCGCATTCGCCAGCTCAAAAGCCAATTAAAAAATCCCCTCAAGGGGGTGGACGCCCGGAGCCTGAAGAACCGCGCCGTCAATCTGGAAACCAAGGTGACGGGCATTCTCCATGAAATTGGCGTGCCCGCCCATATCCGGGGCTATCATTACATGCGCGAGGCCATTATGATGGCGGTGGACGACATCGACGTGCTGAATTATATCACCAAGGAGCTGTACCCCACCATTGCCAAGAAATGCAACACCACCCCCAGCCGGGTGGAGCGGGCCATCCGCCACGCCATCGAAGTGGCCTGGAGCCGGGGAAAAGTGGATGTAATTGACAGCCTGTTCGGCTATACCATCAGCAACCACAAAGGCAAACCCACCAACAGCGAGTTTATCGCGCTGATAGCGGACAGGCTCAGGCTGGAGCAGAAAGCGAGCTAGAGCAATTTTATATAGCTTTCATATCGGGCGGGGTGGATGGTTTCCCCCAGATGTGCCTTCACTGCGCAGTCCTCCGCTTTGTCGTGGGCGGCGTGAAGGCAGTCGTTGAAGCGGCATTGCCCGATGTAGGGTGCAAATTCCTTAAAATACGAGGCCATTTCCCGTGGGGGGATGGCCTCGGTTTCTAATGAGGAGAAGCCGGGGGTGTCCACCACGTAGCCCGCCTGGGGCGTGTCCCCCAGGGGTAGGATTTCTGCGGCGCGGGTGGTGTGCTTGCCGCGTTTGAGCTTACTGCTGATTTCCCCCACCTCCTGGCGGGCGTGGGGGAGGAGCGCGTTGATTAAACTGGATTTGCCCACCCCGGAGGGCCCGGCCAAAACCGTAAGCTTACCGGCCATGGCCTCCCGCACAGCATTCAGCCCCGACGCTTCCTTTGCCGAAGCGTAAATAATGTCATACCCCGCCATCCGGTACGGCAAAAAACCCGCTTCAAGGGCGGGTTTCATCAAGTCGCATTTGTTCACACATATCACCGCGTCAATGCCTGCGTGCGCCGCAAGTACAAGGAAGCGGTCCAGCAGACCGGGATTGAAGGCGGGCTGTGCGGCGGAAACGGTGATGAGCACCTGGTCGATATTGGCCGCCGCCGGGCGTATCAGCGCGTTTTTGCGCGGTTGTATCGCGGTTATCGTCCCCGTATTCTCGGCCTCGTTTTCGATTAGGATTTCTGCCTTGTCCCCCACGAGGGGGGTGACGGGCCGCGCCGAGCGGGTTTTTTTATTGCGGAAAACGCCCCGCGCCGTACAGGCATAGGTGCCTTCTTGGGTCAAAACCGCGTACAGACCGCCAACGCCCTTGGTAATCAGCCCGGTTTTATCCGCCTTAGTCATTCAACGTAAATACCTGCTCTGCCCACCATAGGGGTCTTCCGTCAGGGCCCATGAAATAAATGGTAAACCGCTCCTCGCCGTCGCCCACCAAGGGCTGTGGCAAATCCAGGTCGCTGATACGCAGGTTCCGTGGCAACTGCCACGCGGGGACATCCGGGTCGCGTATCACCATGAGAGGGGGCTCGTTGCCGATTTGCAAGGTAATAATCAGATAATGGGGGCCGGGATGGTACTGCAAGATGGCCGGCAAGGGGACGAACAATATGCCCGCAGGGATTGGCGGGGGTGGCGGGTCATCGGGCTCTTCGCCGGGTTCCTCGCCCGGCTCCTCGCCGTTATCCGGCTCGGGGGTGGGTG
>WQSR01000024.1 GCA_009787785.1 Defluviitaleaceae bacterium
GGTGTGGTTTTCGTTCGCTATGCTACGCCTTTGCTCCGCTGGTGGCGCGTACCGCGCCAATGCGCTACGCGGCGCACGCAATTCGCTCACTGAAAACACACCGCCACCCGCCCCATTCAACGCGGTTCCCACTCCTATAAATGTGCAAAGGGTGATAAAATTGGGCCAAAAACTACAGCTGTTCGGATTCAACAACCTTTCGAAATCCCTATACCTGAGTTTGTATGAGGTATATTACACAGACGGGGACAAGAAAAAATTCGTCGAGTACGTCAACACCAAGCACAGTGCCCGGCGTTTGACGGCGTTGCTTACGGACGTGGCGGAAAAAATCGGAGCCACGGTATTAAACATATCGGAGTACGACTATGACCCCCAAGGGGCCAGTGCCGTGCTGTTGATTGCGGAAGAGCCCGAAGCCGTGGTTGCCCATCTGGATAAGAGCCATATCACCATCCATACCTACCCGGACTTTTTCCCGGGGGACAAGGCCGCCGTCTTCAGGGCCGATATCGACGTGGCCACCTGCGGCGAAATATCCCCCCTGAGCACCCTCAATTATCTCATTGACAGCTTCGGCTCGGACATCATTACCCTGGACTATAAAATCAGGGGCTTTACCCGGTGCGAAACCGGGAAAAAGCTCTACACAGATACCTCCATGGACTCCATTCAAGCCTTTATAGACACGCATATACGCAACAAGTATACTGTCCGGGACGTAAATCTGCCCCAGGCAAATATCTTCCATTCGCGCATGATGAAAAAAAACATCCCCCCAAACAGCCACAGCTTCGACTTGTGCCCGGCCGCCCTTTCCCCGCCGGAGCAAAACGAAGCCGCCAAATATCTGCACCACGAAATGTCAGCGATTTTCGCCGGATTTGAAATCCCGCGGGAGGGGAGGGAGGTTGACCCGCGCTAGCACGGCAACGCTCATGAACGACTCTGTGCGGCAAGTACTCGCGTTAGTCTCGCTACGCGAGCCGAACGTGCCGGCTTCGCCTTATTTGCCGAGCACATAAGCCGCCCATTCGCCGTTAATTTCGCGTTCCCGCGAGCCGCGCTTGCCCAACCTCCCTCCCCTCCCACGGGACACAAGAGACGCAATCAACGCGACAAAGTAATTTTGTTTTACGTAAAACCCCGCGAAGTGCGCGGGTGAGCGATAAAAGATGAAGAAAATTACTTTCCACATGCCTGGGAGGGAGGCGTGTGGTGGGGGTGGGGTGAGGTGAATGGGCAAGCGCGTCTAGCGGCAACGCGAAATTAGCGGCGAATGGGCGGCTTATATGGTTGGCGTTGAGGCTTCGTCAGAAGACCAACGCAACCATTTGTCGCACAGAGCCGTTCATGAGCGGTGACGCGTTAGCGCGGGCCATTCACCTCACCCCACCCCCACCACGCGGGTTACTCATCCACAGCAAGTGCAAATAATTTTCCCTTTCGAGGAGTGTTTCTATGCAATTCTGGTATTCGGAGCATCACGCGCCGGGGGTCAAGCTTTCCTTTCAGGTGGAGAAGCAATTGTATAGCGCGGAAAGTGCGTTCCAACGGATAGATGTCTTCGAATCCATGGAGCTGGGGCGGTTTTTGACATTGGACGGCTTCATGATGGTGGCGGAAAAGGATGAGTTTATTTATCATGAAATGATGGCGCATGTTCCCATGGCTGTGTTTCCCGGGGTGAAAAGGGTGCTGGTGGTGGGCGCGGGGGACGGCGGGGTCGTCCGGGAGCTGACGCGCTATGGCGGTATTGCGTCCATTGATTTGGTGGAGATTGACCCCATGGTTATCGACGTGTGCAAGGAATATCTGCCCGCCATGGCCTGTGGCTTCGCCGATAAGCGGGTGCGGGTTTTCCATCAGGACGGTGCCGCCTTCGTAAAAAAGGAACGGGGCGTGTACGATTTAATCATCGTTGACTCCACAGACCCCATCGGCCCGGGGGCGCAATTGTTTACATCGGAATTTTTTCAGGATTGTTACCACGCCTTGACCGGCCAGGGCATGATGATAAACCAGCACGAAACGCCCTTCTATGAAAAAGAGGCCCTCATCGTACAGCAGATGCATGGGCGCATGTCCGGTATTTTCCCCATCGCGGAGGTCTATCAGGCCCATATACCCACCTATGCCTCCGGGCATTGGCTCTTCGGATTTTCGTCCAAGCAATGGCATCCTGTAAAAAATTTTAACGCCGCATCCTGGGACGCCCTTAACGTAAAGACCCAATACTACAATACGGCACTGCATGTGGGGGCCTTCGCCCTTCCGAATTATGTGCTGGATTTATTAAAAAGCGGGGAGGTGCGGCAAAATGAAAATCATTGACGCCCACGTCCATTTCTCCAATGTGCAGGCGTTTTTCACCGCCGCGGAGGAATCGGGGGTGGATTATTCCTATGAGGGCTACCTGCGGGAGCGGGCGGCGGCAGGGATAGAGGCTTCCATTTGTATGGGGCTGGTGGAATCGGTGCCCCATGGCTTCCCGGATAAAGACGCCCGGGTGCCCATGACCGCCGATTTATGCCCGGAGCCCCCTCCCGGATTGTACACCTGCCTGGGCATCAACCCCCATGGCCTGGACGACGCGGCCCTGGCACGAATCGCCCAAAGGATTAAACAGGACAAAACCGTGGTGGGCTTTAAAATCTATGCCGGCTATTATCACCGCTACATCCACGACCCGGTGTACACGCCCATATACAAGCTGGCGGCAGAGCACGGTTTGACCGTGGCCATACACACCGGGGATACCTACAGCGAGCAGGGGCTACTGGAGTATTCCCATCCCCTGGCGGCGGACCGGCTGGCGGTGCAGTTTCGCGATACGAAATTCCTGCTGTGCCATATGGGGAACCCCTGGGTGCTGGACGCTTGCGAAATCGCCTACAAGAACCGCAATGTATTTCTGGACATTTCCGGCCTGGAGGAGGGCAACGCCGCCAAGGTGGCCGAAGCCGAAAAAAATCGGCTGATAATACAGCACCTCACCACCGGGCTGGCCCACCTGGACGATTACCAAAAGGTATTGTTCGGTACGGACTGGCCCATCGTGCCCATGGAGGCGTATATTCACTTCTGCAAGCAATTGATTCCCCCACAGGCCCATGAAAGCGTTTTTTATCACAATGCCTTGCGGGTATATGGGATAGGAGGATAAAATGGACATAAATTTCTACAGCAAAAGCGACCTGGCGGCGGCGGGTGTTAGCGTGTTGCAATTCCTGGAGCAGATTACGGCACTGGATGAGGAAAATGGCTTGCTGGAGGAGCCCTACGACGTGGTGGTGCAAAAGCTCACCCCGGTTTTTGACGCTACGCAGGACATGTGGCGGGCCATTATGGTAGATGGCCGGGTGCGGGGGTATTGGAACTGTGTCGCCCTGGACGACAAGCATCAGAAGTTGCTGGAGGAAGGAAAACTCCTGGAGAGCTATGTGAATATAAATAACCTGAAGCCGGATTTGACCCGGGAGAAGAACGCGCTTTTGTTTGATTCCGTGTGCATCGACGTACCCCTGCAAAAGCACAGGCTCTCCGGGCATATATACAAGTCCATCCATGAAACCCTGGCCGCGCTACCGGCCAAGGGGGTGGCCGTGGGGGATATCTGGGCCAGCATATGGTCCGACGCCGGCATCCGCTTCTTCTCCAAGTGGGGTTTTGAGGCCGTGGTTGAGAATAAGGGCGACGGTACCGTGGGCCACGGGTATATCTACCGGGTAGCCTATGACACGGCCATGGAAAAATTGGGCGAAATAGTAAAAAAACTGGGGCTGTAGAGGAGTGCCGCCATGGAATATAAATACGCTTATCAAATGGACGCTGGTTTTATCGCGGATATATTGGCCATAGACGCCGCTGTGTATGAGCCCACGGCCCGGGGTACCATGGACAGCCTGCTGGACAGATACAACGCCAACCGGGAATCCTTTATCTTGGCTTGCCAGGGGCCCCGCATCGTGGGGTATGTGGCCTTCTTCCCCATTGAAAAGCATTTGACACACCGGATACTAAATGAAAGCATACCCTTCGACGACAATATCAAGGCAACGGATATATTGCCGGGGTATCCCCGGGATGTGGATGTGGATTTGTTGCTGATATCCATTGCCATTTTCCCTGAATTTAATGGGATGGGGATAGGCCGGGAGCTCATGGGGCGGTATTTCGGCTTTGTCGGCGAAAAAATCCAAGGCGGATGCCGGATAACCAACACCTATTCCTATGCCGTTACGGACGCGGGTGCCAGGGTGCTGGGCAAGTTTGGCTTCGATATAATCAAGCATGTGAAATACCAGGGCGAGGACGCTGATGTTAAGCTAATGCACTACAGGCATTGATGAAAGGGGCAACCATATGATGAAGGTAAAGCTGGCAAAGGATAACGGGACATTTACCTTTACCGTGGCGGGAGATATAAACACCCCCGCTGCCCGGGAGCTGGGGAAGGAGTTGCATCCCGCCTTTGAAAAGGCGAAGCGCGTGGAGCTCGATTTCTCACAGGTGGCCTACGCAACCTCGGAGCTGTTGCGTATTTTGCGTATGGCGCAAGATATCTCCACCACCAAGAATGTGCCCATGACCTTGCGCAATGTATCCGAGCCTGTGATGAACATGTTCCGGCTTACCCGGTTTGACGCCATTGTAACGATAGTCCCATGAAGGAAATAAAATTGCCCGCGGATATCGACAGGCTGGGCGATTTGTACGCCTTCCTCCAGGAGTCCATCGCGTGCGGGGGCGTTGTGCTCCCGGAGTGCAAATACCAGGAGCTCAAGCAAGCCAGCGAGGAAATATTTGTGAACATCGCCTACTACGCGTATACCGGCAGGGGGGATGTTTTGGTGCGTATTGAAGCCGGGCCCACTAAAATAAAGGTGGAGTTTCACGACAGCGGGAAAGCCTTCGACCCCTTGGCCTTTGGCTACGGGGGGCCCTCCCCACACAACCCTGCCCACAACAGAGGGGGGCAGGGTATCTTCCTGGTGAAGGAATTGACGGACGATTTCTACTATACCTATTGCGACGGGCACAACAAGCTGACTATAGTGAAAGCGGTATAAGCCTATGCGTATTGCCAAAATTGTTTTAGTGGGTGTTGTATTTGCCGTGCTGGTGGGCTTTATTGTGCGCGGCACCATATATGAGTACGCGGTATCGCGCTTTACCGATACGGCGTTTTTTTCGGCCCGGATGGCGGCGGCTATTGTGGACGGGGACAGCGTGGCGGATTATTTGACCTATGGAACCAACGAAGGCTACTATGCTACCTTCAATTTGCTTCAGGAGCTGAAAATCGCCAATGGCTTGCGGTTTTTGTATATCCTCCGCTTCGACCGTGCCACCCAAAATATATACTACATATTTGACATCTACTGCGGCGAGTGTGACCTGTCCCTTATCTCCAGGCTTGGGGATATTGCGGGTGCTTACGATGTGTATGTACCTGCCTTCATGGCCGTGTATGAAACCGGGCTGGAAATGACGGAGGCGTTGATTACGCGCTTTGATGTCTTTGGGCATCTGGCCTCGGCGTATATTCCCATATTCGCATCAGACGGGCGCGTGGTGGCCATTGCCTGTGCGGATTTGTACATGCCCCGGGTCTTCAGGGATATCTTTTTGCAGTCATTGGCCTTTGCCGTGGGAAGCTTTGCTGTGTATATGGCATTTGTTTCTTTCTGGATATACACAAAGAAGCACTCCGACAACAAGCGCAAGGCAGAGGAGCTGATACGCAACAAGGAAGAGCTCGAATTGGCCGAAAGGGTACAGCTCAGTATGTTGCCGCAAACCGGGGCACCGGCCGAAGAAAACCGGTTCGACATATACCATACCATGATACCCCAAAAGGAAATCGGCGGTGATTTCTATGACTTCTTTTTGCTGGACGGGGATACCTTGGTAATGGTAATCGCCGATGTTTCCGGCAAGGGGATTCCCGCCGCGCTGTTTATGGCCAACGCGAAGACCACCATTAAGAACATGGCCCTTGCGGATAAGACCCGCTCCCCCGGCGCGGTTTTCGCGGCGGTGAATAACAGCCTGTCTGAAAACAATGGCACCTATATGTATGTCACCGCCTTTATTGGCTACCTGGACTTGCCCAGCGGCGCGCTGACCTACGCAAGCGCGGGCCATCCCCCCCAAATCATAAAAAGAAAAAACGAAGCCTTCACCTTCCTACCCACCGGGCATACGTCGGTCCTTGGATTCGGCAAGGATGAGATATACGGCGAAGCCACGGACATTACCCTCTCCCCCGGCGATATAATGTACCTCTACACCGACGGCGTAACCGACGCCTGGGACAAAACGGGCCGCTATACCGGCGGCGGGAAGGACAAAGCGCGGAAACGCTTTTCCAACGAGGGCTTGTTAAAGCTCTTGAATGCCCATGGCACCACCCCCCCAAAGGGGATAAACCAGGTGGTGGCCTCAGAGGTAAACAATGTGCACGACGTTTCGCAAAACGAGGACGACATAACCATGATGACGCTACACTATAAAGGATAGGGGCGATAGGTATGGTATTCAAGTATGCCCATGAAATGATGGATTATGATTTTATCCCCGACATAGCGCGGCTAGAGCACGCGGCTTATCCCGCCAAGGCCCGGGAGACGGAGGAAGCCCTTCGCGCCCGGTATGAGGCGAACCGGGAGTCCATCATTTTTGCCTTCCACAACTTTGAAATTGTGGGGTATATCTGGTTTTTCCCCATTTCGCGGGTATTGAGCGAGCGAATGAACAGCAAAGAATATATTTCCGGCGAGGACATACGGCCAACGGATATAAAACCCTACCCGGACAAGTACACGCCGGAGGATGTGGACTTTGATATTTTAATCCATTCCGTCGCGGTGCTGGGCGAGTATCAGCAAATGCACTACGGCGAGGGGCTAATCAAGGAATTTTTTGTCTTTATCTCCAACAAGATTATCAGCGGCAACAAGATTAACGGGGTCTATACCTACGCCTATACCAACCCCAACGCCTGGCTATTCGAAAAGTCCGAGTTCGGCATGGTAAAAGACTTCAAGGGCGCAGTCGAGGATATCGCGGTGCGGCTGATGCGCTATAACTTTACCGACCTGAACAAAGAGGCCAATATGTTCCTCTATGTGCCCTTCTTCTTGGAGACGGAGCAGGATTTGACCGGGCTGAATATAAAATCCGAGGCCAAGGGAGCCTGGTATCTGGACAAGCTTAACGGGATTTCCCAGCTGGAGTTTGGCGACGACATCGCCCGGAAGATAACCCGGGTGTATCTGGGCAAAGACACCTTCGCCTTGGTTGACGAGGAGCGGACGGTGGGGAGCGAGCCGGTACACTTCGATTTGGCGGTTATCTACTACAAGCATTTTTATGTGGCCGTACTGGTTTTCGACAACTTTAAGAAAGAACCCACCTGGCTGCTGGACCAGGCCGCCATGAATTCTCTGGTTCAGTTCAGCGACGCCTGGGGTATGCTGGATGACGAGGACAAGCTGGATAACGACAAAAGCCGGGACGCCTTCCGTAAGTATTTCGCGAAGAAAATAGGCTTTGATTTGAGCAAGATTAGGCAGGTGGGGGAAGTGCGGAGCATGACCTCGCTGATAAAACGCCCCCTGGAGATTCACCTGGTATACATGATGGCTTGTGAGCGGTATACGGGCAGTGAGTTTAAAATAACCCGGATTGCGGCCAACTCCCGGTTCTATGAGGACGCCAACACCGACTACGCCCAATATGACTTTTGCAAAATCTACGCTTCGGAGAAAAATGTGGTTTTCATCACCGCTGACGACGCCGACCGGGCCGACAATGAGTGTCTGATGCTGTTTATCATGGAGTTGCTTATGCTCCAATTGTGCTCCATTTACTCGGTGTACGACGAAATTATGGAGGACTTGGAAAAAGGGGACTATACCAACGCCATCATCGACCGGGTAAACCATTGTTTCAGCAGTGCCGCCCCCCTGTGGAACGCGGACAACTTTACCTATTCGACAGCAAAAAAAATCCACGAGGACGTGGCCAATAAATTCGGCATCCCGCGGCTACGGGAGGAAAGCCAGCTGAATTTGGACCTTTTCGAAAAAATCGCGTTGATTACCTCCCAGCGTACCACCCAAAAATATATTCTGTTCTTTTCCTTCCTGGCCGGCTATCCCGCCATCAATGCCGTGATAAACGCCTTTGTGGACATGATTGGCTCCTTCACCGATACGGCACGCTTCGAAGGCAGGGTAAATGCCACCGCGATTACCCTTATCCTCTACCTCCTGGTGCTGGTCTCGTACGTAACCGGCCGGCTATGGAGGAAATACCTCGTCTACGCCAAAAATAAAAAACCCTAGCCCAGCATTCGGCTGGGGGGTATGCCCTTGTGCTTCTTGTACAGCCGGCTGAAATAGAAAACGTCCCCGAACCCGCAACGCAGGGCCACCTCGGTCACGTTCCATTCCCCGGTGCGCAGCATGTCTTCGGCCTGGTTCAGGCGAAGCATATTTAAATAGTCACGGAAGGCCATCTGGGTCTCCCGTTTAAACAGCGCGCCGAAATACACCGGGTTGAGGGATACCACCTTGGCCACCTCGGTGATGTGGATGGACTCGGCGTAATGGTCGGTGATATAGCGGATGGCGGCCTTCACCCGGGGGTCGAAGCGGTAGGTGTCCACCTCATACACCAGCATGGCCATATACCGTTGCAAAAGGGTCATAAAAGAGGCCCGCACCCGCATTACATAGCCGGGGGAGCGGCGGAGCCATTCCTCGTTTAATTTTTTGTACAGGGAAATCATGTCCTCGTGGATGCCGATGGAGGAAATCAGGGGCAGGGGCACCGTCGCGGTGTGCCCGTCCAGGGTATGCATATGAAAATTGGCGGCGAAGCTGGCGAACTTTGCCGGTTCCGCGCTGTTGGCCGAGCGGGAGGAGCCGGAGGGAATACACAGCAAATCCCCCGCCGTTACCGTATAGATGCGCCCGTCAATGATATATTCCGCCTTGCCGCCGGTGACATAGGACAGGTCAATGAAATCCGTCTGGGACGGCTCGATTTGCCACGAGGGCGTATTGTTGCGGTAATTAAAATACACCATGGTGGGTATGGCATGGTTGAAATCATCATGCAACACAGAATCACCCCTCCTATGGAATTATCACATGTGCTAAGTGCAAAATTTCCTTACGCTATCCATGTTGTTTGCTTTTGCCGAGATTATACTTTATTTCATATAAATAGGAAAGTGGGAGTCTGATGGGTTCTTTCGGGTATCGTGCGTGGCTACAGCCAGCCAAAACGCAACTGGGATTTTTACCAAAGCTGACGGGGCACCGGTGCTTTGCCTTCGAAGAATTTGCCTACGGACTGGAATCCCTCTTCGGCAAAAAACCCGGCGATGACGGCGACTACGCCATTTCGCTGGAAATTGATAAGGGGCTCCCCTGGGAAGCCTATACCCTGCGCGGCGACTTGGCCGGCTTGCGCATTGCCGGCGGCAGTGAGAAAGGCTTGCTGTATGGCGCGTATGGTCTGCTTGCCCGCCTTTGCCTGGGTGAGCCGGTGGAAACCCTGAACATCCTGGAAAAGCCCACCGTGGCCCATCGCGTCCTCAACCACTGGGACAACGCCGACGGCACCATAGAGCGGGGCTATGCCGGGAAATCTATCTTCTTTCAGGGCGGGCGCATTGGCTACGACCTGCCCCGGCTCAAGGATTATGCCCGGCTCTTAGCCAGCATCGGCATCAACGAAATCAGCGTAAACAATGTCAATGTCTACCCCGACAGCGCGAAGCTCATCACCGAGGAGGGACTGCCCGACCTGGCCAAGGTGGCGGAAGTCTTCCGGCCCTTTGGCATCCGGCTGATTATCTCCGTGCATTTTGACAGCCCCGTGATTCTGGGTGGCTTGCCCACCGCCGACCCCGCCGACCCTGCCGTGGCAAAGTATTGGGCCGACGCCGCCAAGCGGGTGTACCAATACATACCCGACCTGGCGGGCTTTCTCATGAAGGCGGACTCCGAATTTCGCTCCGGCCCCGCCGCTTTGGGGCGCACCCAGGACGAAGGTGCCAACATCATCGCCAGAGCCTTGGCTCCCTTCGGCGGGCGCATCTACTGGCGTTGCTTCATTTACAATTGCAAGCAGGACTGGCGCGACACCACCACCGACCGCCCCAAGGCCGCCTACAACGAGTTCTTCCCCCTGGACGGCAAATTCGATGACAATGTTATCTTGCAAGTCAAGCACGGCCCCTCGGATTTCCAAGTGCGGGAGCCCAACTCTCCGTTGCTGGGTGCCATGACCCAAACCCACCAGGGCCTGGAATTTCAAATTACCCAGGAATACACCGGCCAGCAAAAGGACCTCTACGCCACCGCCGTGCAATGGGAGGAAATCTTCGACACCCCCGTAACCGACGCCTGCATGACCCGGGACCTGGCGGGCCGGGAAGTCACTGCCATAGTGGCCGTAGCCAATACCGGAACCGACGCCAACTGGACGGGGCATCTGCTGGCCCAAGCCAATCTATACGCCTTCGGCCGTATGGCCTGGAACCCGGCCCAAACCGCAGAGCAGCTCACCCGGGACTGGGTGGCACTCACCTTCGGCACTGACCCCGCCGTGAAGGAGCCCATCTCCGCCATGCTGTTGGAATCGCGCTGGGTGTATGAAAAATACAACGCCCCCCTTGGCCTGGGCTGGATGGTGAACATCAACCACCACTACGGCCCCTCCCCCGAGGGCTATGAATATATGAAATGGGGCACCTATCACCGCGCCACCCACACCGCCATCGGCGTGGACCGCACCACCCACGGCACGGAATTTACCGCCCAATACCACCAATATGTCCGCGACCTATACGAAAGTAAAAAAACCTGCCCGGAAAAGCTTCTCCTCTTCTTCCACCGCCTACCCTACACCTACAAGCTCAAAAACGGCCAGACCCTCCTGCAATACATCTACGACACCCATTTCGAGGGCGTGGAGGACGTGCAACGCTTCATTACAATCTGGGACTCCCTGCAAGACAAAATCCCCCCCGAAGCCCATACCTCCGTACAGGAGCGGCTCCAGCTACAGCTCGCCAACGCACAGGAATGGCGGGATGTAATCAATAACTACTTCTATCGGCTCACCGGCATCCCCGATGAAAAGGGGCGGAAGGTGTATGGTTGAGTTGTAGCAACATTTCTTTTTTCGCTATTCCAATTTATATCACGGCCATAGCATTTACAAACCGCATATCCGTGGCACAGTAGTGCTTGTGTTCGCCCAATGTATATGCGATAGTGCAATCCCATCGGTCAGCGCATTTCGTGAGTCCATGCTTGGAATTACCCAAAACAACGTGCTTTCTTTTCTTGAAGTGGAACAAACTCCCTTCGCCCAAAAACGCATCAAAGGTATCAGCCTTGCCCTTCGGAAAAGTAGCTATATCCAAGTCAATAACGTCCTCCAACGTAGGGATTTCGTCAAAAACCTTGCGATACAATTGAAATATTGGCATTACATTCTTGACATCGGGTTCTATTGCGGACGCAGGGTGCATTTCATCTTTTATCTTTCTAATCGCAATGTATTTTCCGTTCAATGCCCTAAATCCCTCCTCGTCAAGTTTATGCTTCCAATATGCTCCGTCCGGTTTAACAAACCTCTTTCCCAAAGTTTGCAATTGAAACGCGATGACATCGCCTATTTCAAATACAGGCGTTGTGTGATAACCCAACTTGATTTTTTTCTTTGGCGTCTGAGGGGAAATGATTTTATCCCGAAATGTCGCCAATGCCTTTTTTCTTTTTGTAAGCGTTTTGCTACCCGCTTCTTCCCAAAGGTCAAGACCGAAGCCGCTGTCAATCATTCGCAGGGTTTCGGCTTTTACGGTGTCTGTTAATATTCCCTTGCTCCACATATAATTCGCAAGCGAATAATAATAATTGCACCATTCCTCCGCATTTGATTCGCTGAATCCGTTTTTTCTTACAAAGGCATCAATTTTCGCCAAAGCGATTTCGACATCATTGCGAAAAAACACCACTGGATAATCATAGAGTAAATCAGCCGCCGTATCATTCCCTGTTATACTTACAGACCATGCTCCCATGAAATCATTCCTCTCTTTTTTACGGGAAGGTTGTCAAAAGTGTTTCAACCCTGCCAAATTGCCGAGTAACTTCATCAAAACGCAACTGCGACATAGCATATCAGACAGTATTTTTCCTTTAGTTCATCTTTTAATCCGCTGAAAACAATTCGCCCATTGTGAATGTACACAATATAATCCAAAAGCTGTGGCAAGCAATGACTTCTGGGCCCCTGCGGGGTAGGTACTACCATTCATGTTAGCTGATAGGGTGAATATTGCAACGATACAATTTTTCGGGCATAATAAATACAAAGAAAGGTGGTGCAGTCATGTATCAAGTGTTGGATAATCCGAGAATGATGCAAGCGGAAGAAATATACAAAACATTTGACGAAAAGTGGGTGTATGTTGTCAAAGCGAACATCACGCCCCACGGCGAACTGATTGAGGGAATGCCTGTGGTGATTGGCGATTATCAATTTGAGGGCGTAGAGGAAGGAATCTACGAGCGATACGATGTGCCAGAGTACAGCCGATGGTTGTCACTTAGCTGTTTGCTTCCATCATATGATGATTTGAACCTCGTTTTCGCGGACGGTGTGGTATGACAGTAACCCTCCAAACCATACATGAAAGTAGCCCCGTAGACGGAACTGATTTGCAATTGATAATCGACACAGGCGCACACCTAACCGTATTATCCCGTGCAACGGCAATCATGCGTGGTTTTCATAAATTACCTAAGATACCTACATTCATTCATGGTTATAGCGGTAAAGAACCCGCCGATTTTGTATATATTCAAGGGTTTAAAATTTTAGGTAAGGTTATAACGCATGTTCCTGTGTTAATACCACACGCATTACATAGCATTGACCCCGAGACAAAAGAAAAACGCCAATTCCAGGAAGTTTTGGGCTTAAATGTATTGGAATACTTTAATTATTACGTCTGCACCGAAGAAGATAAGCTATATATGAAATGGAATCCCGCCCCACGCCCACATAACGATAAATTAGCTTGTGGCGAAATTTACACTGTACAGGGTGGTTTAACCGCTTAGATAATTTCCTCTCAAGTTGAACGAGATATGCTTGCAGAAGTGCTTAAATTCAAGGATTTCTAGGTATCGGCTCGACGTAGCAACGCTATTGCCTCCACATGCCCGGTCATGGGAAACATGTCTACGGGCTGTACTGTAGACAGGGTGTACCCGGCTGTGCAGAGGTGTTTTATGTCCCGGGCGAGGGTGGCCGGGTCGCAGGATATGTAGATAATTTTTGGGGCCTTGCATGAGATGAGGGCGTCCAGCAGGGGGGGCTCACATCCCCTGCGGGGTGGGTCGAGAAAGACCACGTCGGGGCGGAAATCCGAGGGTATACCCTGGGGGTGTGCGTTGCCCGTTAGTAGCGTGGGGACAACTTCCTCTGCCGCGCCGGTGAGGAAATGGACGTTGGTGATGCCGTTTATCGCGGCATTTTTTTTTGCGTCGGCGATGGCCGGGGCCACGATGTCGATGCCCACGATATGGCGGGCGGCGTGGGCGGCGTAGAGGGCGATGCCTCCCGCCCCGGCGTGGGCGTCCAGGGCGTCGCCCGGCGTGGTGGGGTGTAGGCCGCTTAGCCGAAGGGCTACGTCGTATAGCACCTTCGCCTGTACCGGGTTTACCTGAAAAAAGGAGGGCGCGGATATGCGATAACGCACCGGGCCGATTGTTTCTTCAATGAAACCGTTCCCGAGAAGTATGCGGAACCGCTCCCCCAGTACAGCGTTGCCCCGGCTGGTGTGGGGGCTGAGGAGTACCGTGGTGGCCCCGGCGTCGGCGGCCAATGCCTGGGCCAAAGGGATTTCCCGGGGCAGGGCTTCGCCGTTTACCACAAGCACCACCATGATTTCGCCGGTGGCTAGAGAGGTGCGTATCATGATTTGCCGCAGTTGTCCTTGGTGGGCCGTCTCGTCGTAGGCGGATATTTTATGCCGGAGCATATGCTTCTTTACAACGGAAAGCACCCGGATATGGGCCGGGTGCTGAATCAGGCAATCGTCGATTTCCACCATGCGGTGGCTTCGGGGGGCGTACATGCCTATGGCGAAGCCCTCCGGGTTTTGTGCCGGTGCCACGGGGAACACCGCCTTGTTCCGGTAGCGGGTGGGAGCGGTGCCCAGCACATCCGCTACGGGAGCGTTCTCAATCCCGCCAATGCGCGTCAGGGCATCGGTTACGATTTGCTTTTTGAAGGCCAACTGGGCCGGATAATCGCAGTGCTGGAACTGGCACCCGCCGCAACGCTGGGAAACCGGGCACTTAGGCGTAACCCGGTGGGGGGAAGGGGTGACAATGCGCATCGCTTTGGCATAGCCGTAGCGTGATTTCAGCTTGACGAGGCGCGCCTCCAGGGTGTCCCCCGGCAACGCGCCATCCACCAACAGCACGAAATCGTTGACCCGCGCCACCCCGAAGCCCTTGGCGTTGACGCCTTCGATATGCAAAGTAAGTACGGTATTTTTTTTCACGAAAAATCCGACCGCCGGATATAGCGGTTAAATACTTTCTGGTAGCCCGTCCAGGGGCCTGCGGTGCTGTCCTTGTCCAGAATTTCTTCGAAGGATTTCAACTTCGCGTCCATATTGTCGGCGCAGTGCAGGAGAAAGGCTTCGATGGTGGCGGGCAATTTGGGCGAGCCAAATTCCAGCTCGCCGTGATGGGCCAGCAATGAATGCTTGAGCAAGCTGGCCAGCTCGTGGGGGAAGTCGGGGATTTTTCCCGCTTCTTCCGTCACCATTTCCACGCCGATGGTGATATGGCCCAGCATCTGGCCGTCGTCGGTGTAGTCGTTCATGGGCATGGGGGAAAGCTCGTAGATTTTGCCGATGTCATGCAACAGCGCGCTGGTGATAATCAAGTCCCGGTTCAAATGCTTGTACCTGCTACTCATAAAGTCGCAGATTTGCACCACGTTTAGCGTATGCTCCAGCAAGCCGCCCATGTAGCTGTGGTGCATCTGCTTGGCCGCAGAATGGGACTTGAACGCCTGAGCCCGGTCTTCGTTCTTGACCAAGATGCCCTCCAGCAACGCCCGCAACTTGGGGTGCTCCACGGACTTGATGTACGCCAGCACCTCGCCGTACAGCGCGTCGATGTCCTTCTCGGTGCAGGGGACATAGTTCAGGGGGATGTATTCCCCTTCCAGGCTTTTGCGCAGTTTGATTACCTTGAGTTGCAGTTCGTTTTGAAAGGTCACGACTTGGGCGTCAATTTTTATCATGTCGCCTTCCTCGAAAGCCTGGATGTCGTTGTTCAGCTCCCACACTTTGGCGTCCATTTGGCCGGTTTTGTCCGAAAGACGCAGGGAATAGTATGTCTTGCCCCCCCGCGTCTTCAGGCTCTGCTTCTGCCGGCACAGATAATGCCCGAGTACGTGCTCGTTTTCCCTTACATCTTCCAAGTAGCGCATGGTTACGTCCTTTCTATGGTGCAGTTAGCGCGAGAGCATTTTCCGCAGGTGCAGGCTCAATTCCTTGAAGGCACTGCGGGGGTTCATTTCGTTCAGGGCCTCCAGCAAGGCGGTGGCCTCCTCGTCGGGCAAATGCTCCCGTTTGTTGGCCAGGAAGGCGGCCCGGTTTTTCAACACGAAGAGTAGGATTTCATTGGATTTGGCCTTCTTCGCGCACATGTCGCGCACCACGGAGCTGGAGGAGGCGAACTGGATGAACTGCTTGTTCATCAGGGCGTAGTTTATCTTGCCGCTCTCGTCGGAGAAGCGGTCGATAATGGCTCCAAACTCGTCGCTGGCAACCATACAGGCCGCCGTGACTTTTTGTGCTTCCTCTTCGGTGATTTCCTCGGCGTCGCATTCGTTGCTTACCGTGATTTTTACCTTGCCCCGGGCACTGTAGGGCAGGCCGGCCAGCAATTCCTGGGCTTCCTCGAAGCCCTCGCGGAGCAAGGGTGCGGCTTCGGAAAGGGGGTCCAGCACCACCTCGCCGGTGCGCTTGTCCACTTCGGCGAAGGCGGTAGCGTCCTGGTCGGTAAAATGCAGCTTGATGCCGCTGCCTCCGGTGCGCAGCTTGAGCCGGTAGGCCACGGCGGGAATAATGCTCAGTTCGACTACCTTTGTACGGATGATGTTCATGGGTTATTCTCCTTTGTGACAGATTTTTCCTATTCGGGAGGAGTGTACGCTATTTGTCAAGGAAGCGTCAAGGCTTGGGTGTTGCCAATATTATCCCCTCGTCCCCAAACCAATCCCGCACGCAGTGCAAAAATCCCTGGGGGGGCGGGGCGGCCCAGGTCATGCTTGCTGTGGGTGCGCCGGGGTCATTCAGGGTCAGCCGGTAGGCGTGGAGTAGTTGCGCCGGGGCATAGGGGGTGGGCTGGCCGCCGTATTTCTTATCCCCGGCCAGGGGGTGGCCGATGCCGGCCAAATGGGCGCGGATTTGGTGGGAACGCCCGGTGCGGGGGCGCACAAGGAGCAGGGAATGGCTTTTGCCCACGGCTAAGGATATATACGCCGTGACGGCGTGTTTATAGCCCGGGTGGGACATCCCGTCAATCGCCGGTTCTTCTGCAGGAAGGGGGATAATATTTGCCGTATTGGTGGCTTCATTTTTTTCGTAGTGCCCCTCCAGCGTGGCCTCCCCACCCAGTTTTCCCTCCACCACCGCCAGATATTCCTTCTCAAACTTACCCCCGGCGAAGGCCGCCGTGTATGTTTGCAAGGCGTGCAAGGTCTTCCCGCACACCGTCAGGCCGCTGGTGTTGGTATCCAGCCGGTTGCACAAGGCGGGGGTGAAGGCCGCCTCCGGGTCGTAGGCACCCCTTTCATATAGGTACCACAGTATGCGCGACAGCAAATGGGCACCCTCGGTGGCAAGATGGCCCCCATGGGCAGGAAGCCCGGCGGGCTTGTTTATCATAAGCAACGCCGCGTCTTCGTATACGATGCCCGTCAGGGCCGCCGCCCGCGCTGGCGGGGAACGCTCCCCACGTAGCTTCGCCAGGGTTTCCGGCGCGAGATAGAGGTCTATAAAATCCCCCGTCGTCAGGGTTTCGCCGCCTTCGGCGCGGTGGCCGTTGAGCTTTATCCGCTTCTTGCGCAGGAGCTTGTGTAGCAAGGGCTGAGGGGCTTCGCGCAGATAGGCAAAAAGAAACCGATTCAATCGGCGATTGGCATCGGCTTGTGAAATGTGTATCCGGTGCGCCACGGCTACGCGGCTCCGGTTTTATGGGCCCAGATAAGATAGGCGTTCATGAAGGGGTCGAGCTGGCCGTCCATGACGGCTTGAACGTTCCCTGTTTCCTCGTTGGTGCGGTGGTCCTTGACCAGGCTGTAGGGGTGGAAGACATAGGAGCGGATTTGACTGCCCCAGGCGTTGTCCATTTGCTCGCCACGGATGCCCGAGAGCTTTTCCCGCTGTTCTTCCCGCTGTTTGAGGAACAGCTTGGCGGAGAGCATTTTCATGGCCCGGTCCCGGTTTTGGATTTGACTGCGCTCGTTTTGGCACTGTACCACGATGCCGCTGGGCAGGTGGGTGATGCGGATGGCGGATTCTGTTTTGTTTACGTGCTGGCCCCCCGCCCCGCCGGAGCGGTAGGTGTCCACACGCAAATCCTCGGGATTGATTTCGATGGCCGATGTCTCGTCCAGCTCGGGCATCACATCGCAGGAGGCAAAGGACGTATGCCGCCGCCCGCTGGAATCAAAGGGAGAAATCCGCACCAGCCGGTGAATACCCCGTTCGCTTTTCAAATACCCGAAGGCGTTGTCCCCGTTAATCTGGAAGGTTGCCGATTTTACCCCCGCTTCCTCGCCGTCGAGCAAATCCAGCAATTCGAAGGCAAAGCCACGCTTCTCTGCCCATTTGGCGTACATACGCAACAAAAGGGAAACCCAGTCGCAGGATTCCGTGCCCCCCGCGCCGGGATGCAAGGTGACAATGGCGTTGTGGGCGTCGTATTCCCCGGCAAGCAAAGTCTCCGAGCGGAGCCGGTCATAGGCCGCGCCAAACTCTGCCGCCAGGGCCTGGGCCTCGGAAACCACGCTGGCGTCCTGGGCTTCAATGCCCAGCTCCGCCAAGGTCAGCACATCGTCGTAGGTGGCTTGCAGTTTGTCATAAGCGGTGATTTTTCCGCGCAGAAGCTTCATTTCGCGCAGAACAGATTGGGACCGCGCCGGGTCCGCCCAGAAATCCGCTTCCGCGGTGAGGGCCTCCAGCCGGTCTATTTCGATACGCGCATTGGCGGAGTCAAAGTGAATCCCCCATTTCCACAAGACGCGCCCGGTAGGGGGCCATGGCGCGGAGCAATTCTTCCAAGGCCAGCATGTTATCAGTCCTTTGTGTGCTTCGGATTTCTACCGCCCCTGATGGGCGATGTTGATAAAAATGATTTCCGTAGGCTTGACCAGACCCAGCCGTTCCCGGGCCTGTTGCTCGATGTAGGCGTCACTGCCGATGAAGGCGATTTGCCGCTGTAATAATTCGTGGGCGTCCTCGGCGCGCTGGGTTTCGGCCTGGATACGGGCCAAATCGTTTTGCAAGGTACCGTATTGGGAAGCCTGCGCCACCGCAAGCCACCCAAAGGAAACCACCAAGGCCACCCAGAAGGTGACATACAGAAGCCATTTGAAGCGGCTTCGCTTTTTTTCTTCCATGTTCATACCTTCTTACGCGCAATCGCCCAATTGCGGGCGGCCTTTTTCGCCTTCATTTTGCCATACCGGCCCAGCGAGCGCAAGCGTTTTCGTATGTAGCGGGCGGCTTTTTTCGCCGGGGGGGAAATAAAGGCAAAAATGAGCCGGAGGGGAAACAGGACAACACGTATGACGGCGGCGATTACTTTTTTCAAATATTGCACAATGGCGACGCTTATTTTCACAACATAGCGGCTAACCGTAGCGAAATACAACGCCGCGCCACAGCCCATCCCCAACAGGACAAATACGCGGATTTCGCCGTAGTTGCGGTGCAGCATATAATAAAAAACCAGCACCGTCACCGCCAGCCAAAAAAGCAAATCCTCCAGCTGCACCGCCAAACGCCCATGGGGCGAGGTGCGCCGCAAGACCCGGAAAAAATCGTAAAACAGGCCCACCGCAACCCCGACAAGTACCGTGGTGAGAAACAACCATGCCTGCTCCGGCATGGAAAGAATCATCTAAACATCCGCCCCAACAGCGATTTGGCCTTGGCGGGCCCGCCGGGGTTTTCATAAGTAATCCCGTCGATTTCCCCGGACACCAGCAACTCGCCGCTGTCTAGGTTAATGCGGGTGACATGCAAATTGCCGCCCTTGATAATAATCACGCCCATCTCCGTTTCACCGATTACGGATTCCTCATCGAAGGAAATCACGTCAATAAGGCCCGTTACGGTAACGTGCTCGCGGCGGTCTATTTGCAGGCTGTGGCGGGACGCACTGCGTTTTCTTTCCTCGGGGCGGTCGGGCGACCCTCTGTCGGGTCTGTGTGCGGGTGCTGGCATAACTGGCCTCCGTAAACTCGTACTCATATCACACTCCCCACTATGTATATGCCAACACAAGACAAACTTGACAACTTTTTTCCCCTGATTTAAAATCCCTATCGGCAACTTGCGGCTGTGGCGGAATGGCAGACGCGCATGGTTCAGGTCCATGTGCCCGAAAGGGTGTGGAGGTTCAAGTCCTCTCAGCCGCACTCCTTGCGGAGGGCAAACGCGCTTCGCGCAGTGCTCTTGGCAAACTGCAAAGACAACGGATAATCCGAACCCTAAGCCAGCGGTAAAACGTAGTGGCAAGGGGTTCGGGTTTGTTTTATCACTCCACGTGAATCTATACGCGCAATTGAAAAACTGATGATGGAGGTAGCGTAAGCATGGCCAATGGAACGGGATGGGCGCGGGGCAGGAGAGTACATTTTGATGAAATCGTTGAGGGTTATGACAGGGCGAGAGGGGGCTACCCAAGCGAGCTGTACGCTGATATTTTCAATTACAATCAAGGGGGTAAAAAGGCAATAGAAATCGGTGCAGGTACGGGGCTTGCAACAATTCCATTTCTTAATAATGGATACAACGTAACCGCCATTGAAATGGGTGCAAATATGGTGGATTTTTTAATGCAAAAATTTAGTGGCAACCAAAATTTCTCCGTGATAAACGACACCTTTGAAAACGCGTCGGTTGATGGCGAAGCGTATGACATAATATATGCCGCTTCTGCATTTCATTGGGTCGATGCAGAAATGGGTTGCCCTAAAGTGTTACGCCTCTTAAAAGACGGTGGCACTTTCGCGCTGTTCCGTAATAATACTGTACCCGCTGACGGCGAAGTGCTTTATGAAGAAATACAAAGTGCTTACGAAAAACATTACAATTCCTACTACACATCAAGCAAGCGACCAATAAAAAAGACTGTTGAGGATTTTTGGAAACCTTCAGAAATCTACACAAGTTTTCGCTTTGAAAGTATGGAACAATATGGCTTCCGTGATGTGACCATGAAATTCTATAACGCATCGCGAACGTATAGCGCAGATGAGTATATTGCACTGATGGATACAATGTCCGACAACAGAGCTTTGCCGGAGAATAACAGAACCAATTTGTATGCCGATATAAAGAACGCAATTGAAAGACATGGCGGACAGCATACGGTGGACTATATGTATCAATTGTACATGGGCAGGAAATAAAGGGGTTGTTGTGGTAGGGCGTTGTTGTATATTTCGCCCCTTTTCACACATACTACCGGATATGGAAACTGCATTTAAAAAACATCTGACCGCTTTCATCGGCGGGGTGGCGGGCATCGCCAACGGCCTATTCGGCGCGGGGGGCGGCACGATTCTGGTGCCCGCTCTGGAGAAATTTATTCCCTTGGAGACCCATAAGGCCCACGCCACGGCCCTGGCGGTGATGCTTCCCCTCTCTGTGGTCAGTGCCATTATTTATTCCCTCAGCGGCAACATTGAGGTGAATTGGCTGACGGTGCTCTATGTTTCCGCCGGGGGCGTGGTGGGCGGCGTCATCGGCGCGAAGCTGTTGAAAAAGCTCACCGCCGCGTGGCTGAATATCCTTTTCGGGATGTTTCTTGCCGCCGGGGCCATCAGGATGCTTTTTCTATGAGCTGGCTGTGGTATATCCTTGCCGGCTTGGCCGCGGGCACCATCAGCGGCATGGGCATAGGCGGCGGGGCCATTCTCATCCCCGCCCTAACGATTCTCCTGGCCACGGGCCAGCGGGAGGCCCAGCATATTAATTTGCTTTTCTTCCTTCCCACGGCTCTCATCGCCCTGCGCACCCATGTCAAGGAAAAAAACGTAGAAAAAAAGGGTCTGTGGAAGCTGACCCTTTTCGGCGTGTTGGGAGCGGTCCCCGCCGCCCTTATCGCCGTGCGCATGGACGCGGACTGGCTACGGAAGGGCTTCGCGGTGTTTTTGCTGTGCATGGCGGTGTATGAGTTGGCGAAGGGCTGGAAGAAGCGGAAGGAAAAAGCCTAAGCCTCTGCCATGCGGTGCATTTCCTTTTTCAGGCGGCCGATGATTTTTTTCTCCAGCCGGGAGATGTAGGACTGGGAGATGCCCAGCATGTCGGCCACTTCCTTTTGGGTTTTTTCCTCGCCGCCGGAGAAGAGGCCGAAGCGCAGTTCCACGATTTTCTTCTCCCGCTTGGTGAGTTTGTCCAGGGCGATGCCCAGTAGCTCCTTGTCGGTTTCGTCCTCCAGGTCCCGGGAGATGAGGTCCACCTCGGTGCCCAGGATGTCTGAGAGGAGTAGCTCGTTGCCTTCCCAGTCGATGTTGAGTGGCTCGTCAATGGAAATTTCCGTTTTGGTGCGGGTGTTGCGGCGCAGGTACATAAGGATTTCGTTTTCGATACAGCGGCTGGCGTAGGTGGCCAGCTTTATCTTGCGGTCGGTGCGGAAGGTGTTGATGGCCTTGATGAGGCCGATGGTGCCAATGGAAATCAAGTCCTCCACGTTGATGCCCGTGTTTTCGAATTTGCGGGCGATGTAGACCACCAGCCGCAAATTGCGCTCGATGAGCACGGCCTTGGCGGCGTTGTCCTCTTGGGTGCCGAGCTGGGCAAGGTATCGGGCTTCTTCATCCACGGCCAAAGGCGCGGGAAGCACCTCGCTTCCGCCTATGTAGTAGCTCGTGTCTTCCGTGCCCGTATGGCGAAGTACCTCCCAGGCGTCCAAAATCATGGCGCGCGCTTTTGAATAAATGGCTGCGAGCATACATACCTCCTAATTCACCAAGTCCGCACTCAATAGTCCTTGATACCGCCCGTCGCGGGTTAATTTATCGTTGTATATCCCGATGATGATATCTTTTCGTGCCTGTTTATCCTCCTCGTCCTGGACCGTCACCCGGTCGGGGCGGAAGCCCACCAGCATTCCGTTGGCCCGGCCGATGCTGGTGAAGGGAATCATCCGCAGACGGGTATAGAAAGTATTTTCCTGCCCAAGCAACAGGCCCGTTAGGTTGCTCTCCTGCTTTTCGTAAAATAGTTGCCGTAGGCCGTCGGGGAGGAAATGCTTCACATGCTCAAACTCCGCCACGATGACCGGAGCCTGGGAAATGGGCTCCCGGAGGGTGTGGCCCGTGTCCACCAAAGCGTTGAAGACCACGCTGGTCTCGTCCAGGCTCACCTGTACATGGCATATCAGTTGTTTTTTCACAGCGCGGCGTTCCAGCAGGAATTGCCCCAGCTTAATGAGCCCATAGCTCAATATCATGCCCACCACGGCCAACTGCCACGAAACAGCGCGGGAAAAGGCCCCCAAATCTGACGCGATGTAGTGCACTGCGTAGGGTAAATCCGTAAGGAAAAACAAAGCCATCCCCAGGCCGCCCACGGTAAAGGAAATCAGGTACGCCACCAGCATATGCTTCAGGAAGGCTTTGCCGTTTTTGGGGAAAAAGGCGATGATGACCCCCACGGCGAGAATCAACCCCTGGGCAAAAAACAGATTAACCCCCTGCAACGGCGTGACAGCCAGCAAAATTGTGTACAAAAGGGCCATGGCTCCGCCTCCGGCCACAAGCCACCGGCGTTTGCGCGTAGCGCGGGCAATCTTGGCGGTGACATACAGCACAAAGCCGTTCATCACAAAGTTGACAAGGAATAAAATGTCTGCGTAGAGCGTCATGTAATCCCCCTGAAAAGAAGTATNCCCCCCGCCATTGCCGTAATTTGTCAATCTCTTGCCCCTCTGTTAAAATAATTCGACTAAAAATTTCCAGAGAGAATAGGAGCCGGCGCGTTTATGGAATTAACCCTGCGTAATATTTGCAAAAGCTTTGGCAAGAAAGAGGTCTTGAAAAATATCAGCTTTACCGTTAAGTCCGGCGAGGCCATGGGCTATCTTGGGCGCAACGGCGCGGGCAAGACCACCACCATACGGATTTTGGCGGACATTTTCCGCTCGGATGCGGGGGAGGTGCTATTGGACGGCACACCCATGGCGCGCAACAAGTTTCGCCTGGGCTACCTGCCCGAGGAGCGGGGCTTGTACCCCAAGTCCAAGGTGGGGGAGCAAATGATGTACATTGGCCGCCTGCGGGGGATGGACGCCGCCTCCGCGAAGAAAAACGCCATGGCATTATTGGAAGAGCTGGAGGCAGAGGAGTACTGGAGCCGCAAGCTGGAAACCCTTTCGAAGGGGAACCAGCAAAAAATCCAGCTGGCCATCGCCGTGTTGCACGACCCGGACATTGTGATTCTGGACGAGCCCTTCTCCGGGCTGGACCCGGTGAACGCTTCCATGCTGAAGCGGCTCATTGTCAAGCAGGTGGAAATGAACAAGCTGGTGCTTTTCTCCAGCCACCAGATGCCCTATGTGGAGGAATTTTGCGAGCATATATGTATTATCAACTACGGTGAAATCGTGCTGGACGGAAAAATACGCGACATTAAAAAAACCTACCCCCGCAATAAGATTGCCGTATGGCCCGAGGGCGACCCCGCGGCCTTTTTGCGTTCCCTTACATTGCAGGGGGCGTGGCCCAGCATGGTTTCCGAGGCTTGTGTGAAAAATGACGCCCTGGAAATCCTGCTAAAGGACGCAAGCGACAAGCAAGCCTTGTTGCAGATGCTTGCGGCGGCGTCACCCGGTGTGGACCGGGTGCAGGTGGTGGAGCCTACCCTGGAGGACATATTCGTGGAGAAAGCCTCGCCCCAAGGGGCGGCAATGGAGGGACCCCAATGAAGCAGATGATGACGGTATTCGGCTTTGAGTTTAAGACATTTGCCAAGAGCGGTGCCTTTATCGGGATTACGATATTTATGGTGGTGCTGGCGTTAATCGGGCCGGCCATACCCCGGGTGATACAATTCTTCGGGGACATGGACATCGGCGGCGAGCGGCGCATTGCCGTGGTGGACCATACGGGGCATTTTGCGCATAGGGTAGGCACCTATGTGTCGCCCACGGCGGGGATGTTCCGCACCATTGAAGACGCCCGCGCGGCCGTAGCCGACGGCGACTATCACTACGCCGTAAGCATTCACGAAGATAGCTTCACGTTATATATCACCGCCATGGGCGTGGGCGCACTAAATCTGGAAAACAGCATTGCCTTAATGCTACGCGACCACCACCGCTACACAGCCTTTGCCGATTTGGGCATCGTCCCCGCACAGCAGGAGGCCATCTTCGCCTTCTTCCCCCGTAGCGAGGTGATGACCCTCAGCCCCGCCGGGGAAATTACCGAGGACACGGCAGAAGATTTTTTCACTAATATGATTTTTTCCTATGTGCTATCCTTTGTGCTGTATTTCGGCTTGCTTACGGGGGGGAGCTACATCGTCACCACCGTGGTGCGGGAGAAATCCACCAAGACCATGGAGTTGCTCATTACCTCCTGCAAGGCCGGCCGCCTGATGAACGGCAAGGTGCTGGGCGTGGCGGCGGCGGTGCTTACGCAAATTTTGCTGATGGTAGGCGCGGCGGCACTCAGCATGAATCTTTTCGGCGGGCTGGAGACCGAGGGCGTGCTGGGTATGCTTGACCTTACCTTCGACCCGTATATCATGGGGATGCTGGTGATTTTCTTTTTCCTGGGCTTTATCATGTACGCCTTTATGTATGCCGCGCTGGCCTCCACCGTGAGCCGCATGGAGGACGCAAACTCCATCCAAACCCTGCCCATGATGCTGGTGATGGTGGGCTTTTTCGCGGCGATTTTCGGCATGACCAACCCGGGGGCTCTTTGGATAAACGTACTTTCCCACATCCCGCTCTTCGCGCCCTTTGTTATGTTTATGCGCATTTGCCTGGGCACGGCCGCCCTTTGGGAGGTGGCGGTGAGCATCGCGGCACAGGTGGCTACCATTGCCGTGGTCGCTTTCGCCGGGGGGCGTATATACCGGATGGGGACCCTTATGTATGGCAACAAACCCCGTTTACGGGACTTGCTTGCCGCCTTTAGATAATTATGGTAATATGTGCAAACTATTTGCAAAATTTGGAGATTTGGAAGGAGTATGACCCTTGGAACAGTTCAGCTACGTGAAACGTGGGTATTCCCCCGAAGAGGTTAATAAGTATATCGCCACTTTGGAACAGGTAATAAAAAGCTATAAGGAAAAGGACAATGCCATAAAGAACGCCATTATCAGCGCGCAGGTGGCGGCGGACAATGTAGTCCGCAATGCCCACGCCCAGGCCCATGACTATAAGAAGAAAATCTCCCAGCAACTGATACAGGTTTCCGCCGCCATCGACGCGGAGCGTATGCGGTTGCAAGCCTTTCACGATGTATATACGGGCCTGATGCGCAAATACCTATTCGAAGTGGAAACCGCCGACATGTTCGAAATGAGCCGCAGGCTGGACGATATGGAAAAGCTGGTCAACGACCTGATGGAAATGGATGTCCCCCCCGTGGGCGAGCCCACACCCCTGCTCCCCTCCCCGGCGGAACCGGAGAGCGTACCCGAGGCCATGGCCTTCACCCCGGAGCCGGATCCGGAAATGCCACCCTTGCAGGAGGAGATGCACGGCCAGACCCTCCACTTCACCCAAGAAACGGAAAACACCCATGCCCAAGAGCAGGACGAGCCCCCTTTGGTGGCACCCCCGCCGAGGTATGTGTAAATAAACTGACCCCAGTAAAAACGGGCAGGACAGCAAAAGCCTCCTATCGTAGCGTACAAACGGTGGGAGGCTTTTGTTATATTCGGCTATAGTGGGGCAGGGAGGTGAATGGATGCACGAAAAATCGCCCGCGAGGCATATCGCGCTGATGGGCATAATGCTTGGGATGGTTATGGTGCTTACTACCTTGGAGCATGTGCTGGTGGTGCCTTTTTTGCCGCCCCATGTGAAGCCGGGCTTTGCCAATATTATGGTGATGTATTGCGTGTTTGTCTTGGGGGGACGGCAGGCGTTTATGCTCAATGTGCTGAAGGCGGTCTTTGTCCTGGCTACCAGGGGGTTTATTGCCGGGCTGTTGAGCCTGAGCGGGGGGATGGTGTCTGTCGGGGTGATTATTTTACTTGCGGGGGCGAAGGGGGGGCGGATGGGCTATGCCGCCGTTAGCGTGGGGGGCGCGCTGGCCCACAATTTGGGACAGCTTGCTGTTATAATGCTTTTGTTCGCTTCGGGAGCCATGGTGTATTATCTCCCGGTGCTGATTATTTCCGGTATGGCGGCGGGACTGCTTACGGGGGCCCTGTTGAAGGCGTTGATGCCTGTATTAGTTAAGTTACATAAAGGGCAATGGGGGGGTCATGGGTAGAAAAGGTTTGTTTTTTTTATTTTTCGTGGTGGTGCTTTTTGCCTCCTGTGGGCGTTCGTATAAGCGGTTTCAGGCTGGGGGTATCGGCTACTTCGACAGCTTTGTTATTTTTATGGGGTATGCGCAAAGCGAAGCGGATTTTGCTGGGTATACGGCGGTTTTGTTTGACCGGCTGAGGGAATTGCATGAGCTGTATGATATTTTTCAGCCCCACGAGGGGGTAGCGAATTTGTATGAAATCAACGCCATGGCGGGGAGCGCGCCTGTGGCGGTTGCGGGGGAAATCGTGGAATTGTTGCTGGCCGCGAAGGAAGCCCACGCGCTTACCGGCGGGGCGGTGAATGTGGCCTTGGGGCCGGTTGTGCGTATTTGGCGTGAATACCGGCAAAAAGCCGTGGCCAACCCCGCCCACGCCGCCGTGCCGGCTATGTACGCGCTGGCGGCGGCGGCGGGGTATACGGATATAAACGATGTGATAATCGACACGGAAAACCGCACCGTGTTTTTGCGCACGGCGGGTATGTCGCTGGATGTGGGTGCCATTGCCAAGGGCTTCGCCGCAGGGCTGGCCATGGAGGCCCTGGCGGAGGCCGGCATGGAAAGGGCGTTGCTTAACCTGGGCGGCCATATTGTGGCCTTCGGCCAGCCGCCGGGGCGAACGGGCTGGGAAGCGGCCATCGCCCACCGACCCCTGCCGGAGGGGAATGTGGTCTTCACCGACGGGGCCCTGTCCGTAAGTAGTGCGTATGAACGCTTCTTTGAATGGGGCGGGCGGCGGTTCGGCCATATTATTGACCCCGCTACCTTGATGCCCGCCGGCATCCACACCCAGGTAGCGGTTTTGCATGGCTGTTCGTGGATGGCGGATGTGCTCTCCACTGCGCTGTTTATTTTGCCCAAGGAAGAAGGGCTCCGGCTGGCCGGGGATAACGATGCCCGGGTGTTTTGGCCGTGAACCGCGCATTTGTGTCCGGGGGCGAGTTGCTGGTGATGGCCGCTGTGCTTTTGCTGGCGGTTTTTATATACATATTTATTTCCGTGCCCGGGCCAAGGCACAGCGGCGCGTATGCGGTGATTTCCGTGGGGGGGTACCCGGATATCCGGCTGAGCCTGGGGGAGGACGCCGTCTTCGTCCTGCCCCAGAATCCCAACGTCACCTTTCGGATAGCCGGGGGCGAAATCGCCTTCGCGTCCTCGTGTTGCCCCGACCAGATTTGCGTGCGCACGGGCACATTACACCGCCAGGGGCAAAGCGCGGCCTGCTTGCCGAACCGGGTATTGCTTACGCTACGGGCACCAGGCGGTGTTCGTCGTCGTTGAAGCGGTTGGATAGAAATAGGCTATGCTCCGGGCCGGGGGGTACATCGAAGTAATACACCAGCAACAAGTAAATGGAGGGGAAGCTGATGGTCAGCACATCGTCTTGGGTCCACCAGTACAGCGGGATGTCGAAATCGACGCCCTCGTTGACTGCGGCCCCGCCCCAGTAGCCGGTTCCGTCTTCATTGAATTGATAAATCACCGGGCCGAAGTCCATTAACAGCGTGTAGAGCCAGCTATTTGTTTCGTAGAACTGCCAGTGGTTTGCCACGGCGGTGTTGCGAAGCCAGGGCTGTGGCGGGGCAAATAGCGCGCGCACTTCAAATTCCCTGGGGGCGGGGGTGAGTATATGCCAGGCAATGTCATGGGTCAGATATAAATTGCCGTCACGCACTTCGTATGCGTATTCACCGTAAAAGTCAATGGTGGGGAAATCAATGTAGAGTATCCCGTCATAGGTTTCCCAAATCAGCGTGACCAGGTGCGTAAGGGTTTCGTTTTCGTCCATCGCGCCCCAGTAGCCTGTGCCGTCCGGTCTGAAAACGTAAAACACATCACCGGTAATTATCAAATCCGCAAAAACCACATTTTGTTCATTGTAGGTGGCATATAAAGCCCACGCGCCTACTACATCCGGGTCAAAGTGCGGCACCCAGTCATCGTCCCAATCGCCTATGAACGCGCCTGTCCATTCTTCCCATAGGGCATCCACTTCGGCATAAAAATTATCCCGGAGTATCAGGATGTCAAGCTCACCGAATGTAGGCGATACATGGATAAATAAAGAGGTGGTATGCGCCTGGTTAAAATAAAAATAAGTAATTTCAGACGGCGATTCCTCAACACGCTGGCGGATGAACCCGTGGCTGTTGAGCAGGTTTAAGTATTTTTCCACTTCATATAGGATGACAGGCGGGGGGACATCGTACCACAGGAGGTATTGTATCAAGTCATACCCGGTCTCATGGGGGCGAATGTCAAAGTGCGCCGCGTCGCCGCTGTCAAAGAGCACCCCGTATTCACTTATGGCCAGGAAGTCGGGGATAAAGGGGAAGTTGGCCAGCATAACATCCCCGCCGCCCATGCCGGGTATGCGCAGTTCCTGCCCCACCCGGATAAAATGGGGGTTGGGCAGATTATTGTAGTGCGCCAACTCCTGGTAGGTTAAACCGTGGGCGCGGGCAATACGCCACAGCACGTCGCCCTCTTGTACAATCACGCTCTCGCCCTGTACGCGCAGCGTAAGGGGAGTAAGTACGCCCATCGCCAATAGGGCGACCAGCAACAGAGTACACAGCCGTTTCTTTGTGGATAACATTACATTTCCTCCTTTTTTGTGTGTTCGATAATCTTTCGCGGGCATTTCTGGGCGCAGGCTCCGCAATTGTCGCATTTCTCGTAGACAATCCGCGCCAGCTGGCCCTCCATTTGGATGGCGTCCCGTGGGCACGCCCGCACGCACACCCGGCACCCGATACAGCCCACATCGCAGTTGGAGCGGATAATCTTCCCCCCGTCGTGGGCGTTGCACCCCACCCGGAAGTGCCTTACATAGGGTACCATTTCGATAAGTCCCTTGGGGCAGGTCTTCACGCACACGGTACAGCCCGTGCATTTGTCGTTGTCGATAACGGCGATGCCGTCCACAATGCGCACCGCATCGAAAAGACAGACTTGCTTACAGCTTCCACCTCCCAGACAGCCATGGGTACAGCCCTTCGAACCGCCCCCCACCAAGCGCACCGCGGCGCGACAGCTCTCCACCCCCTGGTACTTGAAAAGGAACAGGCTGTGGCGGTCAGAGCCGATGCATTTTATATAAGCGGCCATCCGGGTGGAAACGGAGGGGTTGATGCCCAGAATGTCCGCGATTTGATAATTTAGTTCCACGCCGCCCACGGGGCACCCGTCGGTTTCGGCCTTGCCGTGGAGCACATCCTCGGCGAAGGCACCGCACCCGGCCCGCCCACAGCCACCGCAATTGACCCCCGGCAGAATATCCTTCAGGGATTCCAGCTTGGGGTCGGTTTTGGTTTTCAGCTTCACCCCGGCAAGGCTAAGCAACACGCCGAAGAAAAGCCCCAGCCCCCCCAGCACGATGAGGGTCCCTACAACGGCACTCATAGCGTAATCATCCCCGTAAAGCCCAGAAAGGCAATGGACATCAGCCCCGCCACAAGCATGGCCAGGGGCACGCCCTCAAGAATCTTGGGGACGGGGCTGTAGCGCAACCGCTCCCGGATGCCGGAAAACAGCACCAGAGCCAAGGTAAAGCCCGCCGCCGCGCCCAGCGCGTGTATTACCGCCAACAGCATACTCCCGGCGAACAATTCTATGTTTAAAAGCAGAGCTCCCAGCACGGCACAGTTGGTGGTTATCAGCGGCAGAAAAATCCCCAGGGCTTTGTACAGGCCGGGACTGTTTTTTTTCAGATACATCTCCACCACCTGCACCAGACAGGCGGTAATCAGCACGAAGGTAATAATGTGTAAAAATGTTAGCCCCAGCGGCACCAGCACGAAATTGTACACCCCATGGGTAATGGCCGAGGCCAGCCCCATCACCACCGTCACGGCCAGCCCCATCCCCAAGGAGGTATCCATCCGCTTGGACACGCCGATAAAGGGGCAAATCCCCAAGGAGCGCGAAAGGACAAAATTGTTCACCAAGGCCGCGCTGATAAAGACCAGAATCATTTCCATGGCCTATGCCTCCCCCTTCCCAACGCGTGCGCGCACTGCCCGCGCCGCCACAATCAAAAATGCCAGCACAAAGAAGCCGCCCGGCGGCAAAATCATCAGGATATTCCGGGGGATGGCCTCGGGGATTACCGCCAGGCCAAAGACCGTGCCAAAGCCCATGAGCTCCCGCACCGCGCCAATGGCCGCCAGTGCCAGGGTAAAGCCCAGCCCCATACCCAAGGAATCAAAGGCCACGGCCAAGGGGGGATTTTTCGCCGCGAAGGCTTCCATCCGGGCCAGAATCAGGCAATTCACCACGATGAGGGGGATGAAAATGCCCAGCGCGTCGTTGAGGGCGGGGAAGAAGGCTTCCATGAGCAAGGACACCACCGTGGTGAAGGTGGCGGAAACCACGATAAAGCAGGGAATCCGTACCTGAGCCGGGATGAAATGGCGGATAAAGCACACCACCAGCGTGGAGGCCAGTAGCACCGCCAATGTCGCCAACCCCAGCCCGATGCCGTTGACAATAGAAGTCGTCACCGCCAGCACCGGGCAAAGGGCTATGGCCTGGGAGAAAATAGGGTTCTCGTCCAGTATGCCTTTTTTAAATTGGCGCAGGGCCTTTACCATGACAGCAACAACTCCTCACCGGGCCGCATAAACGCCAGGGCGTCATTCACACCGCGAAGCACCGCGTTCACCGAAATGGTCGCGCTGGCTATGGCGGGCACATCGTGTATAGCCAGCACCCCGGCAGGGCCGCGCCCGGCAAAGCCCCCAAGAAACCAATCCTGGGTAATATTCGCGCCCAGGCCGGGGGTTTCCGTGTGGTTGATAATGCGAACCCCTTGAATAATGCCATAGGGGTCAAAGGCTATCATCATATGTATGCGCCCGCTGTAGCCTGCGGGTGAGGCGGACAATACATAGCCCGTGGTTTCACCATTGGGGCCCAGGCTGATTGTGGCCCGGGTGAGGGAAGACCCCGGCTCGTCTATGTGAAAGTAATAAATCTCATGGGTATCCGGGAGCAAGGCCAAAATCGCCGCCATTTCCGCATTGGCGCGCTGGGCCCGGATGGGCTCCCGGGTGACGGTATAGGTCACGCCGATAATCACTGCGGCGAAGAGCGTAACCAGCACCAGCACCGCCGTGGGCCGGATGATATCGGCTTTCATGGTTGTCCCGCCTTGGCGCGCTTGCCCAGCACATGGGGCCGGATGTAGCGGTCAATGAGGGGTACGGTCAGATTCATAAGCAAAATCGCGTAGGCCACCCCCTCGGGGAAGCCGCCATACAAGCGGATGACCATGGTAATCACGCCACAGCCCACCCCGAAAAGTATTTTCCCCAGGGGCGTCACGGGAGAGGTGGGGTAATCCGTAGCCATAAAGAACGCGCCCAGTATCAGCCCTCCCGCCAGCATGTGATAGCCCACAACTTCGCCGGAAAAGCCTTCGGGATGGAAAAGGGCGGTGAAAACCGCCGCCGAAGCGATAAAGCTCACGGGGATATGCCAGGAAATCACCTTCGTGGCCAGCAGGAACACCCCGCCGGCCAGCAAGGCCACCGCGCTGGTTTCCCCGATGGAACCGCCCACATTGCCCAAAAAAGAGGCCAGGAAATCCGCTCCCGCCGGGGTAAATTCCCCGCTTTCCAACAGCATCAGGGGCGTGGCGGAGGCCGTGGCGTCCGGCGCGGTGCGCGGCGCGGTAAAGGATACGGTCATGGGCAACGCATAGGCCGCCATCAGCATGGCCCGCGCCGCCAAGGCCGGGTTCAGGAAATTATGCCCCAGCCCGCCGAAGAGCTGTTTCACCAGCACAATGGCGGCAAAGGCCCCCACCACAGGCATCCACAGAGGCAATCCCGGCGGCAGAATCAACGCCAGCAACAGCCCCGTAACCACCGCGCTTCCGTCCGTAACGGTGACGGGCTTACGCGCCAGCTTCTGATACAACGCCTCAAAGCAAACCGCAGAAGTCACGGAAATCAAAATAATGAACAAGGCCCTCACGCCAAAGAAAACCACGCCCAGCACCGCCGCAGGAGCCAACGCAATCAGTACGAACAGCATGGTTCGCTCAATGCTGTCCCTGGAACGGATATGGGGGGTGGTGGTGACGATATAGCGGGGTTGCTCCATGGTCAACTCCTTGCCGCCAGTAGCTCCCGGCGGATGGTGCTGATGGACTGGGTCAAGTGCCGCTTGGCCGGGCAGATGTACGAGCAACACCCGCATTCGATGCAGTCCAGCCCATTATAGTCCCGGAAGCGGTCATAATGGTCGGCGATGGCAAATTTATTCAGCTCCAGGGGCATCAGCCCCACGGGGCAGTGCTCCACACATTTTCCGCACCGGAAGCAAGCCCGCTCGGGATGAACCTTGCTTTCCTTCTCGGTAAAGAGTAAAAACGCCGAGGAGGTTTTAATCACGGGTATGTCAAAGGTGTAGTGGGAGACCCCCATCATGGGCCCGCCAATGATAATTTTATACGGGTCGCATTTCAAGCCGCCGATGGCCTCGATAATGTCCCGGTAGCTCATCCCGAAGCGCACCTTGTAATTGCCGGGATTGTTCACCGCCCCGCCGGCGATGGTCATAATCTTGCGCATCAGGGGCCGCCCGCGATGAAAGGCACGGTGCAGGGCGATGACCGTGTCCACGTTCTGCACAATACAGCCCACGTCCATGGGGAAGCCGCCGCTGGGCACCTCCCGCTTCATGCAGGTCTGGATGAGTTGCTTCTCCGCGCCCTGGGGGTAGCGGGTTTTCACCGCCATCACCGTCACCTTGGGGGATTCAATCATTTTCCCAAGCAACTCGATGGCGTCGGGCTTGTTGTTTTCCACGGCGATAACGCCCCGGGCCTCGGGGAAAAGGTGCAGGAGGATTTCCAGCCCCAGCATGATACGCTTGGGCTCCTCCAGCATAACCCGGTGGTCGTTGGTCAGATAGGGCTCGCACTCGGCGGCGTTGACAATCACCGTATCTATTTTCTTCTCCGGCGGCGGGTTCAGCTTCACATGGGTGGGGAAGCCCGCGCCGCCCATGCCCACGATGCCGCATTCCCGGATGTGGGCAAGGATTTTCTCCCTGGGGAGCTGTATGTAATCCACCGGCTGGTTGCAGGCGGGGTGGTCCCGGTATTTGCCGTCGTTTTCCATCACCACGGCCACACAACGCCGCCCCGTGGGCGTAATCACTGTGCGGATGTCCCTCACCGGGCCCGATACCGTGGCGTGCACCGGCGACGACACCGCCGCGGCGCAATCCCCCACCTTTTGCCCCACTTCCACGTAGTCCCCCACTTCCACCGTGGGCTGGCAGGGCGCGCCGATGTGCTGTAGCATGGGGTACACCATTTCCGCGCCGTTTCTCGGGAAGAAATATTTAATGGGCGTGAGTGCCGTCTCTTTATTTTCGGGCGGGTGAATCCCCCGCTTCATGGACGCGATGCGCATATGCCCCCCAAGGCTGGCAAAGGAAATATGTATTTCCGTATGATAGCATATAAATTACGTTGCGGGGAGGGGGTAAAGCGGGGTGAATGGCCCCCCCTTCCACGGGAAGGCGCATGAACACGCAAAAGGGACTACCTTTGCCGGTAGCCCCTTTGCGGATAGTCTTTAGTATTTTATGCCGCTTTGTTTACAGTGCGTTGTGCGTGAAGCTTGCAATTTTTTCAAGGGGTATTTCTGTTACGCTGCCCAGCCAGTTCCAGCCGAAGCGTCCGCGTCCCATGCCGCCTCTGCGTCCTCCGTCGCGGCATTCTCTGCCACAGCGGGATTCGCAACGGCCGCCTTCGAAGCCAAATTCTTCGAAGCCGCCGCCGAAGTGGGGGAATCCACCACAGCACGCACTGCCCACGGGGCAGGACGGGGGCGCGCCGATGTCGGTGATAAGCTTAACGGTGCAGTCGCAAATCCCCGCAAGCACGCCGGTGAAGCCGCTGCCGGACAAGCCGCCGGAAGTGGTGAAAATCGTGACGGTCTGACCGATATAACGCCTCATGCTGTCAATCAAAAAATGTTCACCCATGATTCGTTTATCCTCCTTTCATTTATGGCACCGGGCGGGTTTGGGCTACAAAAATTACGAATGAACGCCTTCCCCGCAACCTCCCGGCCCGATGCCTAATCTATATGATGAATCCTCCAAGGGAAGATTCTAGTACATACTATGAGCACGCGCGGATTTGTGTTACAAGCCCTGCGAATGGTATACTCCCTGCCAAGTGTGAAAAGGGGCGTTTATCATGTTGGCGAACTTGAACGCGAACCAAACCATAGGCAAGCATATTTACAAGGACGAGCTGAAGCCCTTGCAGGACAGGCTCGCCGCCTTACAACAGCGGGTGCGCGCCGCGGGATTGCCGGTGCTGATTGTCTTCGAGGGCTGGGGCGCGGCGGGCAAGGGGACAAGCATCGGGAAGCTGGTGAACCCCCTGGACCCGCGCCATTTCGATGTGCTCACCATGGGCAAAATCTCTGACGAAATGCTCATGCGGCCCTTCCTCTGGGGGTACTGGTGCCGTATCCCGTCGAAGGGGCAGATTACGGTTATCGACAAGAGCTGGCACCGTATCATCCTCCCCGAGGAGCGGGAAAAATGGGAACTCAACCCCCAAGTTACAGACAATTTCTATCAGGATGTCAACGCCTTCGAGCGACAACTGACCCAGGACGGGACGCTACTGATTAAATTATTCCTGCACATTTCCCAGCCGGAGCAGGCGCGGCGGTTCAAAGCCCTGGAGGAGGACCCCAGCACCGCGTGGCGGGTCAAGCCCCACGACTGGGCGCAGAACAAGAACTACGACGCACATTTGAAACGCTTTGAGCAAATGCTGGAGATGACGGGGACGGAATTGAATCCCTGGCATGTGGTGGAAGCGGACGACCGGCGGTATTCCGGGCTGAAAATATGTAGGACCATCGTGGACGCCATCGAGGCGCGGCTGGAGGCCCCGGCCGGCAAGGCGGCCGCTCCGGCGGGGAATGCCCGGGAGGAGAGGGCCTCTTTCCCCAAGGTGCTGGCCGGCGTCAAGGCCGACCAATACATCGAAAACGCGGAATACAAAGAGGAGCTGGACTTCTACCAAACCCGGATGAACCGCTTCGGCCACAAGATGTATGTGAAACGCCGCCCCGTTATCATCGTCTACGAGGGCTGGGACGCGGCCGGCAAGGGCGGCAACATCAAGCGGCTGGTGGCGGAGCTGGACCCCCGCTGTTATACCGTGGTGCCCATCGGGCCGCCCACCCCCCATGAGCTGGGGCGGCACTATCTGTGGCGTTTTATCCGGCGGCTCCCCAAGGACGGGCATTTTACGATATTTGACCGCTCCTGGTACGGGCGGGTGCTAATCGAGCGGGTGGAAAGCCTGACCCCCGAGCCCGTTTGGCGGCGGGCCTACGATGAAATCAACGAAATGGAACAGCATTGCTCCAGGCACGGCGCGGTGATACTCAAGTTTTGGCTCCACATCGACAAGGATGAGCAATTGAAGCGGTTTGAAGCCCGGATGAACGACCCCGCCAAGCAACACAAAATTACCGACGCCGACTGGGTCAACCGGGAAAACTGGGACGCCTACGAAGTCGCCACCGACGAAATGTTCGCCAAAACCCATAAGCCCCACGCACCCTGGGTGGTTGTGGAATCCAACAATAAGAAATACGCCCGCATCAAGGTGCTGAAAACCGTTACCGACGCCCTGGACGAAGCCTTGAAATGAGCGGCGCGTTGCACAAGGGCCACCGGGCGCGGTTCCGCCAGCGGTACCGGGAAACGGGGCTGGAGTCCTTCGCCGACCATGAAGTGCTGGAATTACTTCTATTTTATTGCTATCCCCAGCGCAACACCAACGACATCGCCCACCGGATGCTCCGGGAGTTCGGCTCCTTGCCCCATCTCTTCGAGGCCGATGTGGAAACCTTGGTAGCGCGGCTGGGATGCAGTGAAAACATCGCCGTTTTGCTCAACCTCATGCCCGCCATCGCCAAACGCTATTTCAATAAAAAATGGGGTGAGAAAATCATCCTGGACAACCCGAAAACCGCCGGGGAATATGCCCAAAGCTTATTTGTTGGGCTGACCTGTGAGCGGTTTTATGTACTTAGCGTGGATGCCCGCAACCGGCTGAACCACGCCTCCCTCATCTCCCAGGGCACCCTGGACGAGGCCGCCATCTACCCCCGGGAGGTGGTAAAAGCCGCCGTACATAACCAAGCCTCTGCGGTCATCCTGGCCCACAATCATCCCGGCGGCACCCTAAAGCCCTCCCGGGGCGACCTGGAAGTGACGCGCCAAATCGTAACGGGCCTGGAATTTATCAATGTCATCGTCCTGGACCATATCATCGTGGCGGGGGACGCCTACTACAGCTTCGCCCAGCGGCGGCAGTTTGTAGCGGGTTATGGATAATTTGCTATAAACAAAGGGAGAAGGGATGCGTATATGTTTTGTAGATAAACATATCATAATCCGGGAGGGATTAGCATGAGTAAAAAATTGTACAAATCACGCACCGACTGCAAGCTGGGCGGCGTATGCGGCGGCATCGCGGAATATTTTAATATTGACTCAACCTTGGTGAGGCTGGCATTGGTGGTGTTTGTCCTGCTTGGCGGCTCAGGGCTTTTGGCCTATATCATCGCAGTACTCGTCATACCCGAAGCCCCCACCCACGACACAACCCAACACGACCACAACGATACCTATTACGATAACAGCAACAACCCCCGGCAGTAAAATTTCACCCCCAGTCGTGCAAATCGGCTGGGGTAAATTTTTGGGTTTTGGAAAATACATCGCGCATCCCTGCTTTCGAACTTGGCCGGAGGTTACGGCATTTTCACATGTTCAATAAACAAGCTAATCTCGCCGCTTTTGTATCTGGGCTTAACGCTGTCAAAGGAGTCCCTTTTATGTAGATATACTTCCCAAGCACTTCCGAAACCCTTACATTGTCATAATGCGGGGTGGCTACGATTACATCATTAAAGGTTGAAAAGAGTAAACCCGATATAAGGATGAGAACAAAATTGCTTAACCGGGATTCAACGGAATGACCCGCCAAAAACAGCATGGACGCTTTTTATATTTGCCTACCGATTCTTTGGGTTGATTGGCAAAAATTAAGAGGCGTTTTATTTTTGCAATCTAATGTGGTGAATCATAAAGGAGTAAAATAATAATGACTATTTCAAGTGTGCAACAATCAAATCAATTGACATACATAAGCCAAACTGCCACGAGTCATTTAGATAGGTATGTTCTTGATGAAGCGTCAAAAAAACGCATCGGAAAAACACGATTTATTTTTAGTTCACCACATATTAGTAATCCTGCTTCCCCTCAAATAGCCAATGCAAGGCGAACCTTTGATATGACTGTCAGTAGATTTGTCGCCGGAAGTGCAACGGTGGCTGAATTGGAGCGCGCCGCAACAATCGTATTTCAAACCACGTTCAATATTAATGTCGCCAATGGTAGATTATCCGCAGATGATACGGAGGCCATTGCAGATTTAATTTATAAGGTATGGGATGATTTGCGTAATAGTGCGGGAAGGGCGGTGTGGGCCGCACATGACCAAGAAGGAAAAGCACTTGCACGGCAACATGGTTTTCTTAATAATTTTCAAGAAGGAGGGCAGTTTATAAATTGGGTTCATTTTAATGCCGATTTCTATTTT
>WQSR01000025.1 GCA_009787785.1 Defluviitaleaceae bacterium
CGTCAACGCTCATGAACGGCTCTGTGCGGCAAGTACTCGCGTTAGTCTCGCTCCGCGAGCCGAACGCCGAGTACGTAAGCCGCCCATTCGCCGTTAATTTCGCGTTGCCGTGAGACGCGCTTGCCCATTCACCCCCCTTCACCCCACCACGCTCCCTACCGCAGGTATGTGGTGAGTAATTTATCTTTCACACATTGCTCACCCCGTAGCTTGCGGGCGTTAGCGGGTAATAAAGTTACTCTGTCACGTTGATTGCGTATTTCTTGTTCCGTGGGCGGGGGCGGGTGAATGGATTGGCGGTCTACGAAGGCGGGGGATAAGGCGGCGCATGACGCGGTTATGTGGTTGGCGTTGAGGCTTCGTCAGAAGACCAACGCAACCACTTCCGCGGCGAAGCCGATGTTCCCCCGACAAGATGAACCGCCAAGCCATTCACCCGCCCCCTCCCACGGGGACGAAAAACCCGTAAACAGCAGTGCCATGGGGAATTAAATTAATGGGTATGCCCGCGCTGGATTACACGTATTGACAAACAGAACATATGTGCTATACTGTGCGTGCAACAGCCCTTAGGCCACCGATTGCAAAGGACGGCTTCGCCAACTCAGGAAGGAGCGCGAGCTCTGAAACTGACCGCACCGCGCCACGCCGGAACCCTACATGCTGTTGCACCCAAGCCTTGGTCAGCTTATGAAATGAATCATGTTTCACCCGCACCACCCGTGATATGCGCATATCCGCCCCATCCAAAGCAAGTCCACCCAAAGCAAGCCGACCAAGGCAATGCTTCCCTTTGTATGACCAAGGCAAAGTGGCCATCCTCACCCACCGGGTGCGGATGGCTTATTTAAGTGCTGGTCAATCTTCCTTTATATTGTCTTGTGGCTTTGTGGGCCGTTGCTCCGCTTCGGCTATGATTTCGTTTATTACTTCCAGTGCCGCGTCCGGCATTCCCCGCTCATGTAATTTCTTCAATGAGCGCATCACCGTCATTAATTCGAGCTTGGTCATGGTATGGTGTTCTCCTTCCTCGCTACGTGGCTACATTATACGGGCTTTGTCATCTTTTCGCAAAATATCGGTAAAAATCCTTTTCAGTTTTGTTTCAATTTCATGTGTGCTATGTTAATATTATGAAGTAAATGTGACGATACATAACTAAAGAATTGGCAAGAAGATTTTGCCGGTTTCATTTCGCACAGTTTACAATTGCATATCATTCCATAGTAAGGAGGCGTGATTTCTACAAGGACGTAGACCCCGTAGCCCGGCTCATCTCCCCGAGGTTATGTGTGTGGAGCATCGCAAGGAGATAAAACCAGATTTTGAAAGGAGCATTTTACATGCAACTGAGCAAACGATTTAAACTGCTGGCTGTCGTGATGCTGGCTTTTGTCGCGTTGACGGCTATGTCGGCTATCACGGTACAAGCGTTTACCCGCGATTTTATCAACGAGCGCGTTACCGGTATCCCAGCCAATACGGAGTTCCAAGTCGGGACAGGCAGATGGGTACCGGTTATGGGTACCTACGTTGACGTAACTCCGGGCACCACCATACGCTTTCGCCTTATTGACACGACAGCGATAACCCATGAATGGGCTGCCCCGGCACGCCCTGCAAACCCTGCCGTAACACCCGCTAATTTGGGTGTAAACTTTGCGGCCGAAACGATGAACCTCCCCGCCACCCTGCAAATTAGGACAACGGGCAACCCCGGTACCAACGCCACATGGAGCGCGTGGCGTACCGGAGGTGCGGCATTCAGCATCGCACCGTTCTTCCAGGCCACTGCCTTGCCGGCTGGCTCTGTGCAAGTGCGTACTGCACCTACGACAAGCTCGTTTGCCTCCAACCCGGTTGCTGTGTCTCACGCTGCGGGTGGCGCGCTTCCCGCCAGGCGGGGTGCACCCAATCCGGCATCGGGAGCGGCGGCCAACACCATCATCGGAAGATGGAATGCCGCCAACCAAACCATAACGGGTATATATACCGGTGCGCAAATCCGTTTTCAAACAAACGACGTCAACGCAGCCACGCCAACCTGGACAGCATGGCAAACAGGCAGTGGAGCCAGAGTTCAAGATGCTGTGATTATCCCCCGCACGGCAATAGGCGGCGATACCAACCGCGCCTCTAGGGCAGAAATTCGCCGGGTAGCAACCGGTGCCGCGCCCCATAGCTTGTCGCGTTTTGTTGACATCCCCGCCCAAGCGGCCAATCCTCCCCGTGTAGGCGGAGCCGCAATTCCCGCCCTTACCGGAATCCCGGTGGGTACGGGTGCCGCAGACGGCTTGGTTATCAACTTCTTAACTGAAACCCTGATGACCCATCCGGGCCCGACCGCATCACTTCAAACCCTTGATATGATGGAATGGCGCAGGGCCGGTACCGAAGCGTGGACAGCTATCCCCGCAGGCACCACCGCGTTAAACATTACCCCCATTATTCCCGCGGCCAACGCGGCAGGTCCTGTGATACTGCAGGTGCGCTTTGCCGCATACGCCGGTTCGGACACCACCGACCCGCGCTCGGCCTCCGGTTTCGTGGAATTGACTTTGCCCCGCCGCCCCGCTACACCCTTGGCAGTCAACCATGCTTTCAGCGGCGCGACCATGCAAATTCCCACTGTTGCGGGTCAGCAATTCTTCAACAGGACAACAGGCGAATGGGAAGCCGTAGCCGCAACCCCCGTTCCCATTGACGTGGCCTTGACGCCCACTACCGCTTTCGCCTATCAATTGCGTACAGCCCCCGCCAACCATACGGGCGCGGCACCGGCCACCGGTTTACCGGGTACGGCAGCCACCTTTGCGTCCACACCCCTTAGCATTAACATCCCCGCAAGGGCAGCCGCCCCCCGTCCGGTATACAATGTCATTACCGACTTAGTGACCGGCGTAACCGCGGCTATGGAGTTTAGCTTTACCCCTGCTGTTGCGGATTCATGGGTGCCGATTACGGGTACGACCCTCAACCGGGCACAGCATTTCCGTACCCCTCCGACGCCCCTTCCCACCCCGTTCCCGGTGGATATGCTTCACCCCGAAAGAACAACCATGTATGTACGTGTACGGGGAACCGGTACGGCGCGTCCCTCCAATGAGGCAACCGTTGTAATCTCCCCCGTTTCCACTACCAATGCCGCCGCGCCTGTCGTTACCATTGACTTTATTAACGAGGTGCTGTTGCATCCCGACGCAGACGTAAACTGGACTTTGCTGGAATGGCGCAGAATAGGCGAAGCCAACTGGAGGAACATACCTGCAGCAGGCTTAGAACTTTCCGCCCATATCCCCGCTCCTACCGCCGCCAACCCGCTGGTCATCGAAGTACGCTATCGCGCTATTCAAGAGTGGGGTATCACCACACCCCCGTCCCCCATTACGTCACTTACCCTCAACCAACGTCCCGCACCCCCCAGCACAGCCGCCGGAGCCGGAGTCAATCGTGTGCTCTTCAACGGCTTGACCAACACCATTTCCGTCAATGATACCATGCAGTATAGAAGCCCCACGGTAGTAACCCCCGCAGGAACGGATAACGACCCCCCTGCTGTACTGGTGCGGGCCGCATGGCACACCATAGACGTAGGTGTTACCGCAATTGAGGTCAACACTGACGTATACGGTGCAATCATATACTATGTCCGTATCGCGCCCAACGAAGGCGTACAGCGGTTCGGCTCTGCCAACCTGAGGATTACCGTACCTGCAAGACCGGGTGTACCCGGAGGTACAGCGGGCTTGAGATTCGTCCCCGCTTCTGACGGATTTGACGGAGTAACCACAGCGATGGAGTGGACCCTGGACGCAACAGACGGGCCTTGGTTCAACGTAGTAGGCACCACACTGACCCGGGCACAAGTCCGTGCCGCCGCACCTGCCTTCAATGACGGAACCGTGTATGTGCGCCGCAGGGCAACGGCTACGGCCAGATACTCCCTCAACGCTACACCTGAGTTCCCCACCTTGGAGGATGCCCCCGTCGTAACGTCAAACTGGGTAACAGAAAGGCTTAACGGCACAACTACCGATATGCAATTCCGCAGGGTAGGCTTTGGTGCGGACACCGCGTGGACAAATATAACAACCGCTAACGTAACAGCCGGCGGCCCGGCAATCGGAGCTTTAATCCCCGCGGCAACCGCAGTACCGAACAACGGAACCCACGGATATATCGAAGTCCGCTTGCGGGCCAATGTAGGCGTCAACGCTGGCAACCCAGCTTCTACACCTACGCGCATCCGTTTGTACCCGCGCCCCGCAACACCCGTGCAGGGTACTGTCCCCACAGCCACCATTACCACCGGCACTTACTTCAGGCTGGACGGCAGAACCGAAACCATCATGATGGACAGAGCAAGTGGCTTGCAGGTAGCCCATGGCGCGACAGGCACCAACTGGAACGACATCACAGGCGCGAGCTTTGACATTAACATTGCCCACGACTGTGCCAACGACAACCCGCCAGTACCCGCCATCGCCGACGCCTCAAGGGTTTACCGTTTCCGTGTCGCCCCCACAGATACTAGGGCCGCGTCACAGCCCTTTAACGTAACCGTAGCCGCAAGGGTTGCCGCACCGGGAACCGGTGTAAGATGGAACGGCCCCACAGCCGCGATACCACGCGGGCATGTGAGTGGCTTGAATGTGAACATGGAAATCGCTGGTGCCGGTACGTCACTTCCCAACACGGGTGCCGCTACCACCCCTGCGGAAGCTGTAACTACCGGAGACTGGGTACGTGTACCCAGTGGTACCAACGCATTGCACGCAGGGCAACTCACTAACGCAGGAGGACCCGTGTTTGTAAGATTTGCGGGAACACCCACAGTGAGAGCCTCTTTGATAAGAACGGTAACGGTACCTGCCGCTCCCGGCTCGATGGCTAGCTTTGACCATATCCCCTCCGGTTGGGACGCGATTGGCACAGAAGCCCCGGTAGCCCCGGTAGAAGTACCACCCACAACCCCGGTATACCAACAACCCCCCGTGAACGATGTGCCCCCGGTGGATATTCCCCCCAGCGCACCGGATAGCGGATTCGACGCCGGATTACCCGATGATGATTTCTAGCATAACAAGCAACTAATGTAAGTTGATTCAATAGAAACGGGACTGTCCTTTTGGGGGCAGTCCCGTTTTATTTGGCTATAATTTCCAATGCTTCACGCGGGGACACGGCTGTAATCGAAGACATCTTAAAATCATTTAAATTTCGTGTAACGATATAGTCCGCGTTTATACGTTTTGCGCAAGCGGATTGTACAGCGTCCTCATAGTCTTTCACTTCGCTTACAAACGCTGATTTAATGTCACCTTTTAAAACACATGCCACATCAATAATAAGCAGTAATGTTTTAACGGTTTCACGCACAAGATTGGGCGCAATGTGCTTTCGTAAAATATACATAACATCTGTCACCGTTACGGCAGAAACAAAACAGGTTATTTTACCAAGCTCGCAATATTTAATAATTTGCAATGATTCTTGATAGCCATCTCGCCCGGAAAGTATATCTATAACGATGTTAGTGTCCAGCATAAATTTCATTATTTTGCAAGCCTTTCTGATTTCATTTTGTCTTCATTTATATCTTTTGGAAGTATGCCAACTAATCGGTCAGACAAAAATGAAACGGTGTCGCTCATGCCCAGTAACCGTGCTACAGGCAACCCATTCTTTGTAATCACAATTTCTTGCCCGGAGGCCATTTCCAAATATTTACCAAAGTTGTTTTGAATATCGGTAGATTTTACAACCATTCGTTGCACCTCCTAAAACAAGCGACTTTAATATAAGCCATATAGCTAAGGCAGTCAATAAATAAATAGCTATGTTGCGCTGTTACTTTTATATCCCTCACATCGGCATGACAAAAGCGGCGATGGCGACGGAGTGGATGATGGAGGCGGCGTTGACGAAGAGGTGGAAGACGGAGTGCATGTATTTGACGCGTTTTCCCAGGGCGTAGAAGAGGACGCCTACGGTGTATAGGCCGCCGCCTACTACGAGGAGGACGAGGAAGGGGACGCCGAGGATTTCCACGAGCCGGTTGATGCGGAACATGGCCATCCAGCCCATGCCCAGGTAGCAGATGATGGCGAATATTTTAAAGCGGTTACGGTCGATGGCGGTAAGGGTTGTCCCAATCAAGGCGAAGCCCCAAATAATGCCGAACATCAGCCAGGCGTCCAGGGGAAAGGCAACGCGGAAGGCACCCAGGACGATGGGTGTGTAGGTGCCGGCGATGAGTACATATATCATGCAATGGTCCAGGACGCGAAAGACGCGCTTTGGGATTTCGAGCTTCAGGCCGTGGTAGATGCTGGACATGGTGAAGAGCAGGATTACCGTGAAGCCGTAGATGATGCCTGATGTGATGCCCCAGCCGTTCTGGTGGTAGGCGGCCACGATGACGCAGGCCAGCATGGCCACCAGGCCCAGGCCGCCGCCTACGATGTGGGTGGTCATGTGGATGATTTCTTCGCCCCGGGTGTAGCTGGGGAGTGACATGTCTTTTTTCATAGGGTACCTCTGTTTTCTAATGATTCTATGCGGGAGTGCAAATCGTTGATGGCCTTGCGGGCAGAGCATTCCTTGCGGGTGTTGCGGGCGGGGTCGGATACCACGGTGGTGTGTGGGGGGACATGGGCGACGACTACCGCGCCCGCGCCGATTTTCGCGTGGTGGCCGATGGTGAGTGGGCCCAGGATAATGGCCCCTGCCCCCAGCACCACGTGGTTGCCCACCATGGGGTGGCGTTGCTTTTTGCCGCGTTCCTTGCCCGTGGCACCCAGAGTCACGCCGTGGTAGATGAGGACATCATTGCCGATTGTGCAGGTTTCGCCAATGACTACGCCCATGCCGTGGTCGATGAATACCCCACGGCCGATTTGTGCCCCGGGGTGGATTTCTATGCCTGTAACCCAGCGGGAGAAGGCGGCCACAAGCCGTGCCGTGAAGAAATGCTTTTTATTATAGAGCGCGTGGGCGGCCCGGTGGTAAAAAAGGGCCCATATGCCGGGGTAGAGCCACGCCTCGCGGGGGGTGCGCAGGGAGGGGTCGCGCCTTTTTATAAGCTGGGTGACTCTTTTTATCATGAAAAGACCTCCATGGAAAGGTACCGCTCCCCTGCGTCGGGGAGGATGAGTGCGATGTGCTTGTGGGCGTTTTCGGGGCGGCGGGCCAGGAGGGTGGCGGCGTGGAGGGCCGCACCGCCGGAGATGCCGGGCAACAGGCCCTCGGTGCGCGCCAGGGTACAGGCGGCGGCAATGGCGTCGGCCTCCTCCACGGCGATAACCTCCTGGTAGATGGTGGTATCCAGCACCTGGGGGACGAAGCCCGCGCCGATGCCCTGTATTTTATGCGGGCCTGTTCGCCCCTGGGAAAGCAAGGGGGAGGCGGCGGGCTCTACGGCGGCGATGTGCAGGGCGGGGTTCATTTCCCGCAGGAACCGGCCCGCGCCGGTAATGGTGCCCCCGGTGCCGATGCCCGCCACGAAGATATCCACCCGGTTTTGGGTGCTGTGCCAGATTTCCGGGCCCGTGGTGGCGTAGTGCATCTGGGGGTTGGCGGGGTTGGAAAACTGGCCGGGGATGAAGGCGTTGGGGATTTCCTTAACCAGCTCCTCGGCCTTGGCCACCGCGCCCTTCATGCCCAAGGCACCCTCGGTGAGCACCAGCTCCGCGCCATAGGCTTTGAGGAGCTTGCGCCGCTCCAATGACATGGTTTCGGGCATAGTCAAAATGAGCCGGTATCCCCGGGTGGCGCACAGGCAAGCCAGGCCGATGCCCGTGTTGCCGCTGGTGGGCTCTACCATGGTGGTTTCCGGGGTGAGTATGCCGCGCTTTTGCGCGTCGTCGAGCAAGGCCAGGGCCAGGCGGTCCTTTACACTGCCGCCGGGGTTGTGGGCCTCCAGCTTGCCCATGAGATGGGCGTGAAGACCCAACCGCCGGGCGTAGCGGTTCAAGGACAGCAAAGGGGTACAGCCGATTAGGGTAGATATATTCTCGTATAACATGTGGCCTCCTTGGATTTGTTGGGGATAGTCACACTATTTTATGTCCGTTCTTACGAAAGCGTCCCAGGCCGTCCATAGAAAGACTATCATATGCGCGGCGATATTCAGCAGGGCGAAGCCCAAGGTATGGTGTGCGAATCCGGTATAGCCGCCGATTACGCTTAACAGGTTGGTGTTGGCGAAGAGGATATAGCGGGCTTGATAAAAGCCCAAATCCCGTAGCAAGGCCACGGCCCCCCAGCCCCCCAGGAACAGGAACATGCTTAGCCCGATGGCCAAAGCCGCCGAGCGTACCAGCGCGGAAAGGGCGAAGGCGAAGGTGGCCAGCACCATGGCACCGGCCATGCCCAGCAAATAGCGGGAGGCGATGTACAGCCATGCCGAGCGGCGCACCACTTCCCCCTCCACAACGCTCAAGAAGGGCGCGCTTAGACCGCCGAAGCCGAAGAACAGCCCGGAGAAAATAAAATTGGCGAAGAACAGGAGTGCCAGCACCCCCAGCCCCACGGTGAGGACGGCCACGTATTTCGCCAGCAGGAATTTCCAGCGGGCCACCGGGTTTATCAGCAGGAATTTAATCGTACCCCCCGCGTATTCCCCGGCTATCACGCCCCCGGCAATGATAATAAGAAACGCCCCCAGAAGGGTACCGATAAACTCCAGGGAGGCGGCAAAGCCCGCCCAGATACCGGGGATGCCGGTCAGGTGCATGGTATGGGGGTGAAAATGGGCAAATTCCATGCCGGGGAAAAGATACCCCGGTATACCCTGTTCCAAGCGGTACAGGTTTATGCGCATTACGTCCTGGGCGTCGAAGTAGCGGTGCCGTTCGTCGTGGTGGAGGAGGCTGGTTTTGGCGGTTTGCACTAAATAGATGGCATGGTACTGCCAGCTTCCGGGGTAGGCGTTGTGGGCGAGGGCTTGCTCCGTTGCCCATATTGCAATGGCCAGCTCGGGTGCCGGGTCGTGCCGGTAGTGTAGCTCCTGTCCCCTGTGGAAAGCGGATGTAAAGGCCAGCCAATCCCCGGCCAAAATGGCCTCGTCCATGGCGGCATGGATGGCGGCGGCCTCGGGACGGGCGGCGGCGGGGAAAAGGCCGTCCTCCATGAGCCACCGGAAATCAAAGAGGGTATACACCGCCTGGGTGCGCCACGCCTCCGGGTGCTGTTCGATACGCACACCCTGGACATATACCGTGGGGGTGTGGGTAATGAGATTGGCGATGAAATAATCGTAGCGCGTCGCGTCCCGCTCCCACTGGTCGTGGCCGCGCTCCTGGGCGATATTACGCAATTCATAGGCCGTCAGCGCGCCGCCGAAAGGCGTGGCATGGGTCAAGGAAGTCTGCCGGCTGACCAAATAAATGATGCCGTTGAAGCCCAAGGCACCCAAAATCACCAGGCCCAGCAGTATCCGGGTGGAGAGCTTGCCGAAGATTTTTATATATTCGTTTACCAAAAGTCCGCGCAGTTTACTCAATTTGGCCGCTCCCTCCTTCCGTGAGCCGTAAGAAAACGGCTTCCAGACTTTCCCCGGTGTCTGCGACGGGGCGCACGTCCACCAGCTTGCCATTGGAAATAATCCCCACCCGGTCGCACATGAGTTGCATCTCCGCCAGCAAATGGCTGGACACGAAGACCCCCACCTGCTCTGTATGGGCCAGTGCCTTTAGCATATCCCGCAGTTCCTTGATACCCGCCGGGTCCAGCCCGTTGGTGGGTTCGTCCAAAATCAGCACCCTCGGGCGGTGCAGTATGGCCTGGGCCAGCCCCAGACGTTGCTTCATGCCCAGGGAGTAGCGTTTCACCTTTTCCTTGACGCGCTTCTCCAGTCCCACCAGGCGCACCACTTCCGTAACGCGCTCGTTTGTGATGCCCTCCCTAAGCCGTTGGTATTGCTTCAGATTTGCCAAGCCGGATAAATAACTATACATCTCCGGGTTCTCCACAATGCCGCCGATGCCCGCCATGGCGGCTTCGAAGTCGTGGAGGGTATTGATACCGTTAATAAAAATCTCGCCGGAGCTTTGCCTCAGCAAGCCGAGAATCATCTTGATAAGCGTGGTCTTGCCCGCGCCGTTGGGCCCCAGTAGGCCAAATATTTCCCCGGCGTAGACCTCCAAGTGGATGTCGTCCACCACTTTGCGCTTGCCGAAATATTTGTTCAGCCCCATGGTCTTTAATACGGCGTTCATCGGTACCCCCGCAACCCCGGCCTGACCTGAGCCGTGGCGAACCGCCACACCCCGCCGGAGCGGATGAGCAATGCGTCCACCCGCATATAATCAGAAACCATTCCGTACGTGACATGGGCAAAGCCGTTGAAAAAGGAAGCCTGGGCTTCGCGCTCCATCACGGGGAAGTTTACCTGCATGGAAAATTGCACCCGCACCATGTGGGAGGCTTGCCGGTGTATGTCCGCAATTTGTGTCAAATGAAAAGCCACGGGAGCGGGCAGGTGCGCCCCTTCCGTTTGGGCGAAGGTATCCAGCGCGGCTTCCGCACGCGTCAGGAGGGAGGGCTGGGCAGGATGCCACCCCGCCATGCGAAACTCGGTATAAAACCGGTCAACGAAATCCTCTTGGGCCCCGGGGGAGACCTCCCGGTTCAACTCCTCCACCGCGTCCACAAAGGCCACAATAGTGTCCCATATGGCGTAGGGCTCCCCCCGAAATGCCCGGGCATCCGCAATAAAATAAACCGCAAGCCCCATGAGCATCACCATGCCCAGCGCGAGCCCGCGGTTGATTTTAGATAGGAAGTGGGACAATGTAGTCAACTCCTGCTTAAATTAACAATAATAATCCGTTTCGCTGAAGAAATTCTGCCACTTGGCGACAATATCCTGACTGCGCGCTTCGATAATTTCCATAATGTTCTTCAAGATTTTGGGCGGTATTTTTGACCGATTATGACACAGTAGGCAACGCTTGCGTTTTGTAATCCATATCTTTGTCGCGTTCTCGGAAGGCACGCCCTGTGATACATGTACATGCACAGGTTCAAGGGGCTTGCCTTCATTTGCCCAAAAATAAATCACATAAGGGCCGACCTTAAAAACCTGCGGCATTTTCAAATCCTCCGTCGGATGCGAAACGGATAATCAAATGTGCAGTGGATTCTATTATATCTTGAAATTTATTTATGTCAGACTGTGAAAACCCCGTTATATCGCACCACTCATATGTCGGTAAGAAGCACGTTGCCGACTGGAATCCGCCGTTAATCGGCTTTTCGATATACACCTTTACCCGTTCATCGGATAACAAATCCGAATGAACGATTTCCGTTTTATCTTCCAATTGCATGAATGGGTACATCATTTTAATTACCCGCCAGAAGTTCATTCACCCGCAGCTCTGCCCGGGCGAGCCCTTCTTCTATATAGACCCAGCCATCGCGGATGTCGGCCATTTCTTCTTGCAAAATGGCGCGGATATGGGGGCCGGCGGCCATGCGGGTGGGGAAGAAGCCCTGGGGAATGGAGCCCACCGCCGCACGCGCCCGGTGGTTGACGATGAGAAAGTCGGTGAAGGAGCGGTAGGTGGCGGCGGCTTGGGACATGGGCAAAAAGCCGCTGGACATGGCCCAGCGGGCGGCGTTTTCGGTCTCCAGCACAAAGCGCAGGAACTCCCACGCGCCCACCCGCTCGTTGATGCTGTGGCCCATGTTCTCGAACATGACCAGGCTGTAGCCCGTCATTTCCGTAGCACGGATAGGGCCTGTGCCGGGCATGGGCGCGCTTCCCCAGTCGAAGGCCCCGGCCACCGCTTCCGTTACGTGGGGCAAATAGGAGGAGGAGCCCATGAACATGGCCACGCCCCCACGGGCAAAAATTTCGGCCAAAGTCTCCGCCGCGCCGGCCACGCGGGCATAGGGGGCGGTGAGCGTATCCATAATAAATTCCATGGCCTCCAGGGCTTCCGGGGTGGTGAAATGGGCGCGGCCATTCACCTCGTCCAGGTACAGCCCGCCGCGCTGGCGCACCATGGAAATCCATTCCGCGTCCAGCTCATTTTCAAAGCCCAGGCCGAAAAGGGCGTGGTATTCGTCGATAAAAGTCAGGGCGCGGGCGGCCTGTGCCGCTTCTTCCCACGTGGCGGGAGGGGTCAGGCCGTGGGCATGTAAAAGTTCGCGATTATAGTACAGCACCCGGACGCTCTTGGCGAAGGGCAAGGCGAACCACTGCCCGCCGAACTGGCTTGCGGCGCGCAAGGGGTCAAAAATGCTGCTCATTTCCCCCAGGGGAATGCCCACGGCGGGGTCGTTCATGAAGGGGTCGAAGGGGAGAATCACTTGCTCCGCCTGGTAGCGGGTCACATTGAAAACCGAAGCCTGGGCCAAATGGGGGAGCCTTCCGGCCCGGTCGCCAAGGGCGATTTGATGGCTCAGGCGGTCATAATTCTCGAAGCGCAGGGGACGGATGTGCACATAGGGCTGGGAGGCGTGGAAAGCCTCGATGAGGGTGGCAAGGGCCTCCTGTTGCGCCCCGGCGAAGATGTGCCAGAGCTCGACGGTCACTTCCTCCCGGTCGTGGGGGAGGAAGCCCCGGATGGGGGTGCCTGTGGGGCGTATGGGCTCCGGCGTGGGCTGGGGCTGGGGAACGCCTTGGGCGGGGAGCGCATGAATAACCGTGGGCGGCACCGCCAGCTCGGGGGGTGCCTCGGCGGGCGCGTCCTCGCTTCCGCACCCGCCCAATCCCAGCGCGATGAAAAATATAAATAAAGCGATTAATTTTTTCATGGGTTGCACGTTCCTTTCGGTTTCTGCACCCCATTCTACTACAAGTTTGTCCATTTTTATAGGGTCATGTTATACTGGGGCATCCATTTATTGTAAAAAGGAGCTACCGCTATGCCCTCCGATAATGTGACCCCGGAAATTTGGTTCCCTCATTTGGGCTTCTACTTCGAGCGCGTGCCCCGGCATGTATTCAGCGTCGGCGGCTTCGCCATATACTGGTACGCGCTGATTATCGTGGTGGGTATCATCGCGGCCACGGCTTTGGCCATGTGGTGGGCACGCAAAACCGGGCAAAATACAGAGCATTACTGGGAGCTGTTGCTGGTGGGTCTGGTTTTTGCCTTCATCGGGTTGCGGACGTACTATGTAATCTTCAACTGGGAAGTTTTCCGCGGCCGGCCCTGGTGGGAAATCGCCTTTGACATACGCGGCGGCGGCCTGGCCATTTATGGCGGCATTATCGGTGCGGCCTTGGCGGGGATATATATTTCGTGGCGCAGACGCGTGCCCTTCTCCACCCTTTCCGACACCGCCGCGCCCTCCATGCTCATGGGGCAGATTATCGGGCGGTTCGGCAACTTTTTCAACGCGGAAGCCTTCGGCGGGTATACGGACAACCTCTTCGCCATGCGCATCCGGGTGGACCGCGCCGCCTACACCACCCCCGAGCTGATGGAGCGCGCCATCGTGGCCAACGGTGCCACCTATATCCAGGTGCACCCCACCTTTTTCTACGAAGCGGCCTTCAACGCGGTTTGGCTGATTGCCATATTACTATACCGCCCCTATAAACGCTTCGCCGGCGAAATCATATGGCTGTACTTCCTGGGGTACGGGGTGGCGCGTTTCTTCATCGAGGGTTTGCGCACCGACCAGCTGCCCTTCTTCGGGACGGGGCTGGCCGCCAGCCAGGTGGTGTCCGTGGCTTTTGTCCTCCTCTCCCTTGTGGTGCTCACCGCCGGATATGTCCGCGCCAGCAAGCCCGTGGCAAAAAAATCCTCAACAAGGAGAAGGCGGAGGCGTTAGAGGCATTCTTTATCCTTCGCTTTCCGTTAGTGCTTTGTGGCTGTCGCATTCCACCAAAATGATATCCTCGCCGATTTTGGTTATATCCTTCCAGGGAATGCGGTATTCCTGGTCACGGCCAAAAACACCCAGGACGCGCCCCGGGCCGGGGACGATTAGGGCCAGTATTTTCCCCTCCTCCACATCCAGCACCAAATCACTGACAAAGCCGAACCGCACGCCGTCCTTTGTATTGATAATTTCCTTCTGGCGTAAATCGTACATTCGCGCCATAAGACCTCCGATTTTTAGGTGGTGTGGGACTAAATTTTTTAGGGCCTGGGAGCGGCCATGGCAGTGCAAGCGCGCCTAGCGTGATTGCGCAGATTAGTGGCGAAGGAGCCGGATAGTGCCACCGTCGGGCTTCGGAGAAGACCGACACAGGCACTGCCGGGTCGGAGCCAATCATCGCGCAATGCGCGTTAGCGCGGCACTGCCATGGCCGCTCCCGGCCCTAGAAAAATAGATTAAACACAAGCATATCCAGCAAAATAAAGGCGGCTAAGGCCCATACATAGTAGGAGAAGTACCGTAGTTTCGCGGCTTTTAGCAGTCGTAGGAGTAGCCCGATGGCCAGGTAGCCCACCCCGGCGGAAACGAGTAGCCCCACCACCAGGGGTACCGCGCCGATGTTTTCTATGGCGGAGGGGTCTCGCACCAGCTCTACGCTTTCCAGCGCGCCCGCCCCGGCGATGGCGATGATGGCCATGAAGAAAATGAAGCGGGTGGCACTCTCGCGGTTGAGGCCGCGCCCCAGTGCTCCGGCCAGCGTCGCCCCCGAGCGCGAGACAGCGGGCAGTAAGGACAACGCTTGCATGAGGCCGATGATAAAGGCATCCAGGAAGGTGATGTCCCGGTCGGTTTTGGGGCGTTCGCTTAGGCCCTGCCGGTTGGCGAAATAATCCGCCGCAACCAGCAATAGGCCGGTAATGATAAAGGACGCCGCGATGAGCCACGAGGCACGCAATTCATGGGCGATGACGCCGCGCAGTAAAAAGCCGGCCACCACCACAGGCACCGAGGCCACCAGCAAGAGCCCCGTCATTTTGCAAAAGGGCTTTTTCAGCAGGGCCCAGATATCCTTCCAGAAGAAAAAGAAAATCGAAACCAAAGAGCCCACATGCACGGCGATATCAAAGGTCAGCTTCGGCTCTTCCATGCCGAATACCCGTTGCATCACCACCAGATGCCCCGTGGAGCTAATGGGTAAAAACTCCGTGACTCCCTGCGCAATGCCTAATAGTATCGCTTGCCATACGTCCATGCGTCACCTACCGCTTCACATTTATCCCCAGTATACCACCCAGGCCGCCCCCCAGGATAGCCAGCACCAGCACCAGCAAGGTGCGCCCGTCCACGCCGAAGCCGGGGAGCATCACCATCATAATGATGGCCAGAATCGCTATGTACAAAAATCCCGCGCCCATGCCCCACAGCCAGCCCTTGTAGGGCGCGGCCCGTGCGGCGTCAAAGCCGGCCACCAGCACCGAAAGCAAGGTCGTCACCGCCACCACCATATGCAGGCTCCGCTCGCTCATCTGGGTATAGGTAATCAGCATCGCATACCCCAGAAACACAATGGCCGTGATGGCAAAGCCCATCAACACGCCGATAATCAGATGCTTAATCGCGTAATTCATACTGCCGTTGTTGTTCATAAAAATCCCCTCTATCCGCTTTTATTCCAATATATGGCGCAGGGGAGGGGAAATATGTGTTGACAAGCCTATTTTCAAGAAAAATGTAGCACCCTCACCCACCAGCCGCGGCAACCAGGCGCGCTTCAAACTGGGTCAGCCACGCGTCGAAGGCCGCGTCGGTGTTGAACCGGGCAATGGCCTCGGCGCGGGGCAGGCCGTCTTCGACGAGGGCCAGGACGGCGGCGCGGTCGGCAATGGCTTTGTTTTGCAAGTCGTGGGTCAGGATGGCGCGGGCCTCCACGCCCCCGGTAAAGGAGGCCGTGGCGTATACCACATGGGTCTGCATTTCCTGCAAGGCCAGGGATAGGGCGGCATCGGCTATTTCAGGCAGGGCGAGCCCGGCCTCGGCCATGGCGGCGCGTATACGTTGGATGTCCATGGATTCCGTCCGTACGGGCATGTAGGCAGACTGACCCGCGAACAGGATGTTCTGCTCCGGCTCGGTGAACCATTTCAAAAAGAGCAGGCTGGCATATTCCTCGGCGGGGGTGGCCAAAGTCACCACCATGCCCGCGCCCTGCTGGATAATGGTGGGCGTTGCGCCGGCAAAGAGTGGCGAGGGCAACGCCATGCCCACGATGGGGCGGGTCTCGCCCTCGGCGCGGACATCGGCAGGGAAGAATACCGACGCCACCGTACTGCCGGCATAGGCCAGAATATCCCCCACCCGCAAATCGTCACTGCGGAACCGCCCATGCATGGCGAAATAGCCGCTGATAAAGGGCACATAGTAATAGTCCCAAATGCGGCGCATGGCCTGGCGGTTAATATTAATCGTGGCGCGGCCGCCCTCTACTTCAAATATTTCCGTGCCGAATTGCTTGGAGCCGATAATCATGAAATTGGCGAACTGGTCGCGCCCGTAGAAGGAACGGCCCCCCGAATAGTGATAATACAGCTGTGCCACCCGGGCCACGCCCTCCATGGTACGCAAATCGGTAAGGGTCAGGCCGTGGGCGTCGGCAAAGGGCCGCCAGTCCGTATAGTTCAGGAACATGGCCTCCGCGGCGATGGCAATGGGGAATATACGCAACTCCCCCTCCAGCCCGATGCGCCCCCGCTCGATGAAGGGGGAGAAATAGGCGGCTTGCTCCTCGGGGGAGAAGTAATTGTCCAAATTCATGAGTAAGCCCATCTGCTGGGCCAGGTAAGCGGTGTCCGGGAAGGCTTGGAATATATTGGGCAAGGCCATGCTACCCACCTCCCGCCGCGCCGAGGCCGTCACCGCCGCCTCCAAATCGGACACCCCGCCGAAGCTGTAGGTTTCCACGATTACGCCCCGCTCCCGCCCCAGGGTCTCGTTAAACCGGGCCACGGCGGCGTCGAAGGCGTTAAGCACCACGCCCCCATAGTAGGTCCATACGGTAATCGTTACCGGGTTGTTGGCATCCAGCAGGGATTCCTCCCGGTTACAGCCCGTGGGGAGCATAAGCAAAGCCAAGGCCGCCACGCCCAGGATTGCCAGTCTGATTCTTTCCATGTGTGCCTCCTAAAGAGATTACTTTACCAGCTTATTTAAAATAGCGATTAGTTCATGATTGTCTATGGGCTTGTTGAGATGCCCGTTCATGCCGGAGCCTACGGATTTCTTCAAATCCTCGTCGAAGGCGTTGGCGGTGAAGGCGATGATAGGTATCGTCTGGGCGTCGGCCCTTTCCGTGTTGCCCCGGATGGCGCGGGCCGCCTCTATGCCGTCCATCACGGGCATTTGCACGTCCATTAAAATCACATCGTAGTGGGCGTTGGGCGCGTTCAGGTATTTGTCCAGGGCCTCGCGCCCCTCTTGGGCGGTATCCACGGTAAAGCCCAGGTTCTCCAGGAGGAACACCCCGATTTCCACATTGATGTCCACATCGTCCACCAGCAAGGCGCGTTTCCCCGCGAATTTGCTTTCATTTTCCACAGCGGGTGCCCCAGCCGGGGACGCGTCCTCGGTGGTATGCATCAGCTTCAGGGTAAAGCTAAATTCACTGCCCTTGTTGAGCGCGCTCTTCAGCTCGATACTGCCGCCCAAGGCCGTCACGATATTCTGGCTGATGGAAAGCCCAAGCCCCGTACCCTGGGGACTGCCGGGCATGTGGTTGTCGGCCTGTTCAAAGGGGTCGAAAATCGTGGCTTGCTTCTCGAAGGGGATGCCGATGCCATTGTCCCCTACCGAGAAGCGGAGGGTGGTCCACAGGTCATTTTCGTCCATTTGGGTGATGGTGAAGGTTATCCGCCCCCCGGGCCCGGTAAACTTGTTCGCGTTGCCCAGCAGGTTTATCAGCACCTGCTTCAGCCGGTACGCGTCGCCGATGACCCAATCCTGGGTAAAATCCCGGTGGACGTCCAGGGCGATGCCGTTGCTCTCGATGGAGAAACGGATGACGGTCTCGATTTCGTCGATAAAGCCCCGCAAGGAGAAGGGATGGTTCTCGATTTTTAGCAGATAGCCGCTCTCGATACGCGACATTTCCAGCACGTCGTTGATAAGGGCCAGCAGATATTTGGAGGATACGTCGATTTTCCCCAGGCAGTCCTCCACCGTGGGATGGTCGCCCTCCTGGGCCGCAGACGCCGCGATTTGGGTCATGCCGATAATGGCGTTCATGGGGGTACGGATTTCGTGGGAAATGCGCGAAAGGAAGCGGCTTTTCGCGTGGGAGGCCGAGCGGGATTTTTCCACGTTCATATGGGTGGTGATGATTTTGGCGATTTCGTGGAGCATGTCCTGCTCCTCCTCCGGCCATTCCCGCCGGGGCCCTGCGGTGAACAATACCCGCCAGGTGTGGGCGTCGTCCTCCCGCACGGCACAGCAGAATACGCTGGCCTTTTCCCCCGGCTCCAGGCATAACATCCCCTCCAGGAAGAGGTTGCCCTGGGTTTCTTCAAACAGCAGGGCATTCCTGTCCCCCAGCAGGTTTAAAAAGCCGTTGAAGGCGTCGGGGGGAACCTTTTTCATTTCACCTTGGGTGGGGGTGGTGCGGCCCCATTGGTGTATGAGTTGCTCCGCGCCGAAGCCCACATCGTAGGAGCGGATGCTGATTCTATTGAGCTGGTACAGCCGGCCGATGAGCCTAAGCAACATCTGTATGGCACTGTTGATAAGGGGTGCGCGCTCCAACAGTTCCATGGTCAGGCTCCACAGATTCCTCCGGTCGGCGGGGTTGACGTTGACGCTGACATGGGACTGGGTATCGTTGCGCTCGGCACAGCACGACATATCCGAGGGCACGCCGCAGGGTTGGATTTGTATATCCAGCCCGGGGATTTCCTTTTCCCCGGCATACAATGCGCGAAAGGCCATGCGGATTTGCATCTCATTGAGGGGATTTTTCCCCTGGTCAAACAATAAGAACTCGTCGTTGGCCAGCCGCACCCCGAAGCCGTCCTCCATGAGGCCGGTAAGGGCATGGGCAAACTCCGCCACGTAAATGGCCCCGAAAATTAACCCATAAGTCAGCTCCATCCGGTGGAAATGGCGGATACGCACATGGAGCACGGTAGGGGGCAGGTTCGCTTTATCCATAAAGGCGTTCACCTGCTCCATGCCGAAGCTCCGGTTATAGAACTGGGTGGCCGGGTCCCGCCGGGATTCCTGAACCAGTTGCCAGGCCGCTTGCTTTTCCTGGGTGCATTCCCGGGCGGTGCCGATGATTTTTATGGGTCTGCCCTGCTCGTCGTAGAAGACGCTGGACTTTATGGAAATCCAATAGTACCCGTCCACGGGCTCGGCGTTTTGGAAGTGGCTGAACACCGACGCCTTCACCCGGATTTCGTTGATGGTGCTCAAAAATAGATTGAACCGGTCGTCGGGGTTGAATATGTCCCATTTCACTTTGTTAAAGTCGGCAAAGTCCCTGCGCTCCAGGGGCTGGGGCTTGCGCTTGTCGAAGTAAAAAGTGGTGAGGACGTCCGTAGTCACATCGTACTCGATGAAGGTATCCGTAGAGCTTTCCAGCACCATCAGGTAGCGTTGGTGCTCCTCCCGGATTTGCTTCTCCGCTTCCATGCGGCGGCGGGTGATGTCGTTGATGGTATCCGCCAGCAGTCCGATTTCATAGGTATGGGTTTTGTGCGTTATCAGGCTGTCCCCCGCGCTGGTTCCCAACTGGTGGGTAAAGGCCCGGAGGGGGTTGGTTATCCTGCGCAGGGTAAAGAACAGGAAAAACCCGCTCAGTGCGCAAGCCAGCAAGGAGCCCAGCAAAATCACCGTCGTCACCAGCCGGGTGACGGCAAAGAGAGCCTGCTCGGTGCTCATGGCCGCCAAGGCCCACTGCTGGTGGGCAAAGGGGGAGGCCGGGTTGTACAGATGCAGGGGGAAATACAAAAGATGCACCTCGGGGTGCTCGGCAATTCTGTACAGGGGCTCCCGGCGCGAGGGCTCCAGGGTGACATAGTCCACCGGGCCCAACAGCCGGTTGATATACGCGCCGGTCACGTTGAATACTTCACCCAAGCGCGTGGGGGCATCCGTGTTATATTGCAACAGCATATACCCGCTTACGGCAAAATAGTCCAAGTCCCGCTGGGGGAAGAATTGCTCCAGCCGACTCACTTGCTTTTCCGTGCCGATTATCGCGATTACCCGCCCGCCAAAGCGCACAGGGCGGGTATAGGTAATCATGGGGTTGCTGGGGGCATTGGGGTTCAGGTAATGGGGCGCGTTCCAAAAGGAGAGGTTATGGCTGTGGGCGTCGGGGTAGCGCATGGCGGCAAGCTGAGGCGCGGCAAAGCCCCGCCAGGTGTCCGCGTTGGCCGGGTCAAAGGTAAAATACTCCTCCCAGGCACCCTCGTGGGTGATGTTTAGCCTTCGGGCAATATCAAAATAGCCCCGGATGAACAGTAGGTTCGCATGAACCCGGGTCACGGGGCTAAAGTCGCGTATATACAGTCCGTTCAATCGGTGGATGTCCTCCCGGAAGCCACCGGGGCATAAGAAATACATAAACACCCCGGTGGAGGAGGTGGTGCGCAATGCGTCTATGAGATAGGGCGCAATGTTGCCCATGAGGGCGATTTCGTGGGCCCGGTTGCCCAGCAAATCCTCCAGGGCAATCCCATGTGCCTCCAGATAAGCGGCAATGGCAACGCCCACCTCATGCTCAAACCGGTCGATGTTGGACCAGTAATGCACCATAAAGTCTTGTAGGTTCTCACCCCGATTTTGCACGCTTTTCTCCAGCATGGCAATGGAATTATTGTTTAAATCCCGTGTGGCCCCACTGGCAAGCAAGGCCGTGATAATAATGCCCGCCTGAATGAACATAATGCACATAATCGGGATAAACATCTGCACAAATACAGAGGTTTTTGGCTTATTCACACGCTATAACGCCCCATCACTGCGAAAATCCTCCGCCCGCACAGCCGCCGACAAAAATGTAAGCGCGAGCCCCTGTCCCCAGCCTTGAATCCAGTCCCGGCTGATTTGCCTGTAGCCTTCCCTGTCCTTCATGATGGCAGTGCCGCCGGAAACATTGCGTACCCGCCCGTCGGGGGCGATGTTTTTCAATACGCCGTCCAGGGCACGTTGCACATATTTACGGTGCAGGGGGTTGCCCCGGGCCGCCATGGCGGCGGCGATACCGCAGGAGGCGGAAATTTCCTCGTAGCTCTCCGGGTCGTCCAGCAAGGTGCGCCACAGGCCCTCGGGGGTCTGCAATAATTTCAACGCAGAGAGTTGCTCGTTCACCGACCCGGCCACGTCCATAAACTTGGGATACAGGTACGCCTCCGGTAAATAATGCCCCACCTGGCTCATGGTATAGGCCGCCCAGGCGTTGGCCCGCGCCCAGAAAAAGCCGCTCATGTGGCTCTTATTGATGTGCTCGTAGCCGTGGTACCACAGGCCGGTATCCGGGTCCTGCAGGTATTTGATGTGCCAGTAATACTGGTTCAGCGCGTCGTTGATTAACGCCTCGTCCCCGCGCTTCACCCCCAGCCGCAACATGAAAAACGCCGCCATGAACAGCGTATCCGCCCAGGCTTGCTCGGGGAAGTCGTTCTTCGCGCTGACGGTGTGCTGTAATACATTGTCCGCGAAGCGCAGGGCATGGTTGCGCAGATAATCCAGCTTGCTTAGCGCGATGTCCATGTAGGCGTCGTCGCCGGTGGCCTCGTGTAGGGTGAGCATGGCGTGGCCCATGGCACAGGTGTTCACCGTCCACACCTTGGGCAAGCCCAGCTCCCGGTATTCGTCAATGCGTGCCTTGAGCAAATCCAAGTATTCTGTGTTGCCGGTGGCATTATACGCCTCGCATATGCCGTAATAGGCCACGCCGCAGGGCCAGTCCCAGGTCAAATCCATGCGCATGGTGCGCTTCACCACCCGGTCGATGGCCTCGTGCAAATGTGTCATAGCGGTACCTCCTTCATTTCATGGGGGGCGAGGGAAACGGAGTAGGGCTTGCCCTGCCATTGCACGGTGGCTTCTTCGCCCGATGCCGCGTTGTTAATAAACACGATTTTCCCCGGGAAAATGGCGCACTCCACGTATTTATTGTCTGTGATGCCCTCCGCGCTGTGCTTGCCTGTGGCGGCATACAGGAGCCAGTTGCACAGCCGCCGCGCCTCGCCGGGGAAGAAAAAGCTATAGCCCATCAGGTACAGCCCCGCCCCCGCGCCAAAGGGATTATACACCACAACAGGGCTGTCCCCGTGAACCTCCAGCACCGTTGCCTTGCCGTCGGTGAGGTGAACGCCGTTAATATATTTCATATAATCCTCAAACCGGGGGATGGTCTGTGCGTTAAAGTGCCATTTCCCGTGACAGGCCCGTTCCCCATTGTCGATATCCACCCCAAGGACATGGGCCATGCGCAAATAGGTGGCGTAGCCGTCTACGGCAGAGGGCGCGCCAATGCCGACGAATTTCCCGCCCGCGTATACCCAGCGGGTGAGGGCCTCTATTATTGCCGAGTCCTTCCAATAGCCGCCGCCGCTCCAGGCACTGCCCGTCTCCCCGGCGTTGATAATAATATCCAGCCCCTCCGGGACGCCGTTCTTCACATCCTCGAAGGACAGGAACCGCACATCGAAGGGCAGACCCGACAACGCCTCCAGCACATGGATGAGCATATGGCCGTCCGTTTCATGGAAATGGCCGGAGAGCGTCCAGGTGCGCAACGCCCCCCAGGCGTGCAAAATCCCCACCTTGGGTGCCAGCTCTGCGGGCTTGCCCGTGTCATGCAAGGCGGAAATCCGGTCAAACTGGGTCAAAATCTCGTCCATGGCCTCGATAAATTTCGGGTAATTCTGTGTCAGGCTCAAATACCCGCCCAGCCCACTGCGGCTGATTTTCTTGCGCAGTAACGCCCGCCGCACGTTAATCCAATAGCCCATGGCGTCCTTTTCCGGCTCTCCCCCGGGGGAAAAGGTGGGCAAGCCCCCCAGCCCCACCGGGAACAGATAGGGATGAAAACGAATCTCGTGCACATCCACGGGCACATCGGCGCACAGCCGTATTTCATAGCCGGAGAACACGCATTTGATTATCCCGTCGAAGCCCATCTCCCCGAAGTGGCCGCTGTAGGGCTCCATCCCCACCCAGCTGTCATCATAGAACACATAGGCTTTCTTCCCCGCGCCGTGGATGATATCCACCAGTTCACGGGTAGCGCGGCGTACATACCGCCCGATAAAGTCCATCCAGTCCCGCTTCTTTTGGCTGGGAACCCGGTGGGTGGCGCAGTATTTTCCCTGCCGCACAAAGTCCTCGGCAGTCAGCTCATATCCCTTTTCCCTGGCGAAATCATCCAACGCCTCCGGGCACACGGTAAAGTCATAGCTGGCCCAGTCCGCAAACAGATGCCGGTTGCGCCCATCCGAGCCCCATATCCACGCAAAATTATAAAACAAGGCCGTAAACCGTACTACATCCGTATGGGGATGGGCCGCACACCACTGCACAAACCAATCCTTCAAATATGCCTGGGCACCCTGGGCATAAGGATTCAACTGCATCAGCTTTTCCTTGTCCCAGTTGTTCGTCGTGTGGTTGTACATGGAAATCTCTTCCCAGTCCCGCCACGCCAGAAAGCTGACCGTATACTGGCGGAAAGGAACGGTTTTTATCGTCACCGCGCCGTTTGCATACACCCAGTCCCCCCGGGGAAGAAGCCTGTCCTCGGTCCGGTCATACACCTGCCAATACTTCATGGCCAATTCCGTATCGTTCACGCTGAACTGCTCCGCAAAGAAATCCGCCATCAGCGTCACGCTAAGACTATCCCCGGTGGCTGTCAACGGCGCGGTGGACAAAAACGTCTGCTGGCGTGCGTGCATATTTTCCCGAATCCACGGGTTATGCTCCCGGATGGGGCAAATGGTAGAATAAATCTCATACCCCGCGCCCAATATCTCCTCCGACAGCTTCGTCCCGTCAGAGTCCCGTATCACATCCGCGCCCCACCGCCGCGCCAGCTCCAAAGTGAGCGTCTCATACCCGGCTTCCCCAGGCAAAGTGAACTTCCGCTTCATATGCATACTGTCCCTTCTCTCTTGCATTTCACCAAATCCACGATACATCAAACTTCTGGATATTTTCGTCTGCGGTTATGATTGTCATGGCTTCAACGTGTGCAGTTGCGGCTATAATGCCATCAAACGGGTCTCGATGAACTAGCGGAAGCGCGTTATACGCTTCAATGTGTAAATAATCAAGACCGATAATGCCAAAGCCTCTCTCCCTAATCGCTGAAAGGATACCCGGCATACCATCGGGTAGCGGCAACTTTCCAATGCGATTTTTGATTGAAATTTCCCACAAAGATGAAGCGCAGACATGTTTTCTTACGAAACCGTTCGATAGCACTTTCCGCGCAGGGTCAGACAGCTTATTCGAGTCAAAAATTAACCACAGCAATACATGTGTGTCTAAAATGTATTCCATTAGAACATATACTCCTTCATTTCTTCCAACGGCTCGTCAAAATCATCCGGTATTTTTATTAACCCATCAAACTCGCCAATAGAAACAGGCTTGCCAAGAACCGGTTCAAGCAATAATCTCGGATTTTTCTTTGTAGGCACCGGTTCAAGGAATGTTATCACTACCTCATATTGTCCTTCAACATCAATTGGCTGAGTAGGCTTGAAATTAACGCCATCATAAATTGCTTTTACAGAATACATGTTTATCCTCCTTTACATCTACCAACAGAGCAATAAACCGCTCACCCGCTTCATGCCATACAGCGTCGCTACAATTCCAGAGTCCGGCGTTATTTTCGTTTTTAGCCGTTGCGATTTCTTGGATAATATCCGCTAAAAGATGCGTATTACTACTGCCAACCCGTAAATCGTGGATATTTAGTTCGCCTATGACGCTTGCTTTTTTATATAAATCCGATGACCTTGTATAAGCGATGACAGCCTCTATGTCGTATTCAACCCTTTTTTCGATTACATTAAATCCGTTGCTTGTTACTTCTAAAATCGTATAGGCGGCTTTATTATTGCAATCAAAAGGCATCCCGCACGAACCGGGATTGATAATCAATTTGTCCCCACAGTATGCGTGCATTTGTATATGATTGTGGGCGTACATAATTATATTTGCGTCAACGCTCTGGATATACGGCGAACAAATGTCTGAATTGATGAAATTGTGGTACGCAAGCAAAAATTCCTCACGGGTAAACGGTTTTTCTTCCATGGCTTGGCGATAAAGGACATTAGCACAAAACTTATAAGGCAGATGGCGACCTGTCTGCGGGTCTTCACATATAGGCGAAACGTGTTTGGCATACACCAAAGCGTTGGGGCTTAGCCGGATATACATTTCATCTTCCAAGCCGTGGAGATAATCATAACATTCCTGTGTCAACTCTCGAACGGAATGGTAAAGACCCCCGTCTCGGTCATTTATTGTTTCATCAGGACGTTCTTCTCTGAATTGTCCCATATGTTTTTCTTTGTTACCCCTAATCATGTACGCGTTTTCTATCTGCATTAATTCCCGCGTAACTTCATTGGGCCACGGAAAATCATAAATGGCATAATCGCCCAAGAAAATAAAATTATCTACACGCGACCCACGCGCATCCTCCAATACCTTCATCAGTGCAGGGTAATTTCCGTGGATGTCCGCTATAATCGCTGTACGCATTTTTCCTCCTGATACTCCCCTGCGGTTGAAATCCGAGATGTCCTGCGGTCTTTGCACCACAATGCTTCGTCTGTTCCTCCTAGCGTGCCTCCCGGCACGCTTCGTCGGCACTTCCTCGCCTTGCGGCACAAATCCTCGCAATTCATCTCGGATTTCAACCGCAGGGGAGTATGAACGCGTATTTCGTTATTTAACGTAGCCGAGGGGGGTAGAGGGGAGCTTCCACGCTTCACTGCGGGCGCAGACTTCGTTGCTTACGCAACTCGCCTTTGCCTCGCGTTCAGCGGGTAGCTCCCTCCCTCAATCTGCCGCGTTCAGCTGGCAGTGGTCGGTCGCTACCCCTTCAGCCCCGTTGTGGAAATCCCCTCCACCAGATACCGCTGGAAGAAAATGAAAATCAGCACCGCCGGCACCAAGGATAGCACGCTCATGGCGAAGAAGGCACCCCAGTCCGTCACGGTGGTGGGGTCGGCGAAGACCCGCAACGCCAGCGTCACCGGGAAAAGCCGCGGGTTGCCCTGGACATATAAAAGGGGCCCCATAAAGTCGTCCCACCGCCAGATGAAGGAGAACAGCCCCGCCGTCACCAAGGAGGGCACGGACAGGGGGATAATAATTTTGGCGTATATACCGTAGAAGGAACAGCCGTCGATTTTGGCGGATTCGTCCAGCTCCCGGGGGATGGCGTTCATGAAATTGGTCATGAGGAAGATGAAGAACGCGCCGCCAAAGAACGCGGGCACCACCAAAGGCAAGTACGTACCCACCCAGCCCAGGGAATGGAACCACAGATATTGGGGCACCATCAGCACCTGACCCGGCAACAACAGCGTCCCCAGCATAATGGCGAAGAGGATTTTACGCCCCGGATAGTTCCCCCGGGAGAAGCTGTAGGCAATCACCGACGACGAAAGCACCGCGCCGAAGGTGGAAACCAGCGCGTAGGCAAAGGAGTTGCCGAAGAAACGGGTAAATGTCCAGCGGCCGATGCCCGCCCAGCCCGTGGGATAGTTGGTGAAATCCCATTGGCTCGGCACCAGTCCCGCCCGGTGAAAGATTTGGTCGCTTACTTCAAAGGAGGACATGAGCATCCAAAGGAGGGGATACACCATAATAAAGCCGAAGCCCAGTACAATGGCGTGCTTGACCACGCTCCATATTTTGTTATGTCTTGTCACCATTTACGAGAACCCCCCATCATAGACCCAGAACCGCCGCGTGCCGAAGAGGAGCCCCGTAATCAGCGCGAGGACGGATAGCATAAACCAGGCCAGCGCGGAGGAATATCCCGCGTTCCCCCATGCGAAGGTATGGTTGTACATATACAGCGCGAAAAAATTGGTGGTATTCAGCGGCCCGCCGCCGGTAATCAGGAAGGCGGAATTGAATGTCAGGAACCCGGCAATCGTCTGCATCATCAGGTTAAAGAAAATGGTGGGGGTTATCAGCGGTAACGTAATCTTGAAGAATCGCCGGGCACTGCTGGCCCCGTCGATGCTGGCGGCCTCGTAATAGGTCTCCGGTATCTGCTTCAGGCTGGCCAAAAAAATGAGCATGGCCGAGCCGAACTGCCACGCGGAGAGTAAAATCAGCACCCATATGGCCGTCCGGGTGTCCCCAATCCAGTTGAAGTTCCGGTTCAGGCCAAATACGCCCAAAATCGTATTAAATGTGCCCGTGGAAAAGAAGAGCCGCCGCCACAGTATGGCCACTGCCACACTTCCGCCCAGCATGGAGGGCAGGTAGTACATGGCCCGGTAAATGCCCATCATCTTGGTGGATTTGAAAAGCAGTATGGCGATGGCCAAGGCCACCACCAGGCGCAAGGGCACAGCGGCGAACACAAAATACAGTGTGGCGAACAGGGATTCGCGCAGGCGTTCGTCGGTGAGCATCCGCGTATAGTTTTCCAGCCCTATCCATTCCGGCGGGCGCAAAATATTGAACCGGGTGAAGGAGTAATACAGGGACATGCCCATGGGCACGACAAGAAAGGCCAAAAACCCAATAATAAATGGCAACGCGAAAATAACGCCTGCCACGTTTTCTTTATAGATAAAACGCTTGATAGCGGTCATATGGTTTGCCCCTTTATGTTAATTGCAAAAACTTCAAATTGAAGCCCGCATACGCGGGCTTCAAAGTTAAACATCACATGAGCGTGTGAAAAATATTAAGTTTTTGGTCGCGCTTTTTACAAAAAGCGCGTGGGGTTCGGGGCAACGCCCCGAGGTTTCAGCGGGGCAACGCCCCGAGGTCTTATCTTTAATCCTTTGACTTACCGAACAGTCGCGTTGCCGAAAGCGAAGAATGCTTCTGCGGCTTCCTGTGGCGTCATGGCACCGGTGGCTACCAGGTCGGTGATGCGCACCAACTCACCGTTGGTGCCTACTACCTCGGCGGCACCCTCGGGGCGTCCGGCGAAGAAGGGGCTGGAGTTACCGTCATTGGTCCAGGCTACGTGGGCGGCCTGACGCTGTGCGGGTACTGCCAATATCGGGTCAATGGCACGTGCAATCACGGGGTTGATGGCCACGCCACGGTCGCCGCCCATGATGGTGTAGGCTTCAACGGAGTTGATGAACCAGTTCAAAAATTCCGCCGAGGCGTCCAGGTCATCGGCCTGGGTGGTGATGGCCAGGAACATGGTGGAACGGCCGAAGCTGGCGCGTTGCGGATTGTTGGACGGGAAGGAGGTCATACCGATTTCCATCCAGTCGGGGGCGTCGTTCAACTGGCCCGTAAGCATGTTGGACCAAATGGGGTCGTTCCACTGGCGCATGTTGGCAAATTCACGCTCGTCGCCGGGGGGATACCATAAGGGGGTCATTTCCGCGCCTTCGCGGCCGGCAAGATGTTCGGGGCGGATATGCCAGCCCTCTTCAATGCCCATGGCGATGACTTGGAAAAATTCTACATAGTTGGCGGGAGAACCACCCATACGGGGGGTGGGGCCGCTGAAATCAAAGAGGTTCACGCCCTGGGCGCGAAGATGAATTTCCAGTTGAATGGAGGGGTCTGCGCCAATCCAGTTGGTGCGTACGCCACTGCGGGCGTAGATTTCACGGCTCAGGTCAATAAATTGGTCAAGGGTCATGTTCAAGGGCGCGGAAAGACCCAGCTCACGCAACAAGGTGGCGTTGTAGGTCATGGCGGTTACGTTCATGCCCGTGGGGATGGCGTAAATGCCGCTACTTCCCGGTACCATGCCCGCTTCCAGTGCCATCTGCGGGATGTTGGTCACATCCAGCCGGCCGTCGGCAATCAAAGGACGCAGGTCTTGCAACAACCCGGCGGCCTGAAACTCAATCATGCGGCCAGTATCCTGTTGCATCACACAGGGCAAATCTCCTGCGGCGGCGCGGGTCAGCATCATTTCCCAGTACTCGCCCCAGGAGGCGATGACCGGCTCGATGTAATCCACATTGTCGCTTCCCTCTACAAACAGGTCAATAATGCGCTGTGTCTGCTCGGCACGGCCATCTCCGCCCCACCAGCCAAACACAATTTCCGTGTCGCTACGGCCGCAGGAGGTCATGAATCCCACAGCCGCCAACATAAGTACGGCTAAACATAGTGCAATGACTCTCTTCATTTTGAAATTGCTCCCTTCAGGAATTTTCACAGATTTATCCACGCGCAATAGGGCATGAATCATACACTTTGATTATATTATATGGTTTTTGTGCTTGTCAATATAACTATTACAATTATGTTACGAAGCCAATTCACCCCACCCTTTCATCGCCGGGATAAAGGGTGGCCATATAGAGGCGTTTGGGCTGGGGCTTGGGGGGGTGCTTGGGCAGATTGTGCAAGTCCCGCTCCACCGAGGAGAAAATGTAGATATGCTCCGGGTCGAAAATCACCACATCCTCCCGGGCATCACCGAATATAGGCCCGTGTACCACATAGCCCTCCACCGGGAAAACCGCCACCGGCTTCATGTCCCCGTCATAGAGGGTGGGCAATATCCCGCCGCCGCGCCGGTAGGCCAGAATATAATCCTGGCCGGTATTGTCCCAGTTGCGCATGGTTTCGATGATGGTAAGCCAGCCGGGGGTGACGCGGTCTTCCTTCCACAGGAGCTGGGCCTTATTGTCCAGCAGGAAAATGGCGTCCTTGGGCTGGGGCGCACCGGCTTTGATTTCCCCCTGGTCCCCCCGGACGATTCTGTCCAGGCAAGCAATTTGCATTTCCGGCGCGTCGGCACGAAATTTCCCCACGGCGATGTGCTGGGTTTCCACGGCGTCGTCATAGCGGGCGATTTCCCTTCCTTCATTAGAATAGATGCCCGTGGTACTGCCGCCAATCACAAACTGCCGCTCTCCGTCACCCCACAAATCCGCCACGAAAATACAATCGGCGTGGCCCGTTTGCGCCACGCGCCACAGCACCTTGCCATCGCGGTCCAGCAAATCATAGCCCGCCAGTATTTCGTCATAGCCGTCGCCGTTGATGTCAAAGGGGTAGGGGAAATGGCCCAGGTTGCCCTCATGGGCCCACCTGACGGTGAAGTCGTGATTCATGGCCCACATCCTGCGGTAGCGGTCCTTGAGAATCACATTCTTAGGCTTGTCCGCGCCGTCGAGGTTAGCCAAAATAATACAATCGTGGGCGTATTCGCCGGGCAAATCATACTCCGCCTTCAGCCGGCCGCTCCTGCCCTCCAGCACCCGAAATTTCCCCTCCATCACGCACAGCACCTCGTTCTCCCCGTCGCCGTCGATGTCATAAATCTGGGCGGGGAAATCCGAGCCCGTCTTGCCCATCTCCCGCATGGGTCTGCCCACGCGCCACAGCTCCCGCCCATGCACATCCACAGCAGAAATACAAGTAAGCTGATGGGGAACAAAGCGGTCGTCTATCTCGCTGTCGGCCTGGAGGAGGAGCATCTCCAAAATGCCGTCGTTATTCAAGTCCCCCAGCAAAATCCGGTTGGAATGAGGCCACACGGCCTTGCTGATTTTTGATACTAAATAAGGAGCGTTCATGTTTTTCCTCCGCTTGTAGTTATTGCGGGACGGCTTAGGTACTCTGGGCAAGCCGCTCCGCTTCTTCTATCATGCCGATATAGCGATTCAATTCATAGGTCACATACCCTGCCATAAGTTCAATCATTTTTGTGGGGTCGTCATTATTTTCGCGGTAATGGTTGAAGCATTCATAATATTTTTGCCTGTCGGCAAACATGATGTTAATAGGCGGGTAGCCTTCCTTCATTAAATCAAAGTTGAGAAGCAACCTGCCCACGCGCCCATTGCCATCAATGAAGGGGTGGATGGTTTCAAATTTCAAGTGAAACAACGCAACCCGCTCAATTACATGGAGCCGTTGCATAGCTGTATCATACTCGGCCATCAATTGTTCCATTTTAATCGGCACATCATAAGGCTGGCACGGCGTAAACGGGCCAACCCTAACAGGCAAGCCCCTGTATTTCCCACGCTCCGATTGTACATTTAATAAGACGAGGGCGTGAATTTCCTTTATATTTTTTTCATTGAGCGGGCCTTCGCTTTTTACTAGCTCCTCAATGAAGTAATACGCATCCCTGTGGCCGATAGCATCTAAGTGGTGCGCCAATGGCTTGCCGTGAATGGTTACACCTTCCTTGAGTATAATGTGGGTTTCGTCAAGGGTTAAAGTGCTTCCTTCAATGGCGTTGGAATGATAGGTGTAATCAATCATAAAATCTTCAGACAATCGCCGAACATTTGCAGGGGATAATGGGCGGAAGCTCTTTAACTTGCTGTGTAGGCAATCAATTTCCGCAAAGTCAATTTTGTTAGCCATATAGCATCACCTCCGAGAAAGGACAAACCCCGGTAACATTTCTGTTCGTTCGCGCAGTGCGAAGCACAGTTTATCGCTTACATTTTGTATTGCGCTACTTTACGATAATACGCAAAAAAAGAAAAGCCCACAGCCGATTATTGCATTAGCCATGGGCGGTTTTATTTTTGGAAAAATGGGGTTAAAAGGACATCAGTAATAATTTCATCGGATTGTCACATTGGCAAACGCGAAAGAGGTATTTGTGCTGTTAGGGATTCTTACTTCAATTCTTAGCTGTGTAACACCGATTACATTCACCGAAATTTCCATCGGCATGTCATCTGCTCTTACGGTAAACCTTGCGATTTCCTCTCCGTCCCCGATGAAAATTAATGTGCCGTTGACCCGTCCGGTGCCGTCAATTCTTCCGAATGTACCGTTGATGATACTGTAATTTCTGTTCAAATTGAAGCGGCCCCATTGGTCGGTATGCATATCAAAGGAGCTACTTGCAAAACGAAAACGCATGGCGTTTCTGTACGTGCTTCCTCCCATATTCACAGAGGATGCAAATTCAAATCTTCCATGTCTGTAAAGATATGTCCTTTCAAATGGTCGCAACACATCCGTAAAAAAGGGAATTTGCTGGATTTCCACATACTGATTATTCCTAACAGCACCCCTCACAAACTCGTTGTTTGCATATATCGTCAGCGTTTGTGTTTCCGCTGGGCGCACTATCAGCTCCCATGTTTTGTCGCCATTGCTTGCGGTTTGGCCAAGTACCGCCCGCACCCATCTGCCGGCTACCTCTGTGAATACGTATTCCACCGCGTTGCTGGTTACGATGGTGAAGGTGAGGGCATCCCCAGCGAAAATCGCACCTGAGACACTGCGGCGCACACTGTTTATGTTGATTACGCCGGGAAGGGCACCCTCCACCGTCACGGGTATGGCGAAGGTTGCGGCACCCCGTACCGCGTTGGCGATATTGGCGTGAACGGTGACGGTTTGGCTTTCCTCGGGGGTGAAGGTGAGGGTCCAGTTCCGGGTACCTGCCGCGGGGGCGGGGTGGGTTTGCACGACGGCGTTTACCCGCTCGCCGTCAATTTCCGCAAATATGTGGTTCACCGCTTCCACGGTGCTGAGGGTGAAGATAATTTCATCCCCTGCATATACCGAGGTTTCCGTTGTGGCGAAGCGAGTGAAGGCGGGGATTTGCGCGCTGGCCGAAACCGAAAACGGAATCATCGCGGCAATCATGGCTACAATCAGTAGCGCGCTTGTTAATTTCTTTGTCATACGGCTCTCTCCTTTAGAATGGTTTGCATCCTGCCCTTTTGCCGGGGCCTGCCCGCAAGATGCAAAGGACAAGCCCCGGATAACCCAATCAAAAAGGCGTGTAAGGGACGACGGAGTTTCTCCGTCACCACCTACACGCCAAGAAATCGACGCTACAGGTTATTTTCCGCAACCGTACATAATGCAAAGCATACGCCACGCCTACCCCGTTCTTGCGGGCATATGCGGGAATGTGTATACTTGCGATACTGCAACGGCGGGGTTTTCCCTGTGTTTGTAGGTGATGGTAGTGCATCCCTACACTCGCCATGAGGCGCGGCTAAACGCTTCATGGTCGTTGCGGTTTTTTGTTGCTGGGTTATAGTAGCAGGTTTTTGATACACACACAAGATAAATTTTTGCTTGCCGATGAACCTTGCGCAATAAAACAAATAAGCGATATAATACACGTATAAACATATAAACAGGGAGTTGATTTCCATGATGGCAACCCGAACAACGGCCACCCGGTGGGGTAACGCACTGGGTTTTCGCATTCCCAAGTCATTGCAGGAGATTTCCAACATTCATGACAAGACAAAAATTGAAATTGTGGCGGAGCCCAACCGATTGATTATCACCAAGGTTCCCGAGCGGCTGACCCTGGAGAAAATTTTTTCCGACTGGGATGGAGAAGCGTACGAAAGTTATGACTGGGGGGAAAACGACGCGCCGGTGGGGAGGGAAATATTATGAGCTTCAAGCAGGGGGATATCGTTATCGTCAATCTTGACCCCACTGTGGGGCATGAGCAGTCGGGACAGCGGCCTGTACTGGTGGTGAGCAAGGATTTGTATAACACAAACACCAGGCAAATCGTCGTTTGCCCTATAACGGCTAAGGCCAAGCCCTTGCCCATGCGCATACTGCTTGATGAGCGGACGAAAACCCAAGGATATATCATGTGCGACCAAATACGGACGCTGGACGCGATTGCGCGCAAACCGAGGTTCGCCGAAAGCCTCCCCGGGGATATATTAGAAACCGTAAAACAAACTACTTCCGCGATTATTCTGTAGAAGCATAAAAGATTTTAGGTGTAGGCAGCTCGCCCGCCAGCACCTTGTCCCGGATGTCCTCCCCCAGGTAGAAGCCCAAATGGGGGGGCTGGTTATACACCGCGTTCTGCCAGTTGACGGCCAGGCGGTAGACCGGGTCGTGCATGAGGGTGTAAAGGACGTATTCCGTGGGAATGTCCGTGGTGTAGATGCGCAGGGCGTTGTTGTCCGCTGTGCGAACCAGGATTTCCTCCCGCCAGTCGCCAAGGATGTCGGCTACCAAGCCGGCGTTGGCCTTGGTGCCGTTGTTGGAAAGGGTGCCCTCCAGGGTGAGGAGGGTTTCCAGGGAGCTGTTTCCTTCATCGTAGTGGAACTTCGAAATGGTCAGGGGGCCGCCATCGGGGCCGTCCAGCATTTCCGAGAGCAAATCTCCGTCCCAGTAGAGCCGGAAATTCACCGGCGCGTTGCCGGGTATGCCGATTTCGCCGCAGTGGGTGGCGATGATTTTCTCGGCACAAATGTTATACATAGGGGTACCGGAGGAAGCCCACACCTCGAAGCCGGGCAAAGAGGTCACATTGGCGGCCATGCCCCGGCCCACGTCCTTGCTGTCGGCGCAGTGCGTCCACACCGGTTCACCGGTGGCGGCCTTAAAGAGGGTGACATTGTTTGGCGGGCGGGCCTCCCGGGGGCTGAACAGGTAGAAAGCCGGGTCATCCGGGCGCATCACACTCACGTGCATGGCGTCTCCGTGGCCGGCGTTTATCGTCCCCCGGGTGCCATTGGACGCCCACACAATGCTTCCGTCCTGGTCCAGCACAATGCCGCCGAAAAGGATTTCATCGAAGCCGTCAAAATCCACATCCGCCACAGCCAGCTGGTGATTTCCCTGGTACCGCCCCGCGTCCCACTCGCTGTGGATGTATTCCCACACCTTGATGATTTTCCCGCCGATGAGCTGGTAGGCCGCCACGAAATGGGGCCCGTAATGCCCCCGCACCTCAATGACGCTGGGGTAGGGTTTTTCCGGGTCGCCATGCTTGGGCAAGTACGCCACACAGCCGTTGAAGCGGTCGCTCCGGTTGTTGCTGGCGTCGCCCCATTTCCCGGCGTTGATGCCATAGGGCGCGAAGTAATCCACCGTGTCTATGGGAAGCCCCGTGGCCCCGTCAAAAATCGTAAAATATTCCGGCCCGGAAGCCACCCGCGCCAGCATGGTATGGTTCACCGCTCCGCCCTTCGCCGGGTTGGGCAGACCCCCCACCCACACCGCCTTGGGGTCGCCGATGATATGCACGGGGGTGTCCGTCAGGTCGCAAAGGGTGCCGTCGGTCTTGGGGTGATAAATGCGGGTGCCGTCGGCGGTTTTCAACGCCAGCTCCGCTTTGCCGTCCCCGTTCAAATCAAAGAAATTAAAAATGCTGTGGTGCGCGCTGGAGACAATGTTCATCCCCAAATTAATGCGCCACAGCAATTTCCCTTCCAAGGTGTAAGCATCGAAAATCGTCTCCCCGGTATGCTTGGGGGTCAGGCCGGGGTCCTGGGCCTGGGAGGGGTACCACTTCACCAAGATGCCATACTTCCCGTTGCCGCCGATGTCCGCCACCGCCAAATCGTTGGGCGTGTAGGTAATGGGAAAGGCGTCCCCATATTCCGCGCCATAGGCCACCGCCGGGTTGGGGCGGTCGGCGGGGCGTTGCAAGGGTATGTCCATGAAATTCCGCGCCCAGGCCACGGCCTTGGGGGATTTTTCCCCGGTTTGGGTCACTTCCACTTCGTAGGTGTCGCCGGGCTTGCCGCCTTCATCCACGAAATTCAATATCTCCACCGGCGCGGTGTTGCATTTCCCGCCATTGCGGTACACGTTAAAGGTCAGCCCCTGGCCGTACTCCGTGCCCAGTAGCCGCCACTTAACCAAAATGCCCGCCCCCGCCTTCGGGTTCACCGGTACGGCCACCACACCCCTGTCCAGCCATTCGGCAGAGCGGGGACGGTAGGCGGCGGTGTTTTTATGCCGGTTCTCCACGAAAATCTGGGGGGCCGTGTCTGCCGGCATCCCTGCGGCATCCAGCGTCCCGGTGAAGGTAAATACCCCCTGCTTCGTGGGGTCGTATTTCATTTCCACGGGTACGCCTTTTTTTGTCCAGGGTACCTCGGTGACGCGCCAGGTTACGCCAATGCCGTCTATCACAGGGGGCAGGTGCAAGTCCTCCTCGCCCCGTACTTCTTCAATGTACGCTGTTTTATATGCTTTTTCCATTGCTACCCCTTTATCGCCCCTATCATGACGCCCTTGGTGAAATGCTTCTGGATAAAGGGATACACCAGCAAAATGGGTACGGTGGCGAAGACGATTACCGCGTTGCGGATGCTGTCCGGCGGGGGTACGGGCGCGTCGGGGTCCCAAATGACGTCCGCGATGACCCCGCCCGCCATGAGGACGATGTTGCGCAGTACCAGTTGGAGCGGCCACAAATTCGGCGCGCCGGGGAGGTACAGCAAGGCCGGCCGGAAGGAGTTCCAATACCCTACGGCATAGAACAGGGAGAAGGTGGCGATGGCCGCCGTGGAGAGGGGCAGTATAATCCGAAGGAAGACCCGTAAATCCGAGGCTCCGTCCATCCGGGCGGAATCCTCCAGCTCCTCGGGTATGTTCTGGAAGAATTTCATGAGTACAATCAGGTTCCACACGCTGATGGCCTGGGGCAGAATCAAGGCCCAGAAATTATTGAGTAGCCCCAAGGCGCGCACGGTGAGGAAGGTGGGTATCATGCCGCCGCTAAAGAGCATGGTAAACACCACCAAGGCCAGCATGGGATTGCGCCCGGGCAGATATTTCTTGGAAAGGGGGTAGGCGAAAAGCACCGTCATCACCATGGAAACCGCCGTGCCCACCACGGTCATCAAAATGGAAACCACCATGGAGCGGGGCAAAAGCCGGGACTCCAGGATATACTGGTACGCCTCCGTCCTGGGGTTTTGCGGGATGAGGAAGAAGCCCCGCGCCGTAATTTCCGCCTGGCTGGCGAAGGAGCCGGCAACGATGTAAATAAAGGGCAGGGTCGTGACCGCGGCGAAAAAGATTAAGAACAGCACATTAAATACGTCAAAAATCCTTGAAGCTATCGTGTCATTGCGTTTCATCGCAACCCCTCCTTTAGAACAGGCCGGACTGGCCCACGGCCTTGGCAACCCGGTCGGCTGTTACCACCAGCACCAGTCCGATAATCGACTGGAACAGACCGATGGCCGTTGTGAAGCTGAAGTTACCGCCCAAAAGGCCCTCGCGGAACACGAAGGTCTCGATTACGTCGGAAACGGAGCGGTTGCCCGCGTTGCTCAACAGCACCACCTGGTCGAAGTTCGTGTCCAGGATGCTGCCCATTTGCAGAATCAGGAGCAGAACCACCACACTGCGCAACGCCGGGAGGGTGATGTGCCAGCATTGCCGGAAACGGCCCGCGCCGTCCACAATGGCGGCCTCGTACTGCTCCATGTCCACACTGGAGAGCGCGGCCAGGAAGATAATCGTCCCGAAGCCCGCGCCCCGCCATATCCCCTGTATCACCATGATGGGGCGGAACGCGCCCTCGCTGATAAGAAAGGGAATGGGCCCGATGCCGAAGTTCCCCAGCAGGGAGTTGATGGGGCCGCCGCTACTCAACAGCATAAAGGTCATGGAGCCGATGATAACCCAGGAAATAAAGTGGGGTACATATATCATGGTCTGGATAGTACGCTTGAACCATTGCAAACGCAGTTCATTCAAGAACAAAGCCAATACAATGGGCGCGGGGAAGGCGAACACAATACCCAAAAACGAGAGCCACAGGGTATTCGTCATCAGCGTGCGGAAGTGGGGCCCGGTGAAGAACCGCGTAAAATGCGCCACACCCACCCAATCGCTATCCCAGAAGCCCCGCCAGATATTATAGTCCTGGAACGCCACCAGAATCCCCCACATGGGGCCGTAGCGGAACAGGAGAAAAAAAAGCGCGCCGGGGATGCACATTAAATACAGTATCCAGTATCTCCGAATCGCCCGCGCAAACCGTGAACCCGTTGAAGCTTTTACCGCCATTTCGCTCATCCCCTGTTATTCGTATTATTATGTAAAACCGTGGGCTCCGCCCGCCGGTAAAACC